>DAORTY010000032.1:0-30486 GCA_035432905.1 Ilumatobacteraceae bacterium | reverse complement strand
TCTCGAGCTCGTCGCCCGAGAGCCAGCCGGTCTTGGTATCAGTCTGTTCGCTCATCGTTCGCCGCAGTTCGTTGTGGATTGGTTCGGTACCAGTTGTAGCGCGCGCATCAACCGAGAAAGAAACCGTTGACGTCGATCAGTAGCTGCCCGGCTTCGCTCATTCTCGCAGTAACGGTGCCCGATGGGCTGACACGAAGGAGCGCGGCGTTGGCCACTGTCTGCCCAGCTCCGTAGTTCAGGTTCGAGGTGGCCGGCGCAAAGACGGGGTAGACGGTCAAGAAGCCGGTCGCTGTCGGGCCGGTGACGGTCAGGTTGGACGAGATCGCTGAGGCGTTGGCGACCACGCCGGGAGCGGTGTTGAGAGCAATGGTACGTGACTCGCCAGCGCTGAAGGCGGTGAGCGCCCGGGTGTCGTACGCGCGCGAGGGAGTGACGGGCTGGAACATGCCGGTGGTGGTGTCGGTGGCAGTTGCGTCGGTGATGTAGCCAACGACGTCGATGAGGGTGTTCGTCGCGGCAGTGGTGTACACCGCCACCGAACCGTCCGGGCCGACCGGCACGATGGCCGAGTTGGCTGCAGGAGCGGCTGGTGTGTAGTTGACCGTGCTGTGCTGCGTGCCCGCCGGGTTGCCGCCGCTGGGCATCGCTACCAGGTAGCCGGGTGATGCCGAGTCCGCGGCAGTGACGTTGATGACGAGTGCTGACACGCCGCTGGCGGGCACGACCGTGGTGGCCAACCGCACCGCGGTGGCGATACCGCCCGCTGCCACGAGCGTTGGGGCGCTGGTCCCCGCCGGCAGCAGGCCGGCGTTGCGCGAATCCATCCACCGTTCGGGAGCGATCGACACGAATCGGCCGTCGGTAGCGGTGGCCGTGCCGGTCTGGAAGTAGCCGAGCACATCGACGATCACGTCGCCGCCGACATCGAGGTAGAGGCTGACCTTGCCGTCCTGACCGACCGGGACAATGGCAAAGTTCGGACGGTCAGTTCCCGGCGTGGAGATGTTGAGTGTCGAGGTGGCACCTGTCGCAGCGGCGAGGTAGGGCGATGCCTGGATGAACCCGGTGGCGGGGGAGCGCGTGGAGGTGATGTTGACGGCGACCGCTGACACCGATGCGCGCGGTGCCGCCAGGCCTGCGAGTACATCGACGTCGACGATGGAGAACTGTGGGTACGGGCCGATGCCGAGGCCGACAGCGGGCATGCTGCGCGAGTCGAACACCCGCGACGGGGTGGTGAGCGCGACGTACCTCCCGGGGGTGGTGGCGAGTGGTACCGGTGGTGCAGGCAGCAACACCTTGCCGGAGCCGAATACGTTGTCCTTGCCAATGGCGCCGAGGTCGACGGTGAGGTGCCTGACGAGCGCGGCCAACGAGCGTCCAGGAACAGCAAGGCCTGCGCCCAACAGCAGCGCAGCGCTGCCGGCGGCGACAGGGGACGCAGCCGAGGTGCCCTGGAACGGCCGACCGTACGCCACGCTGGCGAAGCCGGCAGGCGCTGCGACATCGGGCTTGATCCGACCGTCGAACGTGGGGCCCTGCGACGAGTAGTAACCGATTGTGTTGCCCGCCGGTGGGTCGATGGCGCCGACCGCGATCACACTGGGGTTCTTCGAGTCGACCACCGGCTTCGAGGCGCTGCCCGGTGTGTCGTAGTAGTCAGGTTCGAGCACTCCGTCGCCGAGTGCAATCTCCAGCTGGTCTGGCGTTG
This sequence comes from Ilumatobacteraceae bacterium, assembly GCA_035432905.1. Classification (GTDB taxonomy): domain Bacteria; phylum Actinomycetota; class Acidimicrobiia; order Acidimicrobiales; family Ilumatobacteraceae; genus UBA668. The sequence goes on along the minus strand of DAORTY010000032.1, from coordinate 28,775 downwards.
CACCAACGGGTGTCGCAGCATTGCGCCGCATGCGCATGTAGACGATGCCCGAGTACTCCCCGAAAATGTTGTTGGGGTAGACGAACAGGTCCTCGGCCTCCAACGGGGTGGCGCCGCCGCGCTGGTCGGCGTCATAGACGTTCTGGATCCCCGCACGGTTGGGATCGATGTCGATCGGATACAACTCGCTGGTCGAGACCGGGTTGTACGAACCGTCGAACTCGTGAGCGGTCGTCTTGGGCTCCCAGAACTCGACGGAGTAGTCCGTGCGCTGCGCGGCCGGTAGATACCAGTCGTTGCTCCACCGGATGCCGTCGAACAACACTCCACCGCTGCTACCGCCGTCGAGGCGTAGCCACGTGTCGCCGCTACCGTCGCGAGAGAAGTCGACGTACCCCCTGGCGGCAAGGTTGGTGGGCACCGAGCGACGCATGTAGCCATCGATGGCGTCGTTGCCGGCGGAGTTGAACCACACCATTGCCTTCGCTGCTGCGGAGTCCACGACGGCCGCCAGCGGACCGGTGCCGTCACCCGGGCCGTCGTACGCGGAGCCGAGTGACCTGGTGATGATGGAGACTCCATTGGCGGCGAACCAGTTGACCGCCGCCTGCAGGTCTGCCACGGTGCCGACGGTGGCGATGTACACGTCGCTACCGGGCGCCATGTCCTTCACGATCTCGGTGACCGCCACGCCATGCTGTCCGCCGTTCGAGTAGCTGGCGATCGCTTCGCCGCTGCACAGGCCTGAGTTGGTGCCGTCACGGCAGAACGTGTGGCCGTTGGCCAACGTTGGGAGCGGCCCCTGCTCGGTGGTGTCCCAGATGGCGAAATTGAAGTAGTCGACGATGCCCACGCGGACGCCGGCGCCCGTGAAGCCAGCGGTGTGCCAGGCGGCTGCGTTGGTGATGCTCAGCTCAGCGCCGGGGATGCCGGTACCGGGTGCGGTCTCGGTTCGGCGGGTGTCAGGTGGGATGTACCCCGCGGACCGAGGGGCGCGCACATAGCCGGCACCGGCGGTGTTTGCCAGCGCTGTCAGTTGGCTCACCGGCATGTCGGCTTGCACGATCTGGCCGGTCACGCTGCCGGTGACAGTGCCGCCGAGACGGTCGATCGCAGCTGCGAGCCCTACGTCGTCAGTGGTCAGAACTTCGACGGTGATCCGCGGCACAGCGGTGCTCTGAGCACGCATCGGTGCCAGCTCGGCCAGTTCGTCGAGCAGACGCGAATCGGTGATCTCGACGGTTGCTTCATCGGCGTGGGTAGCTGTCTGCACAGGCGCGAGGAGACCTCCGCCAGTGATGAACATCGCAGCGATCAACACCAGTCGAACAACCCTCACGTGGATCGTCAGACTTTGCGTCGGCGGCGACGCGGGAATGGATCCGATGGTGGTTGCGGTGGGGCGAACACCGACGTGTTCTCGTCGATCTCGACCTCGATACCGTCTTTCTCGATGTCGACCGGCTCGGTGTTGGCGGCGACCACGACGGGCGCCTCTTCCTTGGGCTTGCGACCCATTGCAATGTCCAGGCCGAACATGCCGGCAGCCAAGATCGCACCGGCTGCGCCGTGGCGGCGGCGAGCCGTTGCAACCGGATCCGAGATCGGCTCGACGTCGATCACGACCTCTTCGGCGGCGTCATCGCGCTCGGCCGCAGCGGTGGTGTCAACATCCATCTCGTCGTCAGTATCCACGCACGCACGCTACCGACCTGGCGACCAACCGGGGTATGGCGCGAGGGTGTCTCCAGCTTGCGTAGTCTGTGGCGCGTGCCTGAGGGAGACACGATCCACCGCGCCGGCGCAGCCTTGCGTACTGCTTTGACCGGTCGTGCAATCACACGCTTCGACGCCCCTCGGCTGTACGGGCCCCGCCCTGCCATCGGCCGGGTCATCGAGCGCATCGAGACCCACGGCAAGCACCTCGAGATCTTGTGGGACGACGGCATCGTCCTGCACACGCACCTGCGGATGAACGGTTCGTGGCACCTCTATCGCACTGGCGAACGGTGGCGACGCCCCAGTGATCAGATGCGTGTCGCGATCGAAGTGCCGGGTTGGGTTGCCGCTTGTTTCAATGCACCCACGGTCGAGACGTATCGCGAGTTCGATCGCTTCCGGCACCCGGGTATGGGCCGTCCCGGCCCAGACCTGTGCACGGCGCCCGATGAGAAGTTGATGGAGTGCGCTCGAGGCATCTACGAATATGCCGAGCCGGAGTGCCCCATCTCGGAAGTGTTGCTCGACCAACACGTGGCCTGTGGCGTGGGCAACGTGTATCGCAGCGAGATCCTGTGGGCCTGCGAGCTCAGCCCGTTTGCCGAGGTCGGCTCGTTGCTCCCCGTCGATTGTGTGCAACTCATCCACGCCGCGTCACGCACGTTGCGCGCCAACCTGCAGGCCGAATATCAGGTCACCACCTCGGAGGCTACTGGTGGGCTCGCGGTGTATGGCCGCAACGGCCAGCGCTGCTCGCGCTGCGCCGACACCGTCGAGGTTCGTCGCGTCGGCGAACACGCCCGCCCGCTCTATCACTGCCCCGGCTGCCAGGTTCGCTACCGACCGCCGGTCGTGACCGCTGTGCCACTCCCCAAGGACCAGGTGATGGACCCGCACCCTGCGGCGGAGAAGTATCTCGCCGACCTTCCGTGGCGCCGCGGCTCATTGGCCGGTTGACGACTGGGCCTACTCGCTGGCGGTAGCCATCGGCGCCGGTGTGGCGTCGCTGCTCGTGTCAGCGAGCAATTGCAGCAGGGTGACCCAACCTTCACCGAGCGGTGTTCGCTCATCATGAGCGGAGTGCAGGGTGGCGGTGATGGCGTGGAAGATCTCGGTGGAGAGCGCGATCGCGACAACATCGCCAACGGCCATTGCCCGTGCAACGGCGGCTTGGGCGGTCAATTCGGCGTGCGCCGTGTCACCCATCTGCAGTGCAGCAGCCGCTGCCGCGACATAGGCGAAAACCTGGTCGAGGTAGGTGGCACCGGAGACGACGGTGACCGAGTCGGCGTGCCCGATGGCAACCTCGGGCTGCCGGGCCGCGGCGTAGATGAGCGCGGCGACGGCGTGCGTGAAGGGGTGGTCGCTGCCATCCGCTGGTACGGATTCCAGGGCGACGAGCGCATCATCGACGCGACCCTGCTGTGCATACGCGAGTGCCAGGATCAGCATCGGCTCGAACGAGCTCCCGCCAATGGCGCGGATCTCCGTCAGCGCCCGTTCCGCTGTCGCCGCTGCAAGGTTGGGGTTGCCACGGTGCATGGCGGCCCCCGCCACCGCCATCAGCGGTGCAGGGCCGTTCTGTGAGGTGTCGGCCAACGTCAGCAGTTCCTCAGCGGTGCGCTGTTCGGCGGCGCGACGGCCGAGGCCGACTTGCGCCCGAAGCAACGGCGACAGCGATTGCGCGAGGCCGAATTTGTCATTGATCTTCTTGAATTGCGCGCGCGCCTTTTCGGCAAGGACGGCGGCCTCTTCGAGGTTGCCCTGCCACAGTCGAAGATCGGCGAGCAGCGTGTCCATCATGCTGGCCGCCCAGACATCACCGCGCAGTTCAGCTTCTTTCCCGACAATGTCAGCCAGTGCTTCGGCGTTGCCGAAGTGACCCTCGAAGAACTCGACGAACGCGAGCAGACCGAGCGCCCAACCAACACCGTTGCGGTCCCCCATCCGTTCGTGAGCGTCGGCGGCGTGGGTCAGCCGTTCACGTGCGGTCGTGAGGTTGCCGGACATGAACGCGATCCAGGCTCGGTGTTGTTCGATGTAGGCAAGGCCGCGCTCGTCGGCGAGATCCGCGTAGAGGCCATGTGCCTCGCCGAAGAACCACTCGGCATCTATCAGTGAGCCACCGAACATCTCGATGAAACCCCGTACCCGTAGGGCTTGGGCAAGGGCCGGCGGGTCGTCTGCGTCGCGTAACAGGTCGACCGCCCGGCCGAGCTCGCGGCGGGCATCTTCGATCCGACCATCCGCCTGGCTGAGTGAGCCGCGTAGCCGATACGACTCGGCCTGCAGGCGAACGTCGCCCAACTGGTCGGCGATGATCTGCACGGCGTCGATGTCGGCGCTCGCCGCCGCCAAGTTGCGCTGATCGATGTAGGCCCCGGCGCGGACGAGGTGCAGGTGCGCCAGATCTGCGTCGCACAGAATTGACGGCGCGGTGCGGTCGCCCGCTCGCGCGAGCGCGAGCGCCCGTGTCGAGTGCCGCGTTGCCATTCGCAAGCTGCCCGCAGCGAAGGCTCGGTCCGCGGCTGCGGTGAGGTACTGGATGGCTTGGATGACGATGTCGGCAGGGACCCTGTCGACTGCACCGAGCTCTTGCACCAGTTCGGCAGCAGCGGCGGCATGGTGGGCGAGATCGTCGAGCTGCCCGATCTCCTCCATTGCGTTCGCGATACCGGCGTGACGCTGGGCGCGAGCGGCTTTGGTCAGCGTTTGGTAGGCAGCATCTCGAACCGACTCGCTGCGGAACTCCCACCGGAGACCGTGCAATTCGATCAGGCCCGCATCGTCGAGTTCGTGAAGGGTTGCGTCGGTGAACGGCTGCCCGAGTTCCGTTGCGAATCGTTCGAGGCTGGTGATGCGCCCGCTGGTGCCGAGCACTGCCGCGTTCTCCAGGACCTGGCGTTGCTCCGGCGTCAACTGGTCGAGACGCGCCGCGATGAGGGTGCGCAGCGAGTCGGGCAGCTCTCGGTGGCCCCCTCCGGCCTCGGTGAGCGCGACCAGTTCGGCGAGGAACAGTGGGTTGCCACCGCTTCGTTCGTACAGGGCGGTCAGCAGGTGTTCACTGTGCTGTGCACCGCCCAAGAGCGCAGTGGCAAGCTCGTCGGTATCGCACCGGGTGAGTGGCTGCAACGTGAGGGAGACGACGGTGCCGCGATCTGATCGCGGCGGCCACAGCGCCTCGTGCCCCGGACGCATGGCGGTGATGAGCAGGAACGCGTGACGGCTGAGCGACGTGACCAGATGATCGAGCAGATCGAGCATCACCGGGTCTGCCCAGTGGACGTCGTCGATGCTCAGGATCATCGGTCCGCGGTGTGATCGGGCCTCCAGCACCATGGCCACCGTTTGGTGGATGGTGTTGCGTGCGCTCACGGGATCGAGCCGGTCGATGGGCGAGGGGTAGCCGAGCAGATGTGCGAACACATCGACGAGGCGTTCGGCACTGACGGCGTCGATGGATGGGAACATGGCCTGTGCCCGCTCGAGTGCCGTGATTCGAGCGGCGTCGATGTCGACACCTGTGTCGAGCTCGAGGTAGTTCCCGAGCGCGCTGGCGATCGGCCACCACACGTTCGCCTCGCCGTACGGCACACAGGCGCCTTCCAAGACGGTCACTTCGCCGATCTCACGTGCACGGCGGACAACCTCGTCGACGAAATGGCTCTTGCCGACGCCGTTCTCGCCGTTGACGTGCAGCAGCACACCGCGGCCGTTACGAGTGACCAGTTCGAGTGCCGCGCCAGCCATGGTCAACTCGGGTTGGCGGCCCACGATGCCGATGTCGCGCCGGCGCCGCCGCCGAGTGCCAGGTGGAGCTGTCGGCTCGACAGCCAACCATGTCGTCATCGCTTGCTCGCGGCCACGTGGTTGCAACGACCCACCTGGTTCGTAACGGAACGTGTCGGCGGTGAGTGAGTACGTCGTGTCGCCGACCAGCACGCCGCCGCTGGGGGCGCTCGCCTGCAATCGTGAGGCCGTGTTGACCACATCGCCCATTGCCGTGTAGTCGGTCCCGGCCAGCGTGCCGACGAGTACCTCGCCGGTGTTGATGCCCACGCGCATACGAATGTCGGCGCTGCCGACCAGTTCGCTGATACCGACGTAGTGCGCCAGTGCGGCCTGCATGCGGAGCGCCGCGCGGACCGCCCGCTCCGGATCGTCCTCGTGAGCGACGGGTGCACCGAAGAGCACCAGCATGCCGTCTCCCAGAATCTTGTCGACCTTGCCGCCGAACTCGACCACCACATCGACGAGCCGTTCGAAGCAGGCGTCGATCAGGCGTTTCACCTGCTCGGGGTCCATCCGTTCGGCGAGCGTCGTGAAACCCACCAGGTCAGCGAAGAGAACCGTGACGATCCGCCGCTCTTCTGGCTGGGCAAACGCGACCGAGTGACCGCACGAGGGGCAAAAGCGCGCGCCAGCCGGAATGGGCGAACCACAGGCGGTGCACGGAATCACCCCAGGAGCGTAGGCGACATCCGACCGCAGACGGACGCTGCAAATCGCTGCCTCGGTTAGCGTTCGATCCACCATGAGTCGCCGCCACCCAATTCAATGGTTGCGCGAGCACCCAGCGGCTGCCGATTGGTTGCTCGCGGGTGGTCTGGCCGTCGCGGCGGTGGTCGTTCATGCGTCGATTCGCGACTCGGACATCGCCGATCCCAGTGCGTTCGGCGCCGTGCTCGCGGTCGGGGCCTCGCTGCCCGTTGGGTGGCGTCGCCGGTCTCCCGCACTCGTGCTGCTGGCGGTGACGATCTGCCAGATGAGCCTGGAGATCAAGAACTCGGCTGGTCCCGGGTGGGTGGGCGTGTTGATCGGTGCGTACACGCTCGGTGCGTATCGCAGTGGGCTGGTGCTGTGGAGGTCCGCCATCGGGTTGCTGATCGTCGTGATCGGCTTCATCACCCTCGGCGCGGTCCACGGTGACGCTCCCTGGCAGGCGCTGCTCTCCACGCCTGTCGTCATCGCCGCGGCAGTGCTGCTGGGCGACAACATGCGTCGTCGACGCGAACGATCAGAGGAACTGGTCGAACGCGCGGAGCGCGCTGAACGCGAGCACACGCTGCTGGCCCATCAGCACGTGCAGGAAGAACGCAGCCGCATCGCACGTGAACTGCACGACGTGGTGGCGCACAGCGTCAGTCTGATGGTGATCCAGACTGCGGCCGCTCGTCGACAACTGCTGGCCGGCCCCGAGGGTGTCGACACCTCCCTGGAGGCCGTGGAGCAGACGGGGCGGGCGGCGATGCAGGAGATGCGCCGCATCCTGGGTGTGCTGCGTGATGCCGAGGGTGCGGTGTCGCTGGCTCCGCAGCCGGGGTTTGCAGCGATCGAGAGACTCGCCTCGTCCACCAATGATCTGCCGGTGTCGGTGCAGACCCGGGGCAGCCTGGGTCACCTGCCGGCAGGCGTGGAAGTGAGCGCCTACCGCATCGTGCAGGAGGCTCTGACCAATATTCGCCGCCATGCCGGCCCGGTGCAGGAGGTGAGTGTCTCGATGGTTCGTGAGGGCTCGTCGTTGACGGTCGAGGTGGTCGACGACGGTCGCGGCGCAGCTGCAGCGCTGACCGACGACGGGCCGGGCTTCGGCCTGGTCGGCATGGGTGAGCGTGTTGCGGCCTTCGACGGCAAGTTGTACGCGGGGCCGCGGCCCGGCGGAGGGTGGCGTGTGCGCGCGATCTTCCCGGTGGGTAGCCAGTGAGGGGTACCCAGTGATACGGGTCGTGCTGGTCGACGATCAGGCAATGGTGCGCGCCGGCTTTCGCATGATCCTGGAGAGCGAGGCGGACATCACCGTCGTGGGCGAAGCCGGCGACGGGCGTGAGGCGGTGGATGTGGTCGCACGCAGCGCGCCAGACGTGGTGCTGATGGACGTGCGCATGCCGGTCATGGATGGCATCGAATCCACTCGCCAGATCGTCGCGTCGAAGGGCACCGCGCGGGTGCTGATCCTCACGACGTTCGACCTCGACGACTACGTGTACTCGGCGTTGCGTGCCGGGGCCAGCGGCTTCATGTTGAAGGACGCACCTGCGGACCAACTCATCAGTGCGGTGCGCGTGATCGCTGCCGGCGACGCGCTACTGGCCCCCTCGGTGACGCGACTGCTGATCGAGGAGGTGTCGCGCCGCCCATCGATGGACCCGAATGTGGTTGCCCCCGGCTTGGCAGACCTCACCGAGCGCGAGTTGGAGGTGCTGAAGCTGATGGCCCGCGGGCTGTCCAACAGTGAGATCGCGACGCAGCTCTACCTGGGCGAAGCGACCGTGAAGACCCACGTGGGCCGGGTGCTGACCAAGCTCGCCGTGCGCGATCGGGTGCAGGCCGTGGTGGTTGCCTACGAGAGTGGTCTGGTGACGCCGGGCGCCACAGATCAACCATCCGGCTGACAAAGGTCACCCCAGCAGGGGATGAAATACAGCGGTCAGGCCAGTACAACAGTTCCATGACAGATTCTCAGACTCTCGTGGCGGCCGCCGGCGCTGACAACGCATCGAAGATCTATGGCGGTGGCGACAGCGAAGTCCGTGCGCTCGACGGTGTGACCGTGCAGTTCGAAACCGGCAAGTTCACTGCCATCATGGGCCCCTCCGGTTCCGGCAAGAGCACCCTGATGCACTGCCTCGCGGGTCTCGATTCGCTCACCAGTGGCGCTGTCTACATCGGCCAGACCTACCTGGCCACGCTCAACGACAAGCAGCTCACCGAGCTGCGTCGTACGGCTGTTGGTTTCATCTTTCAGGCCTACAACCTGGTGCCGACTCTGACCGCGGAGGAGAACATCACCCTGCCGCTGCTGCTGGGTGGCGTCAAGGGCGACCAGGTGTGGATCGATCGGGTGATCGACACGGTGGGTCTGCGTTCGCGACTGAAGCACCGGCCCAGCGAGCTCTCCGGTGGCCAGCAGCAGCGTGTGGCCGTCGCCCGCGCGCTGGCCAGCCAGCCGACCATCATCTTCGCCGACGAGCCCACCGGCAACCTCGACAGCCGCACCGGCGCCGAGATCCTCGACTTCATGCGCCTGGCCGTGCGCGAGCTGGGCCAGACCATCGTGATGGTCACCCACGACCCCAACGCCGCCAGCTACGCCGACCGCGTGATCTTCCTGGCCGACGGCAAGGTCGTCGACGAGATGTTCGAGCCGACAGCCGAACGCGTCCTCGACCGCATGAAGCACTTCGGTGAGTGAGCGATGTTCAAACTGAGTCTGAAGAACATCTGGAGCCGAAAGGGTCGGCTCCTCCTCACGGCGATTGCCGTGATCGCGGGTACCGCATTCCTGTCCGGTGTGTTCGTGTTCACCGACACGATCAAGGGCAGTTTCGACACGATGTTCGCGAGCGCCTTCGAGGGCACTGACGCGTACGTTCGTTCGGCCAACGTGATCGAGGGAGATTTCGGCAGCGAGACCCGCGACCACATCGACGTCGCGCTGGTCGACGTGGTGAAGGCAGTGCCCGGTGTCACCGAAGCGTTCGGCGACGTGAACGGCACGGCCACCGTCACGTTCGACGGCAAGGTTTTGGGGCAGGACGGCCCGCCGAAGTTCGCCGGTGCGTGGATCGACAGCAAGGGGTCGCCGTGGCGGATTGCCGACGGGGCGGCACCGACCAACGGTAACGAAGTCGTCATCGACCGTGCCTCGGCCAAGTTGGGCAAGGTCAAGGTCGGTGACGTGGTCAGCATCACCACTCGCGGGGCGCCGCAGGACTTCACGGTCTCGGGCATCGCCACCTTCGCCGGTAGCGACTCGTCGGGCGGCGCCTCGTGGGCGCTGTTCATGCTGCCCACCGCGCAGAAGTTCGTGATCGGTAACACCACGCAGATCGACAGCGTGGTCGTGCGCAGCGATGGCAGCGTCAGCGACGACGTGCTCGCCGACAACATCCAGAAGTCCGTCGGTCGCGCCGATGTCGAGGTGCTCACGGGTAAGGAGATCACCAAGGAGAATCAGAGCGCGGTCGAGACCAGTCTCAGCTTCATCACCATCTTCCTGTCGATCTTCGCGCTCATCGCGATGTTCGTGGGCAGCTTCATCATCTACAACGTCTTCAGCATCAGCGCCGCCCAGCGGCAACGGGAGAACGCATTGCTGCGGGCCGTCGGCGCCAGCCGCAGCCAGATCACCCGCTCGATGTTCACCGAAGCGTTCGTGGTCGGCATCGGTGGTTCGGTGCTGGGTTGCCTCGGTGGCGTCGGGCTCGCGACGGTCATTCTCGCCCTCCTCAACGCCGTCGGTTTCGGCCCCGGCGACACGGCGCTGGTCATCAAGCCGATGGGTTTCGTTCTGACGCTCGTCATCGGTGTGGTGGTGACGGTCCTCTGCGCGATCGTGCCGGCGCTGCGTTCCGGCCGAGTGCCGCCGCTGGCTGCGATGCGCGATGTGGCGGTCGATCATTCGGACGTTTCCAAGGGGCGCAAGATCGCCGGAGTCGTGGCAGTCGCTGCCGCCATCGGCTTCGTGGCGCTGGGACTCTCCGGCAACACGATGGCGCTCGGTGGCGGTGTGGTGGCGCTGTTCGTGGCGCTGATCGCGCTGGGGCCGTTCCTGGCCACGCCGGTCGCCAAGTCCACATCGCGGGTGCTCACCAAGCTCAGCGGCCCGGCCGGCACGATGGCCAGCCGCAACGCCGCTCGCAACCCGAAGGGCACCGCCATCACCGCGGGCGCGTTGGCGGTGGGTTTGTCGCTGATGATCGGCGTCGCCACCCTCGGAGCATCCGCCAAGGCCACCACGCGTGACCTGATCGGCAAGGCCTTCGAGAGCGACTACGTCGTCACCCCGGTGCAGCAGAACTCGCAGATCGGCCTGCCCGACACCCTCGCCACCGAACTGAAGGCCACCGGCCTCGGCGACGTGTTGGCGTTGGGCGTCGGTGCCCCCAACGTGTTCAACGACGGCAAGTTCTCCGCCTACCCGGTGCTCGCAGTGAACCCTGCCGACGCGGCGGCGGTGCTCAGCCTGCCCTTCGACAGTGGCAGTTTCGATGACCTCGGGCCCGGCAAGATCCTGGTGGCAGCGGACAAGGCGGCTCGCGACAAGATCGCTGTCGGCGACACGGTGAAGGTCACACTGTTCACCCCTGACGAGATCACTCTCACCGTCGTCGGCATCTTCGACTCCAAGATCTTCGGCAACTACATCGTCGATCGTTCGCTGTTCGACAGCGCCCCGATCCTGTTGCAGAACCGTGCGATGTACATCAATGTCACCAACGACGGAGCGGCTGCCAGGGCTGCGCTGCAGGCGGTGACCGACACGTATCCGACGGTGAAGTTGCAGAGCCGTGGCGAGTACATCGACGAGCAGAGCGGCGCCATCGACGGCTTCCTGAACTTCATCTATGCGCTGTTGGGCATGTCGATCTTCATCGCGATCATCGGCATCGTGATCACCCTGATGCTGGCCGTCTACGAACGGCGCCGCGAGTTGGGCCTGCTGCGTGCGGTGGGTACCACCAAGCGGCAGGTCACCGTCAGCGTGCTGTGGGAGAGCATGATCACTGCGCTGATCGGTGTGATCATGGGTATCGCACTGGGTACGGCCCTGGGCTGGATCATCGTCGAAGCCCTGAAGGACCAAGGCCTCAGCGTTTTCGCGCTGCCTGTCGGCACCATCGCCGTCGCCTCTGTCGGGGCCCTGATCCTGGCCGCCATCGCTGCGCTGTATCCGTCGTGGAAGGCGTCGCGGTCCGACATCTTGCAGGCGATCGCCACCACGTGACCGACTCTTGCCACGCACGCATGGACGGCGCGCTCCTGGCGCGGAGAGGATGATCAGGTGTTCCGACTTGCATTGAGGAGTGTGCTGGCCCGCTGGCCGCGGTTGCTGTTGACCGCGCTCGCCATCGTGGCCAGTACCTCGTTCCTCTCCGGCACGTTCATCTTCCGCGACACCATCGAGCGCACGTTCGACGCACTGTTCGCCGACGTCTACAGCCGCGTCGACGGTTATGTGCAGAGCAGCAACTCGGTCGAGAACCTGTTCGGCCTCGAACGGCGCGACCGCCTTCCGGCGAGCGTGCTCGACGAGGTGAAAGCGGTGCCCGGTGTCGGCGAAGCACAGGCCGTCGTGCAGGGTGACGCGGTGGTCATCGGTAAGAACGGCAAGCCCATCGAGCGGCCGGCCGCGCCCACGTTCGGTGCCGCGATCGAAGCCGGTGACCTGTCGGTGTGGCGGGTCGCTGAAGGGCGACTGCCGCAAAGTGGCAATGAGGTCGTGCTGGACAGGCTCACCGCCGACGATGGTGGCTTCTCGCTCGGTGACGACGTGAAGGTGAACGCCGAGGGAGGGTCGCGAACGTTCACGCTCATCGGCATCGTCGAGTTCGACGACATCATCTCGCCGAGCAATGCCACGTGGGCGCTGTTCGATCAGCAGACCGCTGAGGAGTTCATCGCCAAGCCCGGCTTCATCGACGCCGTGTTGGTGAAGGGCGACGGGACGGTGACGCCAGATGCGCTCGTGCAGCGCGTCCGTGAGACGCTCGACCCGGAGGTGGCTGAGACCCTGACGTCCGCCGAGATCACGGCTCAGACCCAGACCGAGATCGAGACCAGCCTCAGCTTCCTCACCATCTTCCTCGCGATCTTCTCGTTCATCGCGCTGGGCGTGGGAATGTTCGTGATCTACAACGTGTTCTCCATCACCGCCGCCCAACGCCAACGCGAGAACGCGTTGCTCCGGGCGCTGGGTGCCAGTCGTCGGCAGATCACGTGGTCGATGATGATCGAGGCGATCTTCGTCGGATTGGCCGGCTCGCTAGTGGGTCTGGTGGGTGGAATCGGGTTGGCCAGCGGTATCAAGTCGCTGCTCAACGCGTTCGACTATGTGATTCCGGCTCGCGGTCTGGCCATCGAGCCCCGCACCATCATCATCACGTTGCTGGCGGGCACTTTCGCGACGGTCCTGGCGGCCGTCGGGCCGGCCATCGGTGCCGGCCGCATTCCACCGGTGGCAGCGATGAGCGATGCGATTCTGGAGAAGGTCGGCTCGGTTCGTCGGCGGGTGGTCTGGGCAGGTATCGCCGCCACCATCGGTGGCGGCTCGATCGTCGCGGTGATGGCCGGAGCGGATGCGTCGTTGCTCGCCGTCGGTGTTGCGGGTCTGTTCGCCTCGCTGCTGCTGCTGGGCCCGGTGCTGGCCCGGCCGATCGCGCGGTTCATCGGTGCACCGGTGCAGCGCTTCCGTGGCGTCACCGGCACCATGGCGCGCGGCAACGTGCAGCGCAACCCGCGACGCACGGCTCGCACCGCCGCTCCGGTGCTCTTGGGCGTCGCGCTCGTCACCGGCGCCTCGGTGTTCGCGGCGTCGATCAAGTCGCAGATCACGGACGTGGTCGGTTCCACGTTCCAGGGCGAGTACGTCGTCAACTCCACCAACGGCGGCAGCCTCAGCTTCAGTCAGGACTTCGTCGATCAACTCAACGCACTGCCGGAAGTCGGTGTGGCCAGCGGGTTGGGGTTCGCGTTCGTCGCGACCGCTGACGGCAAGGCTGCGCCAGGGGCAGTGATCAACCCGGCCACTGCCGAGGGCCTCGTCAACCTGACGTTCATCGAAGGGTCGATGTCGGCGCTCACCCCGCAGGGGGTGTTGATCAGCGAGGGTGATGCGAAGAGCAACGATCTCTCGCTCGGTGGCCAGTTCGTGTTGCTCATCGACGGAGCGGACGTGCCGTTGACGGTGCAGGGCATCTACGAGAGCACCGACTTCATCCCGTCGCGCACCTACGATCGCGACACGTTTCGCGACACCAGCATTGCCGCGCCGGCGGGCATCGTGTCGCTGACGCGATCGCCCGACGTCTCGGAGGGCCGGTTCCGCGACGTGGTCGACAAGGCTGTCCGCGACTATGGCATCGGCGAGTTGCAGGACAAGCAGGAGTTCATCTCCAGTCGCGCTGACATCGTCGACCGCAGCCTCGCCTTCATCTACGGGCTGCTCATGCTGTCGGTGTTGATCGCGCTGTTCGGCATTGTGATCACGCTGCTGCTGGCGGTGTACGAGCGCCGTCGAGAAACGGGTCTCTTGCGCGCCGTCGGCATGACACGCGTGCAGGTGCGTACAACGGTGCGGTGGGAGAGCGTGATCACGTCGTTGTACGGCGCGGCGGTAGGTGTGATGATGGGTCTCGTGCTCGGCTACGTGGTCATCATCGCGCTACGCGATCAGGGGTTGACCGAGTTCTCGATTCCGGTCACCAGCATCGTGTGGATCATGGTTCTCGCCTTCGGTGCCGGTGTGCTCGCCGCTGTCGTCCCCGCATGGCGCGCGACACGTGTTGGCATCCTGACGGCGATTGCGGCCGACGGATGATCGAGCTCTCCGCCGACATGGCGGGCTTCATCGCCGAACGCCACCTGGCGGTGTTGGCGACGCAGCGCGCCGACGGTTCGCCGCATGCCGTGCCCGTCGGGTTCACGTTCTCCGATGGCCGAGTGCGGGTCATCACCTTCGCCCCGTCCGTGAAAGCGCGCAACGCTCGCCGCGGTGGCCGTGCGTCGGTCACGCAGACCGATGGCGGTCGTTGGGTGACCTTCGAGGGACCGGTGCGGCTGCTGGACGACGCGACGACCGTGGCCAGCGCAGTGGCGGCCTACGCCCGGCGCTACCGTCAACCCGGTGCTCGCGACGATCGTGTCGTGATCGAGATCGAGGTCGACCGAGTCATGTGCAGCAGTGGGTTGAAATGAGCGCCGCGGTCTCCAACACCCCGCTCAACAAAAAGCTGGGCATCACTGGTGATGTGGTGTTCACGGTGCTCCATGCGCCTCCCACGTTCATGGCCGCGCTGGGTGACACCGGTGACGCGATCTGGCAGCGTCACTTGATGCCGCCCATCGACGTCATCGTCGCCTTCTACACCGAGAAGAATGCATTGCGCGACGAGTGGAAGTCGCTCACCGATGCCGCGCAGCCGGTCGGTGGTGTGTGGTTGGCCTGGCCGAAGAAGTCCAGTGGTGTCGAGACCGACATCACCGAAGACGCGCTGCGCACCACCTTGTTGAAGACCGGCTGGGAAGACAACAAGGTGTGTGCGATCGATGATGTGTGGAGCGCCCTGCGCTTCGTGATGCGCAAGGACAGCCGTCCGCCCTGGAAGCGGTGACGGCCCTGGTTACTTGTTGGGCTGCGGGGTTACCCGGAGGTACGGCTTGACGGCGGTCCAACCCTTGGGGAACAGGGTCTTGGCGTCCTCGTCGTTGACCGCTCCACCGATGATGACATCGCCGCCGTCGACCCAGTTGGCCGGGGTGGCGACCTTGTACTGAGCGGTGAGCTGCAGGCTGTCGATCACGCGCAGGATCTCGTCGAAGTTGCGACCGGTGCTGGCCGGGTAGGTGAGGGTCAGCTTGACCTTCTTGTCCGGGCCGATGACGAACACCGAGCGCACGGTCATCGTGTCGCTGGCGTTGGGGTGGATCATGTCGTAGAGGTCGGCCACCGTGCGGTCCGGGTCGCCGATCATCGGGAAGTTGACCGGGGTGCCCTGGGTCTCGCCGATGTCGCCTTCCCACCGCAGGTGGCTGGCGACGTCGTCGACGGAGAGGCCGATCACCTTCACGTTGCGCTTGTCGAACTCGGGCTTGATCTTGGCCACGTAACCGAGCTCGGTGGTGCACACCGGCGTGAAGTCCTTCGGGTGGCTGAACAGCACGCCCCACGAGTCGCCGAGCCACTCGTGGAAGCTGATCTCGCCCTGGGTGGTGGGGGCGGTGAAGTCGGGGGCGGTATCGCCGAGACGAACGGTCATTGTGGGCTCCTTGTGGACGGATTGCGGTGATGACAAGCCTATCGAGATACCCGACCACTTTAGTCAAGAATAGAGGAACGTCGTTGGCAAGTACTGACGAGTCACGTATGGTCGACGACAATCGTCGCGCACAAGGACCTCACATGGCCATCACTCGGCACCAGTACCGCATTTACATCAAAGCGACCATCGAGCAGGTGTGGAACGCACTGCTCGACCCCGCCTTCACGCGGCGGTACTTTCACGGCACCGCGTTCGATCAGCCACCGGTCGTGGGTCAGCCATATCGGATGGTCGAAGATGGCACGCCGGCCATGGAGGGGATCATCGAGCAGCTCGAAGCGCCACATCGGCTGGTACAGACGTGGCATTTCCTCGACGATGGGCCGATGGCCGCCGAGCCGCCCTCGCGTGTCGAGTGGACCCTTGCGGTTGCCGGCGAGGGTCTGACCCGGCTCGACGTCGTCCACGGTGATCTGGCTCGTAGCCCAGTGACCTGGGCGTTTGCCGGTGAGGGCTGGCCGTGGATTCTCGACGCGCTCAAGACAGTGGTCGAAACCGGTGAGGACCTGCCCGAGGTGTCGACGTTGCCCAGGCCGGGGGAGATCGCTGCGTCGAGCGACGCTGCGGGCGATTGGCATCGCGCCCAGGGCATCGAGTGCAACAACAGCATCTGGGAGCTCATCGGCAACGACGAGCGCTCGCCGGTTGACGACGAGGAGTTGCTGCGCCGCGCCTACAGCTCGGCCTACCACTGGCAGCGTGCTCGTGGCGCGGGGCCGCAGAACGAGGCTCGGGCTCGCTACATGCTGGCGAAGGTCCACCTGCTCACGGGGCAGGGTGCTCGCTCGCTGCACTACGCCGATGCGTGCCTCGCGCAGTGCGTGCAGCACGGTCTGGTCGATTTCGACCTGGCCTACGCGCACGAGGCGCGGGCGCGAGCGTTGCGGGCGCTGGGTCGCGAAGACGAGGGCCTGGCTGCATGGGCCACGGCCAAGCAGGTGCCGGTTGTGGATCCCGAGGACCGCGACATCGTCGAAGCCGACTTCGCCGACGCCCCGGAAACCTGACTGCCAGCGCCACCGCGACGGATTCACCAAATCGGGGGCGGATAGCCTTCGGTATCCGCTTCCTTCGTTCACACTCTCTGCGCGCCGCTCTTGGCGTGTGCGCGGCGTTGACGCTGGTCGGGTTCGGGGCGTTCGCCGCCGACGCGGCCCCCAGCCCCACCACCGCCTTGGTGGTCGACAACGCCGCCGACGCCAGTGCACCGGCCAAGCGTCTGCAGGTCGTGGCTCCTGTCGGCTTCCCGATGCAGGTCAGCCCACGCTGCGACATCCTCGACAACTTCTCGGACCCACGCAGCGGAGGTCGCTCGCACCAAGGCGTCGACATTCTCGCCACCCTCGGCCAGGAGGTCTACGCAATGGTGGACGGCACGCTCACGGTGCAGACCATTGCGGGTGCCCCCAACGCCAGCCTGTCGGGCAATCTATGGCGGCTGGTCGCTGCCACCGGAGGCACGTACTACGTGTACGGCCACCTCTCGGGCTTCGCCCCGGGTCTCACCAAGGGCAGCGTCGTCCACAAGGGCCAGCTACTCGGCTATGTCGGCGACACCGGCAACCCCGGTCCGGGCAACTATCACCTGCACTACGAGATCCACCCCGGAGGTGGCGCCGCGGTCGATCCGCTGCCGACGTTGCGCCCCGTGCCCGCAGGCTGCAAGGTGTATTGATGAGCATTCCCGTTCCCCTGTCCGAGCTCGGCGCAACGCTGGCCGCCTACCCGTGGGGCTACCTGGTCACCGTCGGCGACGACATGCGGGCGCACCTGCACGCGCAACCGACCAACTACGACGGCAGCTCGTTGCGGGCCGTTGCCGGGCGGACGGCGCGTCGCAACATCGTTCCGCGCCCCGACGTGACGATGGTGTTCCCGCATCCCGACGCCACCGAGTACAGCCTGATCGTCGACGGCACCGCATCCGAGGACGGCGACGATGTCGTCGTGGTTCCCTCGCACGCCGTGCTGCATCGTCCGGCGATTCGCCCGTAGAACCGAACGACTCGCCCCGAACGGCTATCCCAGGTCGCGCAGGTCCAGACCGAAGGCGGCCTGGAAGGCGTCGTAGTACTCGTTGTCGTTGTCGTCGTCGGCCAGGTTGAGCGCGACCCACTGCTCGTCGGTCATCGCCGCCCGCCCGCCGATGAGCTCCTTCGCGCCCCAACTGACCGCGTAGCGCAACTGCGGCTGATCGGTCGTCACCGCGTGGTGGATCAGCTTGCCGACCTCGAACGGGTCGGTGGAGTGGGCGATGCCCGCTGCGTACATCTGGAACATGCGCCGGTAGGCCGTCGCGTACGCTCCGGTGCGGCTGGGGATGTCGGGGTTCTTGGCGAAGATGGCGGTCTTGGTGACGCCGGGTTCGATGATCGCGACCCGGATACCGAACGGTGCCACCTCCTGTGCCAGTTGCTCACTGAGACCCTCGAGTGCCCACTTGGAGGTGACGTAGGCGCTCTGGGCGAGCGCAGCGAGGCGGCCGACCACGGACGTGACGTTGACGATGGCACCGTGGCCGCGCTCGCGCATGCCAGGCAACACCTCGTTCTGGCAGCGCACAGCACCGCAGAGGTTCACGTTCATCACGTCGAGGTGGTCCGCGGCAGTGCTGTCCTCCACGGTGGCGTTGCCACCGATACCCGCATTGTTGACCAGTACGTCGACCACGCCACCGGTGGCGGCCATGATCTCCGCGAAGCCATTGCGTACCGACTCGTCGGAGGCAACATCCATCTCCACCAGGTTGACCTCGACGCCGGCAGCGGCGCACATGGCCTGCAACTTGCCGGCCTTGTCCATGCTGCGCACCGTGCCGAAGACCACGTGTCCCTGCGAGGCGAGATGAATGGCGGTGGCGCGGCCGATACCGCTGTTGGCGCCGGTGACGACGGAGATGCTGCTCATGACCGCCGAGCGTAGGCGGTGATCGCAGGTTCATGCGAGGGGTGGCCCCGTGTCAGGCGGCGGGGTCGCGGGTGGCGGCCGCCTGGTCGGGCATCGGGTCGAACTCATCGAACCACACCGGGTCGGGATCGCACCCGATGGCCAGGCTGCGCACGGTGTCGCCGTCGGTGAGGATGACATCGAGCAGCAGCAAACCCTGCGCCATGTGTGCTCGCCGCAGTGCCTGGTAGCCGCGCCGGTCGGCGTCACGCGGTGCCCCGGTGTACACCTCGGCGCTGAGCACTATGCACATCGTTTGGCAGAACGGTGCCTCGATGCCGGGCAGGTCGGCGTGGGCGACGAAGACCCCGATCTCGCACGGAGGGTCGAGCAGCAGGGCAGTCACCCGCCGTCGCTCGTCGAGAAGTACGACGACCTCACGTTGCACGGGCAGGTCGAGAACATCGGTGGCCAACATCGCTGCCTCGCCGAACCCGGCGACGATGATGGGTTCGTCAGGGTCTGGGTAGCAAATGCCCCAATGGTGGTCGTCTGACTGCAGGTGCAACGCTGGGTGCCCGCGACCGGGCACGCGAAAGCGAGGGATGAACGGCATTGGATCCTCCGACAAGAAGGTTCTCCGAGTGAGGAGAGTGATTCCGGGGGGAAGCCGTTCTTGCGGAGACTATCGGTACGTCAGAGCAGTTGCGCCACGTGCGGCGCGATCTCCTCGGGCGTGGTCATCGGACCGAACCGCTGTGCGACGTTGCCCTCGCGGTCAATGAGGAACTTCTCGAAGTTCCACGTGATGTCGGCGTCTTCGGTCTGCCCGCGCAGCCACTGATAGAGCTCGCAGGCGCTATCGCCGTTGACCTCGATCTTGGAGAACATCGGGAACGTGGCGCCGTACGTGGAGGTCGCGAACTCGAGAATTTCCTCGTCGGTCCCTGGCTCTTGTGCACCGAACTGGTTGCACGGGAAACCCAGCACGGAGAAACCGGCTGCAGTGTTTTCGTCATGAAGCGTACGCAGACCTGCGTACTGAGGCGTGAGGCCTCAAGCGCTCGCGAGGTTGACGATGAGGAGGACCTGGCCCTTGTAGTCGGCGAGGCTCACCTCTTCTCCACTGATGGACCGCATCGTGAGGTCATAGATGTGTGACATGCGCATCACCTTACTGCGAGCGATGGCCCCATCGCTGCGCCGACCGGCTACCGAGTTCGAGCAGCGGCCACGCGACGGCGATGAAACCGGCTGCCAACCCGTACGCCCACAGTTTGGTGAAGGGCAGTTCGAACAGATCGCGGCTCCACGGGATCACGAAGGCCAACCCGAAGAGGGCGGTCATCGTGACCACCAACGCGGTACGCAGCGGGTTCAGCGGACGCGCGACCCGGTAGAGGTTCATCAACGCAACGGAACCGGCAACGAGCACGGCGAGCGTGCGCGCGTGGTCTTCGTCGATCGACTCGTCGATCTGTGCGATGGCGAACACACTCATCGTGGCGATCGCGATCACGGTGCCCGCTGGAACTGCCTTGCCCAGAACGCGGCGCAGGAAGCCGTCACTCACCCGTTGATCGTTCGGTTCCAGCGCGAGGAAGAAGGAGGGCAGGCCGATGGTGAACCAGCTGAGGATCGACAGGTGGATGGGCCGAAGGGGGTAGGCAAGGGCGAACACGCCCGTGAGGATGGACAGGATCACCGAGTAGGCGGTCTTGGTGAGGAACAGGCTCGCGACGCGCTCGATGTTGTTGATCACTCGCCGGCCCTCGGCGACGACAGCGGGAAGTGCCGAGAAGTTGGAATCGAGCAGCACCAACTGCGCGACTCCGCGGGTGGCTTCACTGCCCGAGGCCATGGCGATGCCACAGTCGCTGTCCTTGAGCGCCAGTACGTCGTTGACGCCGTCGCCGGTCATTGCCACCACGTGGCCGCGAGCCTGCAGCGCCTTCACCATCGCCCGTTTCTGATGGGGTGTCACGCGACCGAAGATGGTGCCGTTCTCGATGGCATCGGCGAACTCCTCGCTGTCGTCGGGTGGCAGCGAGGTGGCGTTGATGTTGTTGTCCCAGTCGGCCAGGCCCGCGCGCCGGGCAACGGCGCCGACGGTGACGTTGTTGTCACCGCTGATGACCTTGACGGTCACCCCCTGGTCGGCGAAGAACTGCAGCGTCTCGGGCGCGTCGGCGCGAACGATGTCCTCCAGCAGGACGAGTGCGACGGGGTGAACGGTGGCAAGTGCTGGCTCGGCGCCATCGGCGAACGTGCTGTCCGTGGTGGCCAGGACGAGAACCCGCTCGCCCAGCGTCGCGTGCTCCTCGACCTTGGCCTGTATGTCGCCGGCGTAGCTCTCGGTGAGCACGTTCTCCGGTGCCCCGAGGATCCAGCTGCCGTGATCGGCGAATGTCATGCCGCTCCACTTGCGAGCTGACGAGAATGGTACGCGGCCGGCAACGACCCACGTCGTGGCCTCGGTGAAGTGACTCTTGAGTGCACTCGAGGTGGCGTTCGGGTCCGGGTCCAGTTGCGCGAGCGCGGCAAGGGCGAGGTCGATGGTGGCCGCATCCTCGTTCGCCATCGGTTCGATACCAGAAACGGCCAGCGAGCCCTCGGTGATGGTGCCGGTCTTGTCGGCGCACAACACATCCACTCGGGCGAGCACCTCGATGGCGGGCAGTTCTTGCACCAGGCAGCGCTGCTTTCCAAGCCGGACGACGCCGACGGCGAAGGCCATGCTGGTCAGGAGCACGAGGCCCTCGGGCACCATGCCGACGAGGCCGGCGACCGTGCTGATGATGGATTCCCGCCACCCCTCATCGCGTCGGAGGAATTGGCTGGTGGCCAGCAGAATGCCGACCGGAATGATCATGTAGCCGACCCACTTGACGATGCGGTTGACGTCGTTGCGCAGTGGCGAGTTGACCAGCGTGAAGCGGCGAGCTTCCTCGGCGAGCTTGACCGCGTAGTTTTCGGCGCCGACCTTGGTGACCACCATGCGGCCGGTACCGGCGACGACCGCGCTGCCGCTGAGCACATCGTCACCCGCGGTCTTGACGACCGGATCGGCTTCGCCGGTGAGCAGTGATTCGTCGATCTCCAGGTTCTCGCTGGTGAGCATCGTGCCGTCGGCAACCACCTGCGCGCCGACGCGCAGTTCGACGACATCGTCTCGCACCAACTCGTGGACCCGCAGCTCGACGACCTGCCCGTCGCGCACGGCCTGCGCCTTGGGGGCGCTGACAACGCTGAGTTGGTCGAGCACCTTCTTCGCGCGCAGCTCCTGCACCACACCGATGACACTGTTGGCCACGATGACACCGCCGAACAGCGCGTCCTTCGGGCTGCCGGCCGCGATCACGAGCGCGGCCAGGATGCCGACGACCGCGTTGATCGGCGTGAAGACGTTGCCGCGGATGATCTGGCTGATGGTGCGCGTCGGCGCGTCGGGAATCGCGTTGGTGAGACCGCGAGCAACCCTGTCGGCAACTTGCGCTGCGGTCAGGCCGGTCGTTGGATCCGTTGTCGGATCAGTCGGGGCGGCACTCGGTGATTCGGTCACCTGTCGAAACTACCCGGTCAGCCGTCAGCGGAGGGCTGGGTACGCCGGAACCCGCGACCTGTACCATCCGCCTCACCCTGTCGTGACAGCCCGCGTGGGCGCGAGAACCGGACACACCTGTCCGTGTTCCGCGCCCAACCAATCGGGGGCCGACGCGGTGTGCGGGGCCTAGCGGCCGCGACGTGAGTAGCCGAAGCCACCGCCGCCAACGAGGAGGACAATTACGACGATGATCAGGATTGTTGTCATGTGCGGTGGTACCCGCTCGTGTCCGCTCGCAAACCTGGGAACGCCCACTTCGGCAGCGGGCGAACCGCGTCCGTAACATCCGTCGGGACAGAACCGAGGGGACTTCATGGCACACGACCTGATCATTCGCAACGGCACGATCATCGACGGAACAGGCGCGCAGGGCTATCGGGCCGACGTGGCGATCGACGGTGATCGCATCACCGCCATCGGCGATCTCTCGGCTGCGCAGGCGACACGGGAGATCGACGCCAGCGGCCTCATCGTGTCGCCCGGCTTCATCGACCTACACACACACCTCGACGCGCAGGTTGCGTGGGATCCGATGATGACCTCCAGCTCGTGGCACGGCGTCACCACCGTGCTCATCGGGAACTGTGGCGTCACGTTCGCGCCGGTCGCGCCCGACCACCGTGTGTTCCTCGCGGAGATGATGGAGAGCGTGGAGGACGTGCCGCGTGAGGCCATTCTCGGCGGCCTCAGCTGGGACTGGAGCACCTACCCCGAATACCTCGATGCGGTGCAGGGCATGCGGCCGGCGCTCAACATCGTTGGTCTGGTCGGGCACTGCGCGGTTCGTTACAACGTGATGGGTGAGCGCTCGCTCAGCGACCAGCCACCCTCGCCCGAAGAACTCAATCGCATGCGCGACATCGTGCAGGAATCCATCGCGGGTGGTGCGGTCGGCTTCTCGACGTCGCGCATCTTGCTGCACACGGTTCCGGATGGTCGCTACGTGCCCGGCACGCTGGCGCCCATCGACGAGTACATGGCAATCGCCGATGGGATGAACGCTGCCGGCGGCGGCCTGTTCCAAGCCGTCAACGACTTCGCGACCAAAGCAGAACACGAGGTCACACTGCTGCGCGAGATGGCGCGGTCGTGTGGTGACGTGTTGTTCTCCGGCGGCGCGGGCAACAGCAGCAACGCCGGTGTCGACATGTTCGGTGCCCTGCTCGCGGACACGAACGCCAACCTCGGTCGGATGACGATGGCCAGCCAGACCCGACCGAGCGGATCGCTATGCGGCCTCGCGCAGATTGCCCCGGTGAAGGGGCAGAAGTGGAAGGCGCTGATGGGCCTGCCGACGTTGGCCGACCGTGTCGCTGCGCTCAAGGATCCGGCCACCCGCGCGGCATTGGTGGAGGAGGGCGTGGCGAAGGGCCTCTGGTACGACGCCAATCACATCTATCCGCTGGGCACCGGTGCCTCGCCCGACTACAGCGAGACAGGCGGTCGTTCCGTCGCCACCCGCGCGGCCGAACTGGGCGTGCATCCGGTGGACTACGTGATCGACCGACTGATCGCCAGCGATGGTCATGAGTTGTTCAACACGTGGTTCTTCAACCGCAACGTCGACGGTCTTGCGCAGGTGCTGGCGATGGACAACGTGTACCCAGGCCTCGCCGACACCGGCGCGCACGCCGGCCAGATCTGCGATGCCGACATGAGCACGCACTACCTCACCTACTGGCAGCGCGAGCGTCAGTTGGCCACCTTGCCGGAAGCCGTTCGTCGGCTGTCGGCGATGCCGGCGAGCGTGTTGGGCTTGAAGGAGCGCGGCACGCTGCAGGTGGGTCAGTTCGCGGACGTCAACGTGTTCGACATCGACACGCTGGCTTCCGACCAGCCGACCTACGTGAACGACTTCCCCAATGGCGCCGGCCGCCTGCAGATCCGCGCACGCGGGTATGCAGCCACCATCGTCAACGGGGCCATCGTGACCGAGCAGGGCAACAACACCGGCGAGCGTCCGGGTCGCGTGATCCGCGAGTTCGCCCGCTCCTGATCCCCGTCGGACAGCGCGCTATTCGTCGACGAAGACGTGCAGCGAGCCGGCGTAGTTGGCCACCCATACCTGGCGCGTCACCTTGTCGTAGGTGACGCCGACGGGGTGGTAACCGGAGTGCTCGGTCTGCAGGATCTTCATGTCCGACGTGCGCACCTTGCTGATGGTGCCGTCTTCGTAGTTGACGACGTACAGGCTCTCGCCGTCATCGGAGATGACCATGGTGCGCGGCTCGACACCGGTCTTGGCGGTGCCGACCTCCGAGTTGGTGTTCAGGTCGATCTTGCGAATCAGGTTGCCGTGGTTGTTGGAGACGTAGAGATAGCGGTCGTCGGGGGAGAGCTGCAGGTGGCGAGGTGTGCGACCCGGATCACCGACTGAGCTCAGGACGTAGTTGCCCTGGAGGTCGAGCTTGAGGATCTTGTCCTCGCCCATGATGGTGACGTAGGCAAAGCGCGAGTTCTGCGTGATGGCGATGCCGCGCGGGTGACGGCCGACGTCGATGCGGGTGATCTCGGTGTCGGTGGTCAGGTCGATGACGGACACATCGAAGCCACACCAGTTGGACACCAACAGCCGGCTGCCATCGGGGGTGATGGCCATGAACTTCGGGACCGAGCCGGTGGCGATGACCTTCTCGATCTGGAACGTCGTCGTGTTGATCTTGTAGACGTAACTGTCGTCCCACTTGCCGCGGTTGCAGTCGTCACTGGCTGACGGGTCGAAACCTTTGCCGTACATCTTGTAGTTGGAGACGTAGACGTACGAGGCGTCGGGCGTGAACACAGCCTCGACCGGTGAGCCCTGCGCTTCTACGCCACCGGCAATTCCATACGCGGCCAGGTCGACGTTGTCGGGGATGAGCGTGACGGTGTTGCCGGCGCGATCGAAGACCATCATGTTGTGGCGGTACATCATGTTCTGCGCGAAGAACAGCCCGGTCTCTGACGAGACGATGCTCTTGGGCTGCAGGTCGTCGCTCTTCACCACGAAGCTGCTGACCAGCCGGCGCTCGGCGCTGGTCTTGCCATCCGGTGGCGCCGTGTCGGTGGTGCTGTTGCGGGCCACAGTCGTCGTAGTGGCGGTGGTCGTTGTTGTCGGTTGCGTCGTCGAGGCTGCTGCGTCGGCGTCGCTGGTGAGCGGACCGATCTCGGCGCTGGAGACAGTGGTGGCAGGGGCACCCGCGTCGGTTGAATCGTCGTTCGGTGTCACGGTGAGTTTCAACACCGCGGCACCGACACCGATGGCGAGCAGTAGCACGGCAAGCAACCTGAGTAGGGGCAGTTGGCCACGTGCCCATGCGCTGAGGCGCCCGTCGCTGCTCACGATGCAGGACTGTATCGGGGCGTGGTCGGTGACTACTCCCAGCCGAGGTGGGCGAGCACGACCGGCTGGACCAACGCGGTGTAGGCGTCGAGGTCGTCGGCCGTCGGCTGGAAGTTCACCAGGTCCTCGGCGCCGATGTAGCCCTGCTGATCCCAGGTGCCGCTGATTGCGGTGGTGATCACGACGTTGTCGAAACGGTCGTAGCGCAGCACCGTGCTGTCCACCTGGCTGAAGGTGATGCCGGCAGCGGTGAGTTCGCGTGAGCGTTCCACCGTTGCCAACAACACGTCGGTGCCGTCGTCGCCATAGGCGCTGGTGGCCGTCTCGGTGAAGTTCCAGGTCTGGTTCTCGGTGACATCCTCGAAGCCGGGGCCGAACCCGTTGAACTCGTTCGGGGCAACGGGGTTCGCCTTCTGGATCCATTGCCACGTGACACCGTCAGGGCAGCTGGCCAGATCGGCAGTCATGTCGACGAACGCCTGCGCGGCAACGTCGTCGGCAAACACGTAGATCGCGGTCGCGCCGCGACGCTGGTCTGACCCGATCTGGGTGGGGCCCTGCACGATCGCCGTGGCGTTGCCGGCCAGCGCTCGACCTGCGGCGTTCAGCCCGCCGCAGGTTCCGATGCCGAGGCCTTCGGCGCCCTCCGGGTCGACTGCCGCGGTGGCACCCGAATCGTTCCAGTCCGCGCCGAGGTCGGCGATGGTGGGCAGCGCGGCGAGCAGTTCATCCGATGTGAACGCGACGAAATCTGCCGGTGCGTCGGTGGTGTCGACGACCACCGTCGTGTCGGCGGCCGTTGTTTCGACCGCCACCGTGGTCTCCGCTACGGCGGTTGTTTCCGCGGCAGCGATCGTTGGCGCGACGGTGGTCAGCGAGGCGTTGCGATCGCTGCTGCACGCAACGAGAACCAACGCAAGGCCGACGATGCTCAGGGAAACGGTGACGCGTGAAGAGCGAAGCATCGTGGGAGCCTATGTGATCCGGTGCTTCGTATGGGGAGCGGACACCCGAATCGTGGGGGTGGGTCTACCAGTCCTGGCGGGCCTCTTCAGCGAAGCCTTGAAGGCCGTCGACCTCCAGCTCCAACCCGTCGTCGGTGCGGAGCCGACCGGACCAGGTGCCGAACACCTGGTGGGTTTCGCTGCCGTCGACGGCCTCGCCGGCGGCCTTGGAATGCTTGTCGTAGCGCGGGTTGAGAGTGACGTCGAGCTGACCGCCGGGATCGACGATGCGCCATGGCTGCATCGGGTCGTCCCAGTTGTAGATCCACTCGACTTCGTTGCCGAGCTTGCTGAGTCGGCCGTCGACGATGATGCCGTTCTCGGTGAAGCCCGAGCCTTCGGTCCACTTGGCGCCGAACTGCAGGCCGACGACGTGTTCGCCGCACGTGCCCGCGCCGCCGCCCCAGTTCCACGTGATCTGGCTGGGCCAACGGCCGCGACCGACGTCGAGCACACCCCACGCCTCGTCACCACCTTGGCCGACGGGCCACCGCACATCACCGATCACGAATTCGCCCTGTGCCGGACGAGCCTGGTGCTTGGAGGTGAAGTTGTAGAGCCGGTCGCTCCAGGGGATGACGACGTTCAGTGACTCGTGGCCGGGTGGCAGCGCGACGGTGACGTCGAAGTGGCCGAGTCTGCCGTCGGGTTCGGTCCAGCCGGCGGTGAGGCGGGTGCCGTTCGGATCGTCGACGATGTCGAGCGTGAACGTGCCGTCCGCCGCGTGAAGGGGAGCGGTGCCGGGTCGTTCGGGCAGTTGCAGTTTCCCGCCGCCGGCGAACATGCCGGCACCACCGGTCGTCCCGTCGCGGAGGTCGACCCACCACACGTCGGCGATGCCGATCACGTCGACGTCGGCGAACACGCAGCTCACGACGAGGTCGCCCGCCAGGATCGCCCAGTAGTCCCAACGCTTGTTCTCGCCGGGCCGGCCGTCGAGGTTGGCACGGTGCAGCGGAACGCGCGACCAGCCGAGGGCGGCGGGGTCGAGGGTCGTACCGTCGGGGATGCACAGGTCGACGGGCTCGGTGATCTCGTGCTCGTGAGTGGTCATTGGGCGGGCGCTCCTTCCAGCATGTCGCGCAGAAGGGTCAGTGCCGCAACGGCGAACGCCGCCATGTTCTCAGCCCTGTCCTCGTTGCCGGTGAGCACATGCCGTGTTGCTGTAGCCCGTCCGGCAACGGCGACCCAACAGTGGCCGGCTGGGTCACCGTACGGGTTCGAAGGGCCAGCTGCCCCGGCCTCACCGATACCCCAGGTGGCGCCCAGCTTGACGGCGGCGGCCTCGGCGAGATGGAGGGCGAACGGCTCTGTGGCGCCGCGAAGACGCCCGGGTGATTCCACCGCCCCCGCGATCCAAGCTCTGAACGCTGCCGCGGTGTACACAACAACACCACCGACGAAGTAGGCGGATGCGCCCGGCACGCTGAGCAGTGCCGCCGAGATCAGCCCGCCGGCCGACCCCTCGGCGACGACCACCGTTTCACCCCGTTCGCGAAGAAGTGTGCCGGTGGTGACGGCAAGGGTGGAGAGGTCTGCAGAGATCATCGAACCAGTGTGTCGCGATGACGACGCGCCACTGGCATGGAGGCGACGGGAGTGCCTCCATACCAGCGGCAGCGCGCATCGGGGGTCAGTCGCGGTGCGATCGAGATCGCAACCGCAACAACCACCCGATGATCAATCCCCCGAGGGCTGAGAGCAAGATGACCAGCCATCCGGGGGCCATAGCTTCCCCAATGGCGTACCCGACTCGGACGTCCCCTCGGTTGTCGAGGGCAACCGCGATGAAGGCAACGATGAGCGCGACCACGACCACCACACGAACGATGGCGGCGATGTCACGGCGATGGACGGCACCACGGTTCTGTTCGACCTCGTCGTACTCGGCCATGGCTCAGACCCGTTCGATCACGGTCGAGCGGCGAGCAAAGCGGGGCAGCATCAGCGCACTGAGCACGATGACGATGCCAGCCAGGACTGCGAGCCAGGCCATCGATGATTCGAGGGCAAGTGATTCC
Source organism: Ilumatobacteraceae bacterium (assembly GCA_035432905.1). Classification (GTDB taxonomy): domain Bacteria; phylum Actinomycetota; class Acidimicrobiia; order Acidimicrobiales; family Ilumatobacteraceae; genus UBA668. The sequence goes on along the minus strand of DAORTY010000032.1, from coordinate 399 downwards.
TTGAACGATGCCGTCTGGACGGCGCCCACGAAGCCGGCGATGCCGAGTGCTGCACCGAAGAACAGTGCTCCTGAGCGCGAGCGGGTGATGCCGGCGATGAGCAGGCACAGCCCGACGCCGGCTTCGATGAGGCCGAGGGTGGTGGTGTGCGTGAAGCCGAGGACTTCGACGACCGGGTCGGACATCGGCCCGTCGAAGCCGCCCCGTGTGATGGCGATGAGGCCGACCAGGAGCAGCACGAGCCCCCCAACGGCGGCAATGATTGCGTCCGGCTCGAAGCGTGAGCTGCGGGCAGTGCGCACCTGGGCAGCGGAGACGGGTGCCGCCACAACGGGTGTTGCCACGACCTCGCCTTGGTGCACCACGGTGCGGGCTACCGGTGATTCGATGATTGCTTCA
>DAORTY010000031.1:0-30553 GCA_035432905.1 Ilumatobacteraceae bacterium | reverse complement strand
GGCAGGCGGAGATGTCGGCCAACGTCTCGCGCTTGCGGCTGATGGTGGCCTGCATCGCCTTGGCGATGATGGGTGCGAAGATGAGCAGCGCGAAGCCGACGATGGCCAAGACGTTGCCGCTGTTGCCGTGATCGCCATCGCGGCGTTCGCGACCACCGTTCCACCACATCATGCGAATTCCGATATTGGTGAGCAACGCGATCGAGCCGACCAGCGTGACCGCCAGAGTGCTGACCAGGATGTCGTAGTTACGAATGTGGGAGAGCTCGTGGGCGAGCACGCCTTCCAACTCGACGCGGTTCATCTTCTCCAAGAGGCCGGTGGTGACGGCGATGGCGGCGTGCTTCGGATCGCGACCGGTCGCAAAGGCATTGGGTGCCGGGTCGTCGACGATGTAGATGCCGGGCTTGGGTAGGCCACTGGCGATGCACAAGCCTTCCACCAGGTTGTGCAGCCGTTGGAACTCGACCGGGTCGGCGGGACGTGCTCGGCTGACCTTCAGCGCGATGGCATCGGCCTTCCAGTACGAGACGAAGGCCATGATGGCGGAGAAGACGAGGGCGACCAGCGTGCCGGCGATTCCGTTGCCGATGAGTACCCCGAACGCGGCACCGACCAGCACCAGCACCAGGACGAACGAGGCAATGAGCGCGACGCTACGCCGCTTGTTTGCACGAATGAGTTCGAACATGGCGGGTTAGAACTGGACCTTGGGCACCTCGCGGGCAGCCTCGTCAGTCTCGAAGTACTCGCGCTTTTCGAACTTCAGCAGGCGAGCGAAGAAGACGGTCGGAAACGCCTGCAGCTTGTTGTTGTAGCCCAACACGCTGTCGTTGTAGAACTGGCGGGAGTACGCAACGCGGCCTTCTGTGGCGCTGAGTTCCTCCTGCAGGGCAAGGAAGTTCTGGTTGGCCTTCAGGTCGGGATAGGCCTCGCCGAGAGCGAAGATCTGGCGCAGGGCACCAGTCATCTGGTTGTCGGCAGCTGCTTGGCCGGCAGGGGTGCCAGGTGCCGCGATGGCGGCATTTCGGGCGTTGATGACCGCCTCCAACGTGCTCTTCTCGTGGGCGGCGTAGGCCTTGACGGTCTCTACCAGGTTGGGGATGAGGTCGATACGACGCTTGAGCTGCACGTCGATCTGTGACCAGGCGTTCTCCACCTGGTTGCGACCGCGGATGAGGCTGTTGTAGCTGACGATGCCGTAGACAGCGAGTAGCGCTACGACAGCCAGAAGGATGATCCACACCATTGTTGTGACTCCGAGGGGTCGGGGCGCTGTGGGGCTGCGCCGTTATGGCGCCATCATACGGGTGCGACGCCGCTGCCGGGGTGACACCGGACCCGACATGAACGGCCACGGCGACATCGGGCGGCGGGTGCTGCTGGGCGGCGCTGCGACCTCTCGGTACATCGCCGCGTAGGCCGTGGCGAGCGCAACCATCGAGAAATCATCGGCCCGGCGGTCGCCTGCGGCCACCAGTCGCGCGCTCAGCGCGGGGTCCTGCAACGCCTTCGTGATCGCTGCGGCAAGTGCATTCGCATCGCCGGGAGGAACCAAAAGTGAATCGACATCATCGGTGGCCACGTTGCGATAGCCGTCGAGTGCGCTGGCCACGATGCAGGTACCCGCAGCCATTGCCTCGATGAGCACGACACCAAAGGACTCGCCGTGCAGCGAGGGTGCACAGAACACGTCTGCACCCTTGAGCCGGGCGATCTTCTCCTCGTCGCTGAGCCGACCCAACCATTGAATTCGATCGTCGCCCGATGTCCGTGTCCGCAGCCGATCGGTATCGGGGCCGTTACTGGCAACCCACAACTGCACGTCGGGACCCAGCAGGGGCATGGCCGCCAGGAGGACGTCGAGACCTTTGCGTTCCTCGTGGCGACCACAGAAGAACACGGTCGGCCCGGTGGTCGGGTAGGGCGTGGCGGCCCTGTAGTCGTGCAACTCCACCCCGTTGTACAGCACCTCGTACTCCCCCGGGACGGCTTCTTGGACCAGGGCCAGTGCATCCTTCGACACTGCGATTCGCCGGGCGATGTTCTTGGCGGCAGCCCTCATCGGTGCGTTTCCGTACTTGTAGCTGGGGCTGTCGCCGGCAGCGTGGAAGGTGGCGATCACAGGTGCTGGGTGCAACAGCATCGACGTCATCGGAGGCCCCGGGGCGAAGGGCTCGTGGAGGTGCAGCACATCGAACTGTTCCTCGAAGAGCACACGCATGGTGCGCAACACGCAGGCTGGGTCCGGTGCCAACGGGGCGATCGAGCCGTTGGTCGACGTTGGCAAGCTGTTGCCCAGTGGAGTGACGAAGGTCGCCGGCGGCGGCCCGTCGCACGGACCCAGCACCCGCACCTCGTACCCCATTCGCCGCAGCTCGCGAGCCAGACCCATCACCTGCATCTGGACGCCACCGGGCACCGACAGGCTGTACGGGCTGACCATTCCCACGCGCAGCATGCGCTCCTCGTCCGACACGCGGAGTGACCCTAGCGGAGACGGCGCGAGGAGCGATCGTGCCCTTGATTCGCCAGCACCGGGTGAGCACCGACGTTCACGACTGCCATTGGGCGCCGATCTGTCGAACAGCTACCCACGAACCGTCAGCGCCGCGTTCAAATGCTTCACCGCCGCCGATCACGCATCCGGGCCCACAGCGGAGATCGGAGATGACTGTTGCCGTCGCGCCGTCGACCACCGGTTCGGTCAGGGTGAGCATTGCTGTCGGCGGCTGTTCGTCCCACGTCGCGCTCGGCTCGGTTGCCACGTCCGAGGCGGTGGATACCCATCGCACGGTGATCGGCCCGAGTTTCATCTCGACCGCCCGGCGAACGTTCACAGGAATGGACACACGCCCGGGTACCGGGTCGAGCAACCCGTCAGCGTCAGCGACGCCGAACGTGTCGAGGATTGCGACGGATGACACCGCGTCCGGCGTGTCGAAACCGTTCGCCATTCGAACTCTGTGGTCTGCCGCGACTGCCACCAGAGCTGCGACGCTCTCCGTCGACCCCGAATTTTGGGGGGCAACGCTGCTCAGGATCACGCCCGAGTCGCTGACATCGGTTGGCAACAGCGTCAGTTGACCATCGCGAACGGCCCAGGAAAGTGGGTGGCCGAGGATGACCAGCAGAGCGCCCCCACCGGCCTCCGCTTCAGTCACGCATGCTCCCGAGGGAGTCACCGTCAGTTCGCTCAGCAGGAGTGTGGAATCGGATGGGAAGGTGACCAACGCGGACGCTTGACTACAGCCGGTCTCGATCTCCACCATCGGATCGCCTGAGAACCGGATGCTGATGACGAGGTCCCCTGGCACCGGTCGGAGTGCACCGACGGTGATGAAGCTGTCAACACGCCACTCACCGACGAGTACGTCAGGTACAGGAATCGTCCGCTCCACGATGGCCTCGCTCGATTCCTTGCAGCCCGACACGAGCGCAACGGCCATCAAGAGCAAAGAGGCCGTCGCAGCGGTGGCGAGACGAGACGTACGCGTTGGTGTCATGGATCGAGTGGACCAGGTCCCGTCGACCACCACATGAGTACCGAGTGCTCATCTTCGGGCGCTCGGGTGAGCAACCCTCGTGAGGCTCAGAACAGGCGCGCGGTGAGCTTCTTGCGGTAGACGGCGACGCGAGGGTCGTCAGGACCCATCAGCTCGAGCAGGTCGACATACTGCTGGCGGGCGGCTTCGTCAGCCTTCACCTGGTCGAGCAGCGCGGTCAACGTGGCCTCGTGATCGTCATCTGGCGCAACCTGCACGCGTGCCGACGCAGCGATGTGACGCGTGCGGTCCGTCTCGGGGATACGTGCGAGGAACTGCAGCGCCTGCTCGTTCTCGCCGCGAGCGATCAAGAGCTGGGCAAGGCCAGCGATGGCGTCCTCGTTGCCCGGCTCGATCTCCAACGCGGCGCGATACGAGCCTTCGGTGCCCTCGCTGATCAGAGCTGCCAGCGCGTCCTCACCCTCTGTGGGCATCAATGAGTCGACGAACTCCTGGATGACGTGCTCGGGCAGCGCACCCACGAAGCCGTCCACGACGCCGCCGTTCTTCAGTGCGTAGACGGCCGGGATCGACTGGACGTCGAATGCTTGCGAGATGGCAGGGTTCTGGTCGGTGTCGACCTTGACCAGCACCACCTTGCCGTTGGTGGCCTCGACGACCTTCTCGATGATGGGGCCGAGCGTACGGCACGGGCCGCACCACGGCGCCCACAGATCAACGATCACCGGCACGGTGTGCGAGCGGTCGATGACTTCGGTCTGGAACGTTGCGTCGGTGACATCGATGGCCATGAACGGCACGATACCGGTCAACGACGCACGTAACAGGGAAGGGCGGTACGGTACGGACGCAATGAGCGCCGTACAGGGAATCGATGAGGCCGCCGTCAGCGAGTGGCTTCGAGCCAACGTCGGCGGCGCTGTTGGCCCATTCACGTTCGACGTCATTGCGGGGGGCCACTCCAACCTGACGTTCCGGGTCACGGATGCTGATGGCACGCACTTCGTCCTGCGACGACCACCGCTGGGTCACGTGCTGGCCAGCGCCCACGACATGGGCCGCGAGCACCGCATCATCAGCGGGCTGCAACACTCCGCCGTCCCCGTTCCTCCGGCGCTCGGGTTCTGCGACGATCTCTCCGTCAACGGTTCGCCGTTCTACGTGATGGGTTTCGTCGAGGGTCACGTGCTGCGCGACCGGGCCGTCGCCGAGGCGGTCCTCACACACGATGCCCGTCGGGTGGCCAGCGAGTCACTGGTCGACACGATGGCAGCAATCCACACGGTGGACCTGCATGCCGCAGGTCTCGACACCCTCAGTCGTCACGAGGGCTACATCGCCCGCCAGTTGAAGCGTTGGTACGGCCAGTGGAACCAGCAGCAGACCCGGCCGCTGCCCGCGGTCGACCGAGTGCACGACGAGTTGTTGCGGCGCATTCCCGAGCAGGGCCCGGCCACCATCGTCCACGGCGACTACCGCCTGGACAACTGCATGGTCGGCAACGACGGCCGCGTGGTCGCCGTGCTCGACTGGGAGATCTGCACTCTCGGTGATCCCCTCGCCGACCTGGGTCTCCTGCAGGTGTACTGGACCGGGCCCAACGACCCAGCGTCTGCGTGGACGGGGTCGGCAACGACTGCGCCCGGGTTCTACGACCGGGCCGAGCTGGCCGAACGCTACGCACAGGCCAGCGGACGAGACCTCAGCCACCTGCCGTTCTACGTGTCATTCGCATACTGGAAGCTGGCCTGCATTCTGGAGGGCGTGTACGCCCGTTACCTCGGTGGCGCACTCGGCGCTCGCGACGCCACCGAACTCGATCCGTTCAAGTTGCAGGTCGAGGCCGCTGCCGCCGCTGCCGAGCAGATGTTGGAGCAACTCCCATGAACCCTCGATACGAGCTGCATGGCGACATTCCTGTCCTCGATCGGCCGGTTTTGGTCGTCCAGCTGCACGGTTGGATCGACGCCAGTGGCGCCGCCGCGGCAGCGATGGCTGCCCTCGACGCTGCATGTGAAACGAAGGCGCTGGCCACCTTCGATGGCGACACGTTCATCGACTACCGCGCTCGGCGCCCCACGATGGAACTTCGCGAGGGCGTCAACACTCGACTCGTGTGGAACGACATCCAGCTGAAGGTAGGTGCCGACAGCAAGGGCCACGCAGTGCTGACGCTGGTGGGCCCCGAGCCGGACTCGCAGTGGCGTGCGTTCGCCAGTGCAGTCACCCAACTCGCACTGCAGCTCGGCGTGTATCAAATGGTGGCACTGGGCTCATATCCGTTCGCGTCGCCGCACACTCGTCCGGCGCGTCTTTCGAGCAGCTCCCCGTCGGCCGATGTGATCGCCGACCTCGCGTACTTGAAGAGCTCGGTCGACGTGCCTGCCGGCATGAGCGCAGTTCTGGAACATGCACTCACCGAAGCGGGTGTCGCATCGCTCGGGCTCTGGGTGCAGGTGCCGCACTACGTGAGTGCAATGAGCTACCCGGCGGCATCCGCGGCACTGCTGGACGGACTGCAGGAAGTCACCGGCGTCACGATCGACACCTCCACTCTGACCAGCGAAGCCGAAATACAGCACCAGCGGATCAACGTGTTGGTCGGCGGCAACGACGAGCACGAGGCAATGGTGAGACAGCTGGAGTCGCTCTACGACCAGGCCGAACAACAATCGCTCGATCTCGACCGGGCCATGAGCGAAATGCCGAGTGGGGACGAACTGGCCGCCGAGTTCGAACAGTTCCTGCGTGAGCAAGAGCCCGGCGCCGGTGAACCGGGGTTGCCCGGGCTCAGCTGATCACTTTGCAGCTAGGCGTCGACAGGTTGATACTCCGGAAGTTGCAGGTCGCGGCACACTGCGAGCGCGAGCGCGGTGAAGCGTTCAGCAGCCGGTGGCAAGGTTCGACCACGACGTCGCGCGAGCACCAGCAGACGCGGCGGGATGGCCGGATCCATCATCGAGATGACCACCCCGGGGTCGTGGGGGTCCACCGCCAGGTTCGGCAGGATCGCGTGACCCATACCGGCTCGCACCATTGCCTGCACCGCAGCATTGTCGTTGGTTCGAAACACATAGTCGGGTGTCACGCCGAATTCGCGCAGGGCATCGTCGATGGATAATTGGCAGGCACAGGGCGACTGACCGATCATCGCAACTCCGCCCAGCAACGCCGGGTTGGTTATCGGCGCTGCCGCACCGGCAGGGCTCACCAGGACGAAGGGATCGACCAGCAGCGTGATGGCCTCGATCGAGTCGTGGCTGGGCTCGCCGCTGAGAAACGTGAGGTCCAATTCATCGCACAGGAGCTGAGCGATGAGATCTTCGTTCTCGTCCTCCTCCACGCACCGCACCGACAGGCCGGGGCGTTCGGTACGCAGCCGGCCCACCACCGCCGGAAGGACGTTGACGGAAATGCTCTGGAACGAGCCGACGACGAGACGGCCGACCTCGCCGGCACGCAGCGAGCGAAGCCCGTCTTCGGCGACTCGCATCTGCTCGAACAGCCGTGACGCATAGTCCAACACCAATGATCCGGTGGGGGTCAGCTCGACGCGCCTGGGGCCACCGGGTCGGTCGAAAACCTTGTCACCCACGGCACGCTCGAGAGCAGCAATCTGCTGGCTGATGGCGGACTGGGTGAAGCCCAATCGCTCAGCGGCTCGCCCGAACGAGCCCTCTTCTGCGACAGCCTGCAGGGCTCGCAGCTGTCGAACTTCGACGTCTCTCAGCATCGGCTGATCATAAGCATTTGCGATGACAAACACAAGAGATCATCGCTATATAGAATGCTCAAACGGGCGTACCGTCAATGGTATGAGCAGCCTCGAATCCCTCCGCAACAGCCCTTCCCAACTCTCAGAACTCGCTGACAGCATCGCCGCCGATGGCTTCGCCTCGCACGCCTCGGTGGCAGTCGGCGTCGCCAACATCCTCGACTGCGAAGGGTTTCACCACGTGGCCATCGACGTCGTCCGTGACGACACCCAGCCCACCATCGCTCGAGTGCGAGCCTTCGGCCTCATGCACGGACTCGCCCTCGCAGCACCGCAGCGGCTCTGCACCGCAGCAGCCTGAGCGACCTCACCTCTGTCTGGCAGCCGGTCACTGACTACGCTCGCCACGAACACCTCAGGAGGACAGATGAAGGTCGACGGTGGCATTGGTACCAACCTGGAGCGCGCCGGCGCACAGGCGAAGGAACTCGAGGACGCCGGCTACTCCGGAGCGTGGACTGCCGAGACCAGCCACGACCCGTTCTTTCCGCTGTTGCTCGCCGCGGAACACACCGAGAAGCTGGAGCTGGGTACCTCGATCGCGGTGGCATTCGCCCGCAACCCGATGACCCTTGCCAACATTGGATGGGACCTGCAGTCGTTCTCCAAGGGCCGCTTCGTCCTCGGTCTCGGCAGCCAGATCAAGCCGCACATCACCAAGCGTTTCAGCCAGGAATGGAGCCATCCGGCGCCTCGTATGCGCGAGATGATCATGGCCATTCGGGCCATCTGGGACACGTGGGAGAACGGCACTCCCCTGGCGTTCCGTGGCGACTTCTACACGCACACGCTGATGACCCCGTTCTTCACACCCGACCGTGCCGATCTGGCCGGTTTCGGTGTGCCCAAGATCTTTCTGGCCGGTGTCGGCGAACTGATGACCGAGGTCGCCGGTGAAGTGTGCGACGGTTTCCTCTGTCACGGCTTCACGACCGAGCGCTATTTGCGGGAGGTCACGCTGCCCGCATTGGAGCGCGGGCGGGCCAAGGCCGCAAAGACGATGGACGGCTTCGAGATCATCGGGCCGTCGTTCGTCGTCACCGGCAGCAACGAGGAGGAACTGGCGGCGGCCGCAGCCGGCACTCGCCAGCAGATCGCGTTCTACGGCAGCACCCCTGCGTACCGCGGAGTACTCGAACTGCACGGCTGGGACGGATTGCACGAAGAGCTGAACAAGCTCTCGAAGCAGGGGGGCTGGGTGGAGATGGGCAACCTGATCACCGACGAGATCCTCAACACGTTCGCAGTCGTCGGCGAGCCCGAACAGATTGCGCCCGAGCTGCACCGTCGATACGGCGATGTGATTCAGCGCATCAGCTTCTACGCCCCCTACAAGTCCGACCCGGAGCGCTGGGCCGGCATCATCGACGCCCTCAAGTCCGCCTGACCACCCGGCGGCGGGGCTGCAGACAGCGACCTGGACAAGAACGTTCGTTCGATAGGGTGAGCAGATGAGCTTGTTCGACGACAACCCCCGCCGACGGGCCATCGCGTGCGTCTACTGCGGCGGCGAGCACCCCTCTGCCGACGAGGTCAAGGCCTGTTGGCAGCGCACCGCGGGCCAAGAAGTTGTGCGCGACGACATCGTCGACAGCGAGGAAGTCACGTCCCCACCCTCCTCCACCTTCGCCGATTTCGAGGATGTGCCGGCACCCCCGACGGTGGTGGGCGGCACCGCAATCCATCTGACCCGCGGGCCCGCCTGGTTGGGGCGCAACGTCATCGTGTCGCCGGGGCAAGCCACTCCCCCGGAATGGGCCGACGCACTGCGCCTGGCCATCGACCCCACCCAGGGCGACCTCATCACCCTGCTCCAACATGCCGCGGCCCAGCGCATCTCGCACGTCTTCGAGCTTGCCGACACCGTCGATGCGCAGCTCTCCACGCCGTTCTCCACCACCCTGCCACCGCACGCGATCGGCCCGAGGGTTCGTTTCACCAGCGAGCAGGTAGCCCATCTCGTGCGCAGCAACGCGGTCGATATGCGTGCCAAGCCCGTATGGCCGTTGCTCTCCATCGCTGTCACGCTCGGGGCTCAGCCGGTCGCCGACGGTCGTGGCGATGTCGAGCTGCCGGACGGTACACGTGCGTGGCTCGACGGTGGGCCACCACGATTCACGGCAGCCATCGACGGCGTGGCCGTGCTGCACCGCGTGACCATCGAGCATCGGTCGCTGCGCACACCGTTGGACAATTCAACGAATGCTGACCTTGCTCCGGATCAGTTGGCGGCAGTCACTCACGACGGTGGGGCGGCCCGCATCATCGCACCCGCAGGGTCCGGCAAGACCCGCGTGCTCACCGAGCGTGCCCGCCACCTCGTGCAGCGGTGGCGCATTCCTGCGTCGGCCATCACGCTCATCGCGTTCAACAAGCGAGCACAGGAAGAGATCGCCGCACGGACCGCCGACGTTCCGGGTCTGCAAATCCGCACGCTCAACGCCATTGCACTCGCGGTCATCAACGGCAGCGCGCCGTTCGCCCGCCAGCCGCAACGGTTCAACACCATCGACGAGCCCGAGGTGCGCCGCATCATCGGCCGCCTCGTCAAGTTCCCTCGGGTCCGAAATGCCGACCCGGTGGCCACCTGGCTGGAGGCGCTCTCGCTGGCCCGTCTGGGCCTCATCGACCCCGCAAAGGTGGAAGGCATCTACGACGGCGAGGTCAACGGGTTCGGCGATGCGTTTGCCGGATACCGAGAACACCTGGCCAGAAGCGGGGCAGTGGACTACGACGAGCAGATCTTCAAGGCCATCGAACTGCTGCTGCGCGACCCTGCGGCACGCGCTACCGCCCAACGATCGTGCCGGCTGCTCCTCGTCGACGAGTTCCAAGACCTGACGCCGGCGCACGTGCTGCTGGTGCGGCTGCTCGCTGGTCCCGATGCAGCGGTGTTCGGCGTCGGCGACGATGACCAGACCATCTACGGCTACAACGGCGCCGACCCGGCATGGCTGATCGAGTTCGGTGATCTGTTTCCCGGTGCCGGCCAACATCCGCTCGAGGTCAACTACCGCTGCCCCGCAGGCATTGTGCGCGCCGCCGACACCTTGCTGCGCCACAACCGTCGACGGGTGGCGAAGGTGATCCGCGCGTTCGACACCACTGGCGACGGTTTCATGGTTGCCCCTGCCACCGGTGACCCGGTCGACGTCACGCTGCAAGCCGTCACGACCGCCATCGCTGCTGGTTCGCCTGCAGCGGAGATCGCCGTGCTCACGCGGGTCAACTCGTTACTGGCGCCTGTGCAGGTCGCGCTTCGCGGTGCTGGCATTCCTACCAATGGCGGCGTAGGGCTGGAGTTCGTGGAACGCACCGCGGTCCGAGCAGCGCTGGCCTGGTTGCGCATTGCAACGGCGAAGGGCGACTTCTCCGCATCCGACATCGCCGAGGCCTTGCGTCGCCCGTCGCGCCCGCTGCATCCGCGCATCGCCACGTGGGTGGGCGAGCAGTCGTCGCTGGTCGGGCTGCGCCGACTTGTCGGCCGCATCACGACCGAGCGCGACGCCGACACGGTCGAGAAGTTCGCCTCCGACATCGAGCGGCTGCAGCGGTTGGTGGCCAGTCGCGGTACCACCGCCCAGGCAATGGCCGCGTTGCGCGACGGCATGGGCTTGGCCAACAGCATTGCCAAACTCGACGCTCATCGCCACGGCATGAACCGGGCAGCGCAGAACGACGACCTCATCGCCATCGCCCAGCTCGCCGCGCTGCAACCCGACCCGATGAAGTTCGAGAGTTGGCTGCGCGGGGCGCTGGCCAACAAGTGGCAGTCCGATGGCGTCACGCTCGCCACCGTCCACCGTGTGAAGGGACAGGAGTGGCCGTTCGTCATCGTCCACCAGGCCGACGTCGAGCAGTTCCCCCATCGACTGGCAGAGGATGAGGAGGAGGAACGTCGCTTGTTCCACGTGGCAATCACCCGCGCCTCGCGTGACGTGCTGGTGGTGCCCTCTGACCGGCCCTCGCCGTTCATCATGGATTGCAGCACGGAACCACGAGCACCCGTCACCAGTGGCAGACCCACGGGCACGTCGGCTCCGAGACCGCCGACGGCAATGGCGACGAAACCCGGCGACAACCTCTCCCCCAGCCAGGCCAGGCTGTTCGAGGATCTCCGTGCGGTCAGGCTGCACCTCGCCGCCGGGAAGCCTGCCTACACCGTGCTACCCGACACGGCACTGCACGCCATCGCCGCGCTGCAACCCACCTCTCTCGATGAGTTGGCATCCATCAAGGGCATCGGGCCCGCGAAGCTGCAGCAGTACGGAGCCGCATTGCTGGCCGCCGTGGCCGGTCCACTGGCGCAGTAGCGCCTACGCACCCAGGCCACTGAGCCACGCCTGAACGTTGGCGCCCAGGGCGTTGACGTCGTAGCCGCCCTCTTGCAGCACGACGGTCGGCAATCCGAGCTGGCGCACGACGTCGCCACTGCGGCGCATGCCATCGGTGGTGACAGCGAGGTCGCTGATCGGATCTGTGATGTACGTGTCGAGCCCGAGCGAGACGATGAGCAGCGATGGCCCGAAGCTGGCGACGCGTTCGCAGGCGTCGGCCAGCGCCGACACGTACAGGTCGTCGTCGGCGCGCAGCGGCATCGGGTAGTTGATGTTGTGACCAAGGCCGCGACCGCTGCCGGTCTCGTCAGCAAAGCCCACCGAGTACGGATATGCCCGTGCCGGGTCACCGTGCAGCGAGACGTACTGGACGTCGTCACGGTCGTAGAAGATCTGCTGAGTGCCGTTGCCGTGGTGATAGTCGACATCGAGGATGGTGACCTTCGAACCGGTGGTGGAGGCCACGTGATTCGCAACGACGGCGGCGTTGTTGAAGAAGCAATAGCCGCCGTACATGTCGGACGTGGCATGGTGGCCGGGCGGGCGGCACAGTCCGTAGGCAGCGTGCTGGCCGTCGAGCACCAGTTGCGCGGTGGTCAGTGCCGTATCGACCGCGCCACGGGCAGCCTCATACGTGGTCTCGGTGAGCGGCGTGGTGGTCTCGAAGCACCAGTACCCGAGGCGGCCATTGATGGCCTGCGGCTGGCCGCGTTCGCCCATCTTGTCGCGCAGCGCAGGCCGGTAGAAAACGTCGGGAACCACCTCGCGCACGCCAGGATGCTCGGCGGCGTACAGCGCCCATCCCTCGGAAAGAAAGCGCACGAGATCGGGGTTGTGCACCGCTTCGATCGGCGCGACACCCCAGTCCGTCGGGGACAGGAACTCGAAGCGGCTGTCTGCTTCCAGTGTTTCGCGGATGGCCTCTGCCCGCCCGATGTGCTCGAACGGGCTGTGCACCTGCGAGGTCTCGAACTCGACATGCGGATCATGCAACAGATGAACCGGGGTATAGACGACTTTCATGCCATCTCCAATGCTTCTTCTAGGTACAGGTCACGGCACTTCGCCCGTTGCAGCTTGCCCGATGAGGTCTTGGGCAGTGTTCCCGGTTTCACCAGCATCACGTCTCGTGGAGGTAGGCCGCAGACGTCGAGCGTGCGTTGATGCACAGCATGGCGCACTGCGTCGAGGCCATCATCGTCCGTCGCGCGTACCTCGCACACCACGACCACGCTCTCCTTGCCCTTGTAGCCCTCGACACCGAAGGCGATGACGTTGCCGGCGCGCACGCCGTCGATGACCGCAATGGCGCGCTCGATGTCCTCGGGGAACACGTTGCGGCCGCCGACGATGATGACGTCCTTGATGCGCCCGCAGAGCACCAGTTCGCCGTCGACGAGGTAGGCGAGGTCGCCGGTGCACAGCCAGCCATCACGAAACAGCGCCGCCGTCGCGTCGGGCCGCTTGTAATAGCCCGACGTCACCGAGGTGCCGCGCAGCAGCAACTCACCAACGTGGCGTTCGGGCACCTCCTCGTAACTGTCGGGGTGTACGACCTTCATCTCCAGCCCGGGAACGGCCTTACCCAGCAGCGGCAGCCGACGCACGTCGAGTTCCTCGTGCGCGTCGGCAAGGTGTAGCGGCTTGGCGACACGCTCGCGCTCGAGGAACTCACGGTCCACGGAATCGGTGACCATGCCGCGGTGCCGTGGCGGAAAGGCGCCACCGATGGCGACCTCGGCCATTCCGAACGCGGGAAAGACACTTCCCGGCTTGAACCCGAACGGCTCGGCGGCGCGCACGAAGGCCTCCACCGCGTTCGGGTCGACGGGCTCGGCGCCGCTGAGCGCCAGCGTCAGTCGCGACAGGTCGAGGCCCTCCATACGACCGAGCGCACGAGTGGCCAGCACCCACGCGAAGTTGGGGCCGGCGGTAGCGGTGCCACCCCAGTCGCTCACCCACTGCATCCAGTTGCCGGGCTTCGCCAGGAAGTCCTGCGGGGCCGCCTGCACCAGGTCGACACCCACGGTCATCGGCAGCGAGAGGAAGCCCACCAGACCCATGTCGTGATACAGCGGCAACCAGCTGACCATCACCTCACCCACGTCCAGCTGGGCTGCGGCGCACGAGGCATCGAGGTTGGCGCGCAGCACGCGGTCGGGGATCATCACGCCCTTGGGTTCGCTGGTGGACCCGCTGGTGTATTGCAGGATGACCAGCCGCTCAGGGTCGTGATCGGGCAATTCGAGCGCGTCGCTCGTGGGGACACCTGCGAACCCGGGCATCACGGCCGCCATCGGCTCGATCGGCGGGTCGTCCGGGCCGGCTTCGTAGAACGCCGCCAGCATGTCGTCGATCAGGATCAGCTTGGCGTCACCATGACGAATTCGAGCGCGAGTGGTTTCGACGAACACGTCGAGCGAGCCCATCCGCATGGGCAGTGGTAGCACCATGCTGGCGATGCCGGCCAGCCAGCAGCCCTGGATGATCGTCATCAACGAGCGCGACGTCGGGCCGAGGATCGCCACGTGGTCGCCGGGGACCAGCCCACGCGCCTGCAGCGCCGCACCCACGACACGAGCCTCATCGTGCAGCTGTGCCCAGGGCACGAACGACTCGCCCTCGCCAGGCATGACGCTGTTGCCGACGAACCGCACACCGGTCTGGTGCTTGGTGGCGGCAATCAGTCGGTTGACGATCGAATCGGTCTCGGGCGAATCGGTCTCGGGCAAACTTGGAGGCATGACCGGTAACGGTAGTACGGGAAAGAACGGGCCGACTCGATCGGTGGCTCGTAGAATCGCAGCGCCATGAACGCCACCGACACCCCGAACTCGTCCGACGACGCGCCCCGCGCCGACGGCGCCGCAACCGACACACACCCGTTTCGGTACACCGGCGAGCTTGCCCAGGGAATCGAGGCCCGCTGGCAGGACCGTTGGGAGGCCGAGGGCACGTTCAACACGCCGAATCCGCACGGCCCGCTGGCCGATGACGGCCGCTTCTTCGATGACACCGGGGCTGCCCGACCGAAGAAGTTCATCCTCGACATGTTCCCCTACCCGAGCGGCACGGGGCTCCACATGGGCCACCCGCTGGGGTTCACCGCAACCGACATGTATGCCCGGTACCAGCGAATGACCGGCCACAACGTGCTGTACACGATGGGCTTCGATGCCTTCGGTCTGCCCGCTGAGCAGTTCGCAGTGCAGACCGGCCAGCACCCGGCCATCACCACCAACCAGAACATCGCCAACATTCGTGCGCAGTTGCGCCGGCTGGGCCTCAGTCACGACCCGCGCCGCAGTATCAGCACCACCGATCCCGAGTACTACCGCTGGACGCAGTGGATCTTCCTGCAGGTGTTCAACTCCTGGTTCGACCCCGACATGAAGAAGGCTCGTCGCATCGACGAACTGGTCGCCGAGTTCGAGGCCGGCACCCGTCAGCCGTCCGGCGCCCACGGCACGGGTCGCGCCTGGGCCGAGATGTCCGCTGCCGATCGTGGGCTGGAACTGGACGGCTGGCGTCTCGCCTACGTCAGCAACGCCCCTGTGAACTGGTGTCCGGGCTTGGGCACCGTCGTTGCCAACGAGGAAGTCACGTCCGACGGACGCAGCGACCGCGGCAACTTCCCGGTCTTCAAGCGGAACATGCGCCAATGGATGATGCGCATCACGTCCTACGCCGACCGGTTGATCGACGATCTCGACCTGCTGGACTGGACCGAAGCCATCAAGTCGATGCAGCGGAACTGGATCGGCCGTAGCGAGGGCGCGTTCGTCCACTTCGATTCGAAGGCCGGCCCCATTTCTGTATTCACCACCCGGCCCGACACCCTGTTCGGCGCAACATTCATGGTGCTGGCGCCCGAGCACTCACTGGTCGACACACTGACCACGGCCGACCAAGCGGCAGCCGTCTCCGAGTACCGAGTGCAGGCCGCAGCGAAGGACGACTTCGACCGCCAGAACGAGGGCCGCGAGAAGACCGGAGTGTTCACCGGCTCGTACGCCACCAATCCCCTCAGCGGATCACAGATCCCCGTCTGGATTGCGGACTACGTGCTGATGGGCTACGGCACCGGGGCCATCATGGCCGTCCCGTCCGGCGACCAGCGCGACTTCGAGTTCGCCCGCAAGTTCGGCCTTGACATCGTTGCCATTCAGCAGCCTGCCGATCGCACGCTCGACACCGACACGTGGGCCGACGCATTCGTCGGCGAGGCGCCGTATGCGAACAGCAGCAACGAGTCGCTGAACCTCGACGGAGTCGCCACCGTCGCCGAGGCAAAGCGCCTCACGAACGAGTGGTTGTCGGCGCACGGCCACGGCGAGGCCACCATCACGTACAAGCTGCGCGACTGGCTGTTCAGCCGTCAGCGCTACTGGGGTGAGCCCTTCCCCATCGTCTACGACGCCGACGGCAACCCGCACGGGCTGCCCGACGAAATGCTGCCGGTCGCCCTGCCCGAGACCGACCAGTTCTCGCCGCGCACGTTCGAGCCCAATGATTCGATGAGCAACCCGGAGAGCCCGCTGGATCGCCTGACCGACTGGGTCAACGTCGAGCTCGATCTGGGCGACGGGCTGCAGCCGTACCGGCGCGACACCAACGTCATGCCGCAATGGGCCGGCAGCTGCTGGTACGAGATGCGGTACCTCGACCCCACCAACGACCGAGCGTTCGTCGACCCTGCCAACGAGGCGTACTGGATGGGGCCACAGACCGAGGGCGGCTGCGGCGGCGCCGACCTGTACGTCGGAGGTGTGGAGCATGCAGTGCTACACCTGCTCTACGCCCGGTTCTGGCACAAGGTGCTGTTCGACCTGGGCCTGGTGAGCTCGTGCGAGCCGTTCCACCGACTGTTCAACCAGGGCTACATCCTGGCCGCTGCCTACCTCGACGAGCGCGGCATGTACGTGGAGGCCGCCGACGTGGTCGCCGCCGATGGCGGGTACTCCTACGACGGCCAGCCCGTCACCCGCGAGTACGGCAAGATGGGCAAGAGTCTGAAGAACGCCATCGATCCCGATGAGATGTGCGCTCAGTACGGCGCCGACACGCTGCGTCTGTACCTGATGGCGATGGGCCCGCTCGATGCCTCACGCCCGTGGGAGAGCAAGGATGTCGTCGGCGTGCACCGCTTCCTGCAACGCGTGTGGCGCAACATCGTCGACGAAGCAACCGGTGATCTGCGTCTGCTGCCCGTCGATGCCGACGAGGAGACCGTGCGCCAGTTGCACATCGCCATCTCCGGTGTCCGCGAGGAGCTGGACAACCTGCGCTTCAACACCGCCATCGCCAAGCTGATCGAATTCAACAACCATCTCACCAAGCTGGGTGGCTGCCCTGCCGACATGGCCGAGCCGCTGGTCAAGATGCTGGCTCCCCTGGCGCCGCATGCCGCCGAGGAGCTGTGGCAGAAGCTTGGACACACCGAATCGGTGACTTACGAGCCGTTCCCGGTTGCAGACCCGGCGCTGCTGGTTGCCGACACCGTGGAGTACCCGGTGCAGGTCAACGGCAAGGTACGCAGCCGCGTGACGGTCGCCGCCGACGCCGATTCCGACGCTGTGCAGGCAATCGCCCTTGCCGACGAGAAGGTGCAGGCCGCGCTGGCCGGCGCCGCGCCGAAGAAGGTCATCGTGATCCCTGGCCGAATGGTCAACATCGTCGCCTGACGCCGACCTGCTTGCTAGGCCAGGAGGTTCTTTTGGACCTTGCCCATGGCGTTTCTGGGGAGTTGCTCCACGACACGGATCTCTCGAGGGCGCTTGTGGACCGACAGGGTGCTGGCGACGTGGTCGATCAGTGCCGTCGAGTCGACGTCGCTCCCCACGACGTAGGCGACGATGCGCTGACCGAGGTCGTCATCGGGCAGCCCGACGACCGCTACCTCAGCAACGGATGGATGACCCATCAGCGCCGTCTCGACTTCGCCTGCGCCCACCTTGTAGCCACCGGTCTTGATGATGTCCATCGACTGGCGGCCGACGATCCGGTGGAACCCGCCCGCGTCGATGACCGCCGCGTCCCCGGTCCGGAACCACTCGCCGTCCATCGCGGCACTCGTCGCCTCGGGCCGGTCGAGGTAGCCGTCGAACAGCGTCGTGCCGGTGACGTGCAGCTCACCGATGGTCTCGCCGTCGTGTTCGACAACCCCCCCGTTCTCCTCCACGAGCCGAGTACGCACGCCGGCGATGGGCAGACCCACCCAACCTGGACGTCGCTCGCCATCGGCGCGGGTGCTGAGAGTGATCAGCGTCTCGGTCATGCCGTAGCGCTCGACCGGCGTATGACCGGTGAGCGACCGCAGCTGTTCGAAGACGGGTACCGGCAGTGGGGCGCTACCCGAGACCAGTAGTCGCGCACCCGCGAGGGCCTTGGCCGCCTCCGGCTCGGCGCAGACCCGGCCCCACACCGTCGGCACTCCGAAGTAGAGACTTCCGCCGGCAGCGGCATACGCGCCCGGCGTCGGGCGGCCCGTGTGTACCAGGCGCGAGCCGGCGCGCAGCGCACCGAGGACACCGAGCACCAGGCCATGTACGTGGAACAACGGAAGGCCATGAACCAGCGTGTCGTCCGTTGTCCACGCCCACGCGTCGGCGAGACCGTCGAGGCCAGCGGCAATTGCTCGCCGTGACAGCACGACTCCCTTGGGCGCACCGGTGGTACCGGAGGTGTAGACGATGAGCGCCGTGGCGTCGATGGACGGTTCCGGTAGCGGTTCGCCCGTCGCCGCCAGGGCAATGCGCGGCAACACCACGTCGGGCCAATCTGCCGCGCCGAGGACTGCCACCACTCCCGAGTCTCGAACAATGTGCGCGCGCTCCACAGGCCCAGCATCCGGCGGAACGGGCACCACCGGCACACCCGCGGACAAGCCCGCTGCGATTGCGATCACCGTGTCCAGAGTGGGACGGGCATCCACTGCAACAGCGTCGGCACCCACCAGTCGGGCGGCAGTGCCGTTGGCCCGAGCCGCGAGCTGTGCCCACGAAAGGCTCTCCCCCGCCACCGAGATCGCGGCGCGATGGTCTCCGAACCGGCCGGCGAGTGCGGGCAGCAGAACGTTCGGCTGGCTCATCGCTGGTTCGAGGCGATCGTTTCGGTGAGTCGCGCCAGAAAGACATCCATCGCTCGCGTCAACCGCCTCTTGTCGCCGGTCGCGAAGAGGTCCATCACCAGGCCGGTGAACGTGGCTTTGATGAGTGAGGCCTCGTCCTCTGCCCTCTCACGCGGCATTCCTTCAGCCTCGAGACGCAGTTCGGTGTCGTGACGCCACACACCGATCTGGTCGGCCCGCACCTCTCCGGCAAGTCCCGTCACATTCGTGTCCAGGGTGGCGGCCTCGTAGTTCAAGCGCACGAGGGCAAGATTCGCCGACGATGCGTTCATCCAGCGCCACCACTTTCGGTACAACTCTGCCTGTGTCAGCCGGGGCGACCTGGACACCCACATGTCCTGCAGCGCGATCTGCCGTTCGATGGATCGGGCGAGTGCGGCGGTCAACAGTTCTTCCTTCGAACCGAAATGATGAACCAGCCGGTTGATGCTGACCTCGAGCGAGGCGGCCATCGGCCGCAGGGTGGCTTGCGAGACGCCGTTCTGCGCCAAGTACTCCACGATGCTGTCGAGCAGTTCTTGACGACGCTCGAGATCAGGGGTCCTGGCCACGGGCGGTCACCCTACTGCACCCCTCACAAACCCGACAGTTTCACCGCCCCCAGCGAGACGACGGCGACGAGTGCCCAGCTTCCCAGCGCCAGACCGAGTGGCCGCCCGCCAACTGCGCGGAGCTTGCGCAGGTCGACATTGCTGCCGAGACCGACCAGACCCATTCCCAGCAGGATGGTCTCGGCGTTCTTGACGCCGGAAAGCACATGCGTAGACAACACGCCCGTGGAGGTGACGGCAGAGGCGGCCAGGAACAACACGATGAACAATGGCAGCAGCGGCGGACGCTTGGCACCGACGAGTGCCTCCTCGCCCTGACGCCTGCGGGCGTTGATCGCGACGCCGGCGAGCAACGGGGCAAGCATCGCCACTCGGGTCAGCTTCACCAAGGTGGCGAGTTTCAGCGCCACCTCCCCTCTGCTGGATGCCGCGGCAACCACCTGCCCCACGTCGTGCACGGACGCGCCGACCCACGCGCCGTACTCACTGACCGACAACCCCAGCAAGCTTCCGAAGCCGGGCAGCACGAAGATGGCAAGGGTTCCGCACAGCGTCACGAGCGCAATGGAATATGCCACCTCCTCCTCGCTGGAATCGGCGAACGGCTCGACTGCTGCAATCGCGGAGGCACCGCAGATGCTGTAGCCGGTAGCCATCAGCAGCCCAAGTGAACGTGTGAGACCGAGTCGGCGCGCGAGCCACTGTGTGCCGAAGAACGTCGCTGTCACCACCGCGACGACAGCAATCAACGACCTGGGGCCGAGCTTGCCCAACTCGGAGAGCGACAGGCGAAAACCGAGCAGCACGATGCCGGCCCGCAATACCTTTTTCGCGCAGAACTTCAGACCCGGCTTCAAGCTCTCAGGGATGCGGAAGAACGTTGCGCCGAGAATGCCGCAGAACACAGCGACGACATGCGGCGAGATGACATCGACGTTGTAATGCACGATGTAGCCCACCATCGCGACCAGGAGCGCCACAGCAGTGCCCGGGACGAGTGGACGAAGGTACGCCCACGACTTGTTGATGACGCTCACGTGAGATGCCCGGCCTCGATCACTGCGCTGATCAGCGGGACACCTGGTCGGTAGACGAAGTGCGTGTAGGAGGGCGCAGCGAGCACCACCATGTCGGCTCTGAAACCGGCAGCGATACGACCCACGTCGGTTCGCCGCAGAGCATTGGCTCCGCCGACAGTGGCCGCCAGCAGTGCCTCTTCGGGGCTCATTCGCAGATCGCGGACGGCCAGCGCCAGGCAGAACGACATCGACGTGGTGTAGCTGCTGCCCGGGTTGCAGTTGGTGGCGAGCGCTACTGACACGCCCGCATCGATGACCCGCCTCGCGTCCGGATACGGCTGACGCGTACTGAAGTCTGTTGCTGGCAGGAATGTTGCAACCGTCTCGCTGCCCGAGAGCGCCTGGATGTCATCGTCGGACAGGTACGTGCAGTGGTCGGCCGACGCACAACCCATCTCGACTGCGAGCTGCACCCCTGGTCCGTGGCCCAACTGGTTGGCGTGCAGCCGCATCCCGAGCCCGGCTGCCTTGCCGGCCGCGAGAACGGCTCGCGACTGATCGACATCGAATGCCCCGACCTCGCAGAAGGCGTCGATCCAGCGGGCGTGGGGCGCGGCAGCGGCCAACATGTCCGTACACACGTGGTGCACGTAGTCGTCGGTGCGACCCTCGAACTCGGGCGGCACGACATGCGCACCGAGGAACGTGGTGTCGCCGGTGAACTGCTGACCGACCTCCAGACACCGCGCCTCGTGGTGTGCGTCGAGCCCGTAACCGGACTTGATCTCCAGCGTGGTGATGCCTGCACGTCGGGCCTCCGTGCGACGCGTCGCCGTCAACAGCGTCAACTGCTCGTCGGAGGCGGCGCGGGTGGCAGCGACCGATGTCCGAATACCCCCGGCCTCATATGGCCGGCCTGCCATGCGGGCCGCGAACTCGTCGCCGCGATCGCCGGCGAATACGAGGTGCGTGTGGCTGTCGACGAAACCGGGGATGACGCACGCACCGGCAGCGTCAATTCGCGCGTCGGCCGTCTGACCGGCGGCTCCGACGGATGCCACTCGATCTCCGGCGAAGACGACGGACGCGTCGCGAAGCAGACCTAGGGCACCCTCCCCGACCGTGTGATCATTGGTCACCAGCAGGCCGATGTTGTCGAGCACGGTCGTGCGCACGGTCATGTCTCGGCCATCACTTCCCGGATGGAGGAACCCAGTTCACCGGCGACATCCATCCGCTGATGATGGCCGTCGGCGACGATCACGACTCCGCCGGACACGACGTGGTGCACATCCGACGCCCCGGCTGCGAACACGACCGACTCGATGGCCGTCGTGGCCGAACTGCCCGCAGTGCGCACGCTGTCCATGCGCACCGAAACCAGGTCGGCCAACATGCCGACCTCGATGCGACCTGCGTCTGCCCAACCAAGACTGTCGTGGCCATTGACAGTCGCTGCACGCAGCAGTGAGGGCGCGTCATGGCTGCCGCGTACCTGGGCAGCCAGCCGTTCGTCGAGTTCCACCGCCCGCGCTTCTTCGAACATGTCGATCACCGCGTGCGAATCCGTTCCGAGCGAAAGTCGGGCACCGGCGTCGCGCAGCGCCAGTGCAGGACCGATGCCGTCGGCGAGGTCGCGTTCGGTTGTGGGACACATACAGACGGTGCAGCGCTGCACGCCGTACAGTCCGATGTCCGAGCCGGCCAGGTGAGTGGCGTGCACCGCGGTGAACCGTGGCCCGAGCGCACCGCGCTCAGCGAGCAGTGCCGTCGGTGTCAGACCGTAGGCGTCGATGCACTGCTGGTTCTCGCCTTTTTGCTCAGAGACGTGCGCATGCAGCGGTGCCTCGCTCGAGCGCGCCCACGCGGCAACGAGTTCGATGGTTGCCGGATCGACGGCACGCACGGAATGAATCGCGGCACCGACCTTCGCGGTGTCGGACCCGAGTGAGGCGGCAGCTGAGGCACGAGCCCCCCAGGACGACGCGTCGCGGTCGCTGAAGCGTTGCTGCGTCTCGTTCGGTCCGACGCCGATTCCACCGTGCAGGTAGCACGTGTCCAACAGCGTGATGCGAACACCCGCTTCTTTGGCCGCGGCGACGAGTGCGGCACCCATCGCGTTCGGGTCGGCGTACGAAACGCCACCCGCTCCGTGATGAAGGTAGTGGAACTCACCCACGCAGGTGATTCCGGCCATTGCCATCTCGCCGTACACGGCCCGTGCCAGCCGAAAGTACGAGTCCGGGTTCAATCGCTGCACTGCTGTGTACATCTGGTCGCGCCAGGTCCAGAACGAACCGGTGCCCACCTGCGTGCGGCCGCGCAGTGCCCGATGAAATGCGTGGCTGTGCGCATTCGCCATTCCCGGCAGCGTCAGCCCCGTGAGCCGTGCCACCCCTGCCGGGCAGGGCACGCCGGCGACGACCTCGGTGATGCGATCGCCTGCCGTCGTCACCAGCACGTCGGCAGTCGCTGCATCGCCACCCAACCACGCCGACTCACACCAGAAGCCCGCCACTCAGGAGCCGACTCGGGCAACGAAGGCGGTGATCCGGTCGATGAACTCCGCACGATGAAAGCGTTCGAACTGCTCCCAGGTGGTGAGGCTGCGGGTGTCGTGCACCCGGTCGAGAAACAGCAGACCGTCGAGATGATCGCACTCGTGCTGGAACGTGCCCGCCGTGAGACCGCGACGAACCTCGTCGTGCTCCCCGCCGTCACGATCCATCCACCGGACGCGCACATTCACGTTGCGCATCACGTTGCCGCGCATGTTGGGGACCGACAGGCAGCCCTCGTTGACCTCCACCAACTCGTCGTCGAGCGGCTCGATGATGGGGTTGACCACAACGGTGAGCGGGATGCGTGGTTTGTACGGGTACCGCGGGTTCTCGGTGACCTCGATGGTGGCGACGCGCACCAGCTCGCCCACCTGCGGAGCAGCGATACCGGCCCCGTTGGCGGCATGCATCGTGTCGATCAGGTCGTCGATCAGTTGTTGCATCTTCGGCGACGCGAGTTCGTCACGGGTGATCTCGCGTGACCGCTCGCGCAACAACGGATTGCCAACGTGAAGAATGTCGCGAACCGGCACGGCTCAACCCTCGCGCATGGGAATGCGAACGCCGCGCTCATCGGCCACGTCGATGGCCCGTTGGTAGCCGGCGTCCGCATGCCGGATGACGCCCATTCCGGGGTCGGTGGTGAGCACACGCTCCAACTTCTCTGCGGCCAGGTCCGTGCCGTCGGCCAGCGCGACCATGCCGGCGTGGATGCTGCGGCCGATGCCGACGCCTCCACCGTGGTGGATGCTGACCCATGTGGCGCCGCTGGACGTGTTGACCATCGCGTTGAGCAGCGGCCAGTCGGCAATGGCATCGCTACCGTCCATCATCGATTCGGTCTCGCGGTACGGCGACGCCACCGAACCCGAGTCGAGGTGGTCGCGCCCGATCACGATCGGCGCCTTGAGGTCTCCACTGCGCACCATCTCGTTGAAGCGCAGCCCCAGACGACTGCGTTCGCCGTAGCCCAGCCAGCAAATACGGGCGGGCAGGCCCTGGAACGCGACCCTCTCCCCCGCCATTCGAATCCAGCGATGCAGACCTTCGTCGTCCGGGAACTCCTCCAGCACTGCCCTGTCGGTGGCAGCGATGTCGGCCGGGTCGCCACTGAGCGCCACCCAGCGGAACGGTCCCTTGCCCTCGCAGAACAGCGGGCGGATGTATGCGGGGGTGAAGCCCGGATAGTCGAACGCCCGCTCGAACCCGCCCAGCTTCGCCTCGGCGCGCAGGCTGTTGCCGTAGTCGAACACCTCGCTGCCCTTGTCCATGAACCCGACCATCGCGCGGCAGTGCATCGCCATGCTCTCGCGGCTGCGGCGGATGAGCTCCTGCGGGTTGGTGCGCGCCATCTCGGCCGTCGCCTCGGGGGTGAGGTCGACCGGTACATAACTGAGTGGGTCGTGAGCGCTCGTCTGATCGGTGACGATGTCGGCTGGAAAGTCCATGTCCAGCAGCTGTTGCACGACCGTTGCAGCGTTGCCGACCAGGCCAACCGACAGCGGACGGCGCTCGTCGCGAGCACGGATGCAGCGTGCGACAGCATCCTCCAGCGAGTCAGCGATCTCGTCGAGGTAGCGGTGCTCGAGGCGGCGCTGCACACGCCACGCCTCCACGTCGATGCACAGTGCAACACCGTCGTTCATCGTCACGGCCAACGGCTGTGCGCCGCCCATACCTCCCAGGCCGGCCGTCAGCGTGATGGTGCCGGCCAGCGAGCCGTTGAACTTGCGGCGACCGATCTCGGCGAAACACTCGTACGTGCCCTGCAGGATTCCCTGGGTGCCGATGTAGATCCATGAACCGGCCGTCATCTGGCCGTACATCGTCAGGCCCATGTCCTCCAGTCGACGGAACTCGTCCCAGTTACCCCACTCGGGGACCAGGTTGCTGTTGGCCAGCAGCACACGCGGTGCCCATTCGTGCGTGCGGAACACGCCGACCGGCTTGCCCGACTGCACCAGCATCGTCTCGTCGGCCTTCAGCGTGGTCAGCGTGCGCGCCATCGCATCGAACGCGTCCCAGCTGCGAGCGGCGCGGCCGGTGCCGCCGTACACCACGAGGTCGTCGGGGCGCTCGGCCACCTCCGGGTCGAGGTTGTTGTGCATCATGCGATACACGGCCTCCTGCGGCCAACCGAGACAGTTCAGGTCGGTACCGCGAGCAGCGTGCACCGGGCGGGGACCAGACATCACAACACCTCCAAGGGGCCGACGGCGGATTCGACCGCGGCGAGAACGCTGCCATCGGCGAGCAGCAGTTCAGCGGTTCTGAGATCGGGTGACAGCCAGCGGTCCGGCCCCGGGCCGGCGACCCGGTCGCGCAGCACGCGCAGCGCCGCGCCGGTGCCAGCAGCCGGCTGCAGCGGGCCGCGCAGATCGATGGCAGCGGCGGCGCAGACCAGCTCGACGGCAAGGACACGACGCAGGTTTGCCACCGAACGACGCAGCTTGCGAGCCGCCGCCCAGCCATTCGACACGTGATCCTCCTGCATGGCACTGGTGGGCATGCTCTGGGTGCTGGCCGGCACAGCCAGACGCTGGTTCTCCAGCGCCATCGACACCTGCGTGTAATGCGCGATCATCATGCCGCTGTTGACGCCGGCGTCCGGCGAGAGGAACGGCGGCAGGCCGTGCGAGCGAGCGACGTCGAGCATCCGGTCGGTGCGGCGCTCGGCGATCGCAGACAGTTCGCTGGAGGCAATGGCCAGGAAGTCGCAGACGAAGCCGACCGGCGCGCCATGGAAGTTGCCGCAGCTCTCGACACGTCCATCCGGGAGGATCATCGGGTTGTCGATGGCCGACTGCAGTTCACGATCGGCGATCATGCGAGCGTGCGCCATGGTGTCGAGTGCTGCACCGTGCACCTGCGGTGTACAACGCAGCGAGTAGGCGTCCTGCACCCGCGAGTCGCCCTCGCGGTGGCTGGCGACTATTGCAGAACCGGCAAGGAGGCGGGTCATGTTGCGGGCGCTGACAGCCTGACCCACCTGCGGCCGCAACGCTTGCAGGTCAGCAGCGAACGCGCGATCCGTGCCCAAAAGCCCCTCGACGGTCATCGCGGCAGTCAAATCGGCCAGCCGTGCCAGCTCGCCCAGGTCGTGCAGCGCGAGACACAGCATGCCCAGAATTCCGTCGGTGCCATTGATGAGCGCTAGGCCTTCCTTGGCTCGCAACTGCACAGGGCTGAGGCCGGCGCGCTGGAAGGCGACGGCCGTGGGCTCTGCCTCGCCGCCAGCCCACACTTCACCCTCGCCGATGACGGCCAGCGCACAGTGACTGAGCGGCGCAAGGTCGCCGCTGGCGCCCAACGAACCGTGCTCACGCACCACTGGGGTGATTCCCGCGTTCAGCATCGCCAACTGCAGCTCCACGATCTCGGGCCGCGCACCGGAGAACGCCATTGCCAAGCTGCGGGCACGCAGGAACAGCATTGCTCGAACGACTTCGATCTCGATGGTGTCACCCATACCGGCGGCGTGGGAGCGAACGAGCGCAACCTGCAGTTCTGCAGTGCGCTCGGCGGGGATGAGGGTGCTGGCCAGGGAACCGAACCCGGTCGTCACGCCGTACACGGGTGTGTGGCCCTCCACGAAGCCGTCCACCAGGGCCGCAGAACGACTCATCGCAGTGAACGCCTCAGCGGCCAGCGTCGCCTTCGATCCGGAGCGGGCAACACCCACCACGTCGGACAGTTCGACCCCATGGCTTCCCAGGAGCACTTCCACACTCGAGTTCATCAGACGCACTGCCCTTTCATTGTGTGACACAGTATGTCATGCTGTGAAACATGCCGCAAGCCTCTCCAGCGTCGCAACCCCGCGCCACCGATCGCGGACTGGCGTTGCTACGAGTCGTTGCCGATCATGCCACCAACGAGAGCGGGGGTGCGGGAACTCACGGCATCGCTCTGGCCGATGCAGCACGAGCGGTCGACCTGTCGCCCAGCACCGCCCTTCGCCAGCTGCGGTCGCTCGAAACGGCTGGGTTCGCCGGTCGCAACGCGCAGGGTCGCTATCTGCCAGGTCCCGAGCTCCTGCGTATCGCCCGCAACCTCGCCGCCACCGCCACGCTTCCCCGCCTCGCCGAGGCTGCCCTGCTCGCGCTGGCCGTCGAGACCGGCGAGTCCGCGTACCTGGCCGAGGTGGTCGACAGCCGCCATGCCGTCTA
Organism: Ilumatobacteraceae bacterium; assembly: GCA_035432905.1. Taxonomy (GTDB): domain Bacteria; phylum Actinomycetota; class Acidimicrobiia; order Acidimicrobiales; family Ilumatobacteraceae; genus UBA668. Next base: position 3,506 of record DAORTY010000031.1, on the reverse strand, counting down.
CATAGCCAGCCAGCCCGGCTCTCACGCGGTACGTCACGTCAGCTGGCTTGGCCAGCGCGTGACCCGCCGCTCGTCCGCCGTCGGTGCTGCGCTGGCCGGCAAGGTCGATGCCGATGGTGTTGCTGTTCGGCTCGACGCCGTCGAGCCCGGCATCACCGCCGTCTCCGCACCCGTGCACGACGGCACCGGCAAGGTCGTCGCCGCCGTCAGTGTCGTCGGCCCGTCCTTCCGCCTGACCGACACCGCGCTGGCCACAGCCCGAGCCGCCGTGGCCAGGTGCGCCAGCACGATCCAGCAAGCCCTCGGTCCGCGCTAGCCGGCAACCGGTTGGGCGCGAAACCCGGACACCATTGGCCGCCTCAGCCCCCACGGGCGCGAAACACGGACGGATGGGACTGAGATTCGCGCCCGATCAGGCGGGGGGCAGCAACGTCAGCAGGGACTGGTAGTCGTCGAGGTCGAGCGGTACGAAGCCGCGGATGCGCAGTGCAGTACAGGCCTCAACCGCATTCGGGTCGGCGACCGCGAGGGTGAATGCGACCCGCAGAGCATCGACCTGGCCGCGGTGACGCAGTGGGACGACCAACGGCAGACAGGGCACGACCGGCCCCGCTCCCAGGACCGACAATTCGCTCACCAGCACCGGGTCGAGCGACGAAATCAATGCCCACGTCACCGCATCGATCGAGGCGATGTCGGCTCGACCCTCGGCGACGGCCCGAACACTGCCCAGGTGCGAGCCGGCCTCGACGATGGAGGGGGGCACGCCGCCCCACGCGCACTGCAGGCTGACCCAGCCCGAGAGGCTTTCGGTCGAGTTGATCGCAGCCACCGCCGCCGGCCGTACCCGCAGGTCGTCGAGGGTCGACGCGCTGCGGCCGATCAACACTGACTGGTACCGACCCCCTGCCGCGCCGGGTACGTCGTAGTCGAACGTGCCGACGACGGCGACTTCATCCGCCAGTTGACTCACCAGCGGCCAGCCGCACGCCTGCGCCAGCAGCAGGTCGGGGTGTCGCCACACTTCTGGAGGTGGCACCACCCACTCGAGCGTTGGCGGACCCCAACCAAGATGCTGACGAACTGTCGACCACAACGATGTGATCGCCGGTCGCAGCGGTTCGAACGAATACATCGCCAGCGACACCAACACAGGTGCCTCGCTCAAGAGATGCCACGCGAGCCACGCGGCCGCGCCCCCGGCGACAACGGGTGATCGGGCTGACAGAACGCATGAAAGAAGTACGTTCGCACCACTTCGAGGTAGCCACCCGCGTACAACCCCGCCCCCCTGGCGGCGACATCATCAGACCCCAACTCTCGGTGCAGCGCTGGGATCTTGTACCACGCCGCCTGCGGCACCGTGTGGTGCGTGTGATGCAGATTGTTGTTGAGATACAGCAACGCCATCGGCGGGCTCGCCTTCACCACGGCGCTTCGGGTTCCTTCAGCAACGGCGGCATGCTCGATGAACGAACGCAGTTGCGTGCACGAGGCACCACCCAGACAGAAGCCCACGACATACACCAGCGGATCCACACCGACGATTCCGAAGAGCCACCAGCACAGCGCTGCTGCAGTCACGATGTGGAGCAGCCAGGGCCGCACGACGCCACCTCGACCGACGAGGCGAATCTCGCGGCGCCAGAAGCGGAGAATGCCCCGCGGTACGCCGATCGTGAGTCGACCAGGAACCGTGCGCAGGAACAAGAAGTAGCGACGCCGCCACGGACCAGCCTGCTGCCATGCCGGTGGTGACACGTAGAACGACTCCGGGTCGTCCTCCGGGGAGGTGAGGTCGGACAGGTGGTGCTCGATGTGCAACGACTTGTAACGGCCGAATGGCAGCCACAGCGCCAGCGGAAGTGATCCGATGGCCGTGTTGACCCAGTTCCAACGCGTGGGGTGTCCGTGCAGCAGTTCGTGGCCCAGCGACATCCACAAACCGCCGAGCGGGACCAGAACGATGAGCTGTAGCGGCCATGGGATCGATTCGTGCAGCCACACCACCGAGAGCCAGGTAGCGAAAAACGACCCCAGCAGCGCAATGGTCGGCCATTCGGCTGACCTGGACGGCGCGACCGTCAGATCGATCGTATTGAACTGAGAAGCGTCATTCGACAACTCCGTCTCCAGCCACTCACCGGCCGCGTGCCCGGCTCGGTCGGTGGCATGATAGCGGAACGACCGTACCGGCGAAGAGCTCTTCGAGCTGCGCGGCCGCGAGCGATCGCGCCACCCAGAATTCCTGATACGACCGTACAAGGAATTCCTCCAAACGTGTAGTGTCGCCGTCCGTGACCGACATGCAGCAAGAGCCCGTCGAGCCGGCCGCAATCCGTCCGGCCGGCGCCCACTCCGAGGGCCGCCGCGGCGGACGTGCTCGGTCGGATCGCGGGCCGCGTCTGCCCTACCAGGAGCCGTTTCGGCAACCCGTCATGCGACTGAACCCCACCGAGGTTCTGTCTGCTGACGAGGTGGAGTCCATTCACGAGGCAAGCCTCACCATTCTCGAACGCATCGGCATGGAGTTCATCGACGGTGAGTCGCGATCGATCATGCGCGAGGCCGGAGCCGACGTCGACGAATCCACCCATCGTGTTCGTTTCCCACGCGAGTTGGTCGAGACAGCCGCTGCGAAGGCGCCCAGCGAGTTCACCCTGCACAGTTGGAACCCCGCCCACGACATGCGCGTCGGGGGACGTTGGATGACCTTCAGCACCGTTGCCAGCGCCCCCCACTACATCGACCGTCAGGGCGTTCGACGCACAGGCGACCGCCAAGGCTTCCGAGATCTGCTCAAACTCGCCCAGATGTTGAACATCGTCCACTACATCGGCGGCTACCCCGTCGAGCCCGTCGATATTCACCACAGCATCCGCCACCTCGAAGCCAGCTACGACATTCTCACGCTGACCGACAAGGGCATCCACTGCTACAGCCTCGGTCGCCAACGCAACCGTGACGTGCTCGAGATGGTGCGCATCGCTCGCAATATCGACATGGCCACGCTCGATCGTGAGCCGTCGGTGATGACGGTCGTCAACACCAATTCGCCGCTCCGTCTGGATTCGCCGATGGCGCAGGGGATGATGGAATTCGCTGCGCACAATCAGCCCATCGTCGTCACACCGTTCACGCTCGCCGGCGCAATGGCCCCGATCACGCTCGCCGGCGCAGTTGCACAGCAGAACGCCGAGGCGCTCGGCGGCATCACGTTCGTGCAGACCATCAACCCTGGGGCCCCGGTGATGTACGGAGGTTTCACTTCCAACGTCGACATGCAGTCTGGCGCACCGGCATTCGGGACGCCCGAGTACGTGCGTACAGCCATGATCGGCGGCCAGATGGCCCGCCGCTACGGCTTCCCCTACCGCAGCAGCAACGTGTGTGCGGCCAATGCCCTCGACATGCAAGCCGCCTACGAGAGTGTCTTTTCGCTGTGGGGCGCCATCATGGGCGGGGTCAACTTCTTGATGCACGGTGCCGGGTGGATGGAAGGCGGC
>DAORTY010000030.1:0-31161 GCA_035432905.1 Ilumatobacteraceae bacterium | reverse complement strand
CTGACCGCCCGGCTCGGCGTCCGCTGGACGAAGGCGATCAAGGGCATCGCCGACATCGAGGGCGTGCCCCTCGATGTGCTCGGCACCTTCTCGACCCGCCGTGCCGAGATCGAGGAGCGACTCGCGATCGGCGGTTAGTCGTCGCCTCGCGCCGCCGAGATCGCAGCTCTGACGACCCGCAAGGCAAAGCAGCACGACGTCGACCCGACGACGCTGCGGAGCCGGTGGCGGGAGCAGGCCCGAGCGATGAACTTCGGGCCGCGACAACTGGCCGCCGTGATGGATCAGCAACCGGCCGAGCATCGAGGCCTCGCCGAGGTCCGCGCGATCGAGGCAGTGCTGCTCTCCCCCGCCGGTCTGACGAAGCAATCGTCGTCCTTCGACCGGCGAGATGTTCTCCTCGGTGTCGCCGAAGCACTCCGCAACGGAGCATCGGTCGCGTACCTCGAAGCGATCGCTGATCGGCTGCTCTGCCACCCCGAGGTCGTGGCGCTCGCCGGCCAGACCAACGACGTGATCCGGACCGACAGCGGCCGAGTGATCTCGCGGGCCTCGACCGGAGCGCGGTGGACCACGCGCGAGCTGCTCGCCCTCGAACAGCGGACGGTCGACCGAGCTCTCGCTCGCCTTGGAGCCGGTGTCGGCCTGGTCGACGCGCAGTCGCTGGCCGAGGCCGTGCGGTCGCTGCCTGACGACCAAGGTGCCGTCGTCGAACACCTGGGCTCCTCAGGGCACGGCGTGGACGTGCTCACCGCGCTGGCAGGCAGCGGCAAGACCTACACGATCAAGACGGCCCGCCAGGTCTGGGAGGCATCCGGCTATCGGGTCATCGGCGCCGCGCTCGCCGCCCGCGCCGCCGAGCTCCAGTCGGCCGCCGGCATCCCGTCCTCGACGTTGACGCGATTGTTGGGACGGCTCGACCGAACGTCGATGGAACCAAACACCGTGCTCGTGATCGACGAAGCCGGGATGGTCGGCACACGCGTCCTCGCTCGCGCACTCGACCACGCCGAGAGGGCCGGAGCGAAGGTCGTTCTCGTCGGTGATCCGAAGCAGCTCCCTGAGATCGATGCCGGTGGCCTGCTCGCCGCCCTCGCCGAGCGGATGCCCGGTGCCGAGCTGACCACCAACCGCCGCCAGCGCGAACGGTGGGAGCAGCAAGCCTTGCGGCAGCTTCGCGAGTGCGACGTCGATCGCGCCTTGGACGCCTATCACGGTCATGACCGCATCACCGTCGCCGACTCCTACGACGAAGCGGTCGAGACCATGGTGAGCCGGTGGGCGGCCGCCCGAGTCGACGGCGAAGACGCCGTGATGCTCGCGTCGCGCAACCAGGACGTCGCCAGCCTGAACCGATGCGCTCGCACCGTCGTCGCTGCCGCCGGTCAACTCGGCGGGCCGGAGCTGTCGGTTCGAGGGCTCGCCTACCAGCGCGGGGACGAGGTGATGACCCTCCGCAACGACGCTCGCCTCGGCGTCCGCAACGGCACGCGTGGTGTCATCGACCAGGTCGACCTCGACCTGCGGACGATGACAGTTGCGTTCTCCACCGGAGAGCGGGCGACCCTCCCACCCGACTACCTCGACGCCGGCTACCTCACCCATGCCTACGCCTCGACGGTGCACAAGGCCCAGGGCATGACGTGCGACCGGGCGTTCCTGCTTGCCACCGACGACCTGTACCAAGAACTGGGCTACGTCGCGCTCAGCCGGGGTCGGCTCGGCAACCACATCGTCACCGTCGGCGAACTCGAGCACGACCTCGAAAGCCCGCCACACGCGCCGACGGTCGAGCGGGACAGCCTCGAAGTCCTCCGGTCCGGACTGTCGAGCAGCCGAGCGCAGCAACTCGCGATCGACCTCGACCGGGCCGCCCACTTCTCGTCGATGCCGACTGCCGACCTGATCCGCAAGCGGCGCCGACTGACCACCATCGTGGATCGCGCGCCCACGGACCGCACTGCCGACCTGCCGGAATTGATTGCCGCACGCGACTCCGCCGAGCAGCAGCTCAGGAAGCTGCAACACGAGCGCAGTCGCGTCTACGTGCCAGGCCGATCGCGTGGACAGTCGCGTGCCGAACGCGATCGCGTCATCGACCGCGTTGCCGCCGATGTTGCTCACCACGCGACTGCGGTCACTGAGGCGGAGGACTCGACCGCACAGCGCAGCCGATACCTCGTCGAGCACGCGACTGGCGTCGCTGACCTCCGGCACATCGACGACGTCATCGCCAGGCGCATCGATGAGACGGTCATCGAAGCCGAGGAGGACTGCGACCACTACCTCCGACGCGCCGTCGGCGCCCCGCCGGTCGGGTCGAGGCGGCGGCAAGTCTGGCGCGACCGCGCTCGCGCCGTCGAGCAGTACCGGATGACCTACGCCATCGCCGACACGGACAACCCGCTCGGGTTGAGGCCCAGCGACACCCGGCAGCTCGTCACCTACTGGGCGATGCTCCAGGACGCGAAGGTCGTCGAGCCGGCGTTGCTCCCGAAGTCGCTGCGCCGCAACGGGCGAGGCATCGCGTGATCGCCGCATCCGACCCCTGTCCACGACGTGAAGGCTTGGGCCATGCCCCACGTGAAGAAGTGGGTGAAGACCCGGGAGCGCCAGGACGGAACCACCGTCTCGACCACGGTGCACCAAGCGGTGTGGCGCGAGCACGCGAACGGCGCCGACCGGACCAAGGAGTTCCGCCGCAAGGGTGACGCCGAGCGGTTCCTCGTCGACGTGCAACACCGCTTGATGACCGGCGCTTACACCGACCCGGTGCTCGGCCGCACCCCGTTCCGCGAGGTCGCCGAACGGTACCTGTCGCTGGGCGTCTGGAAACCGAAGATCCGTCAGACGGCGACTGAGAAGCTCCGCTACGCGATCGACAAGTTCGGCGACCGTCCGATCGCCAGCATCCGCAAGGGCGACGTGCAGGCACTGATCTCCGAGCTCGGCGACGTCCTCGCCCCCAGCACCATCCGCATCGTCCGCCAGCACGTCGGCGCCACGTTCACGCGCGCCATCGACGACAAGCTGATCGTCGCCAACCCCGCAGTCGGCGTCCGACTGCCGCGGGTCGAGACGCCATCCGTCGTGCCGCTCACGGCTGAGCAGGTGCAGTTGCTCCTCGACGCTGCCGATCCCTGGTATCGAGGCGCGATCGTCATCGGTGCCGGGCTCGGGCTGCGATCCAGCGAGGCCGCCGGACTCAACGGTCGATCGGATCGACTTCCTCCGGCGCACCACCCGCGTCGACCGCCAGTGGCAACAGGCGACGCAGAAGTCAGGCGGCGGGTTCACGACCACCAAGACGAGGGCAAGCAACCGAGTGATCCCGACCAGCCAGTGGGTCCTCGACGAGATCGCTGCACACCTCGCACGGCGGCCGGCCGGCGAGCACGGCGTGATCGTGACCCCTGACGGCCACCCGCTCGACGCCGCTCGGTGGGGCTACTACTTCCGCCGGGCACGCAAGCGCGCCGGCCTGAACGACGAAATCACGTTCCACGATCTCCGGCACTTCTTCGCGTCGGTGCTGATCGCCTCGGGCTGCTCGATCAAGCAGGTGCAGATGGCGCTCGGTCACGACTCGGCGAGGATCACCCTCGACACCTACGCCCACCTGATCCCCGGCGACGAGGACCGCTTGCGTGATGCGATCGAGAACGCCATCGGATCGAAGGTCGGCATACTCCGACGAAACGGCTGAGGGCCGTCTCGTCGGAGCAATCCTGATCTACTTCGATGTGGCCGTCGAGACGGTCACACCGGTAGGGAGTTCGAGGCGGGCATAGCCGACTCCGAACTTGTCGCCGTACTTGATCTCGGCGGTCAGCGTCGAGCCGTCAGACAGGTTGACGGTCACCGTCGTGGGGTTGGGACCGAGTTCGAACTTGGCGGCGTTCGGGTCGGTTGGTGTCGGTGTGATCTCGATCAGTGCCGGTCGGGCGAGGAAGATCACTCCACCGTCGGTCGGAACGACCCCGACCTGCGGGCTGCTGAACGAATCGTCGATGCAGCCCGTGCCGGCTGGTGTGCGCCAGCACAGTTCGGTGCCGCCAGCTGTGGTCTGCCGCTCGGAGATGTCGAGGTCCGGGAGCCAACGCCAGTAGTTGAGCGCGCTTCCGGCGGGGATGGTGAGCGGGACCTCGATCAGATCGACAGCCGGCGGAAGTGTCTGGCCCGGAATCGGCGCTGCGTCGCCGGGCACGGTTGATGCCTTGCCGACTGCGGAAATGGTCTGACCGACAGGCAGCACATAGCGGGCCACTCCCCAACGGGTGGTGGCATCGACAGCAAGGGGTGCACTCAACACATCGCCGCCGGAGAGCTGAACGTCGAGAGACCCGACGTCGGTGCGCTCGGACGTCACGACGAGCGTCTGGCCACCGGCTGTTGGCACGATGAGCGGGAGAAGACTGACAGGGTCATCGCCGGGGACGCATTCCGATCCTGCTGGGGTGCGCCAGCACAGCATCGGTGGCGTCTGTCCGGAGGGTTCTTGGTACCACGAGATGTCGAGGTCGGGCTGCAACCGATACCAGGCTGTCGGCGAGCTGCCTGCCACCGTGACCGGTGTGTCAGTGAGGTCGGCGGACTGAGGCAACGTCTCGGCCGGCGCGAGCGCCTCGCCGGGCGCGGGGTTCGAGTCCGCGGGCAGGCTGGTCCCGCTGGACCCGGTGGCGGGCTGGTTGCTGGTGGGTCGGTTCACGACGATCAGGCCGATGACCGCAACGGCCGCGGCTGATCCGATCACCAACGCGATCCTTGCGGTTCGATTCGATCGCGGCTTGTCGGACCAAGGGGCAAGGGTAAGGACAGCGCCGTCGTCGAGACCTGGGCCGCGGTCCGGAAGGTCGCGAGTCCGCTCGTCGTAGTGACGACGAAGCCGATCTTCGAGTGTGGCGTTCATACGCTGAGGTCCTTCCGCAATGTGGCGAGTGCTCGATGGATGATCGATCTGACGGTGCTTGGGCGGCAGTCGAGGGTGGTCGCGATCTGCTCTTCGGAGAGATCGAGATGGAATCGCAAGACCAGCGCCGCCTGTTGACGCCAGGGCAGTCGCGCCAACGCGTCGAAGAGTTCGTCGTGTTCGGCGAGGGTCGGTTCGGGCGCCGGCAGCGGAGTCCGATCGACGACCGCCTGATGGCGATGCACGTCCCGGCACGCATTCACCACCACCGTTCGGAGATACGCCGCTGGGTTGAGCACCCGCGTGCGAGTCGTCTGCAGCCGGACGAACGCGTCCTGCACGATCTCCTCAGCAGTGGACCGAGAGCTCGTCAGCAGGTATGCAATCTTGAGGAGCGGTGACCACTCCCGCTCGTACAGCTCGGCGAGACCGGTCGGACCGCCGGCGAGCCCTGGCTCAGTGTCGGGAGTCATCACACAGTGTTCGACGGCTCAGGTGCACAATCCGTTGCGCGCCATTTCGATCGGCGTCCCAGCATTTCGGCGCGGACATCGGTCTCGCTCACGCCCAACGGTACGTCGTCGTACGAGTGCCCTCAGTTGTCTGGCCCCTCTCCGCGTCAGCTGCCCAGCGCGTCGACGAAGGACCTGAGAAGGACCACCCTCGACGGCACTGTCGAGAAAGACCAGCTCAGACGCTATACGCGCGCCGTTCTGCAGTTCCGCTTCAACGTGTAGCAGGGCTTTCGCGATCTGCGGCGATTCGGCCGTAGTGCCTTTGACCTGGTCTTTTGTCTCCTTCTAGGTGCGTTCAGTTTCGCCCTGTTCGTTTGGAGGAATGACCTGAGAAGGACCAATCCGGGACCAAGCCGGTCGCGGGGACCCGACGTTCGGCCGTCAGCAGGAGAGCCCTCGGACCCGTGCGACCCAGTTACTGGCCAGCCGGCTGCGCACAGCTCGATATCATCTTTGGTGTCGCTCCGTCGGTCGAAGAGACACGCCGCTGAGGAGGACGACTGATGGCACGCACGACGATCGACGAACTGAAGAAGCGCCGACGCGCTGCGATGACCGACGGCGAACGCTCGGACCTCGACGAGACCTACGAGGCGACTCGCCTCGCCCTCGATGTTGGCGAGACGGTTCGGGACGCCCGCGAGGCCGCCGGGCTCAGCCAGCGCGAGCTCGCCGCCCGCATGGGCACCAGCCAAGCCGCCGTAGCCCGCCTCGAGGCCGGTGGTGTCGGCGCCACACTGACGACGCTTCAGAAGGTGGCCACCGCTCTCGACCTCAGGGTCACCGTCGAGTTGTCTGCGGCGACCTGACGCACACCCCGACTACGAATCCCAATCAAGGTCTGGGTTCGTCACCTTGAACTGCAGGCACCGGCCGAACATCGCAGCCGCGAATGCCTGGAACGACAGGGTCTCCTGCGTGTACCTCACGTTGCCGTCCGACTTTCGCGCGAGCGCTACGCAGGCAGCATCGAGAAGCCGCTCTCGGACCATGCGATCGAAGAAGATCGCTGCTCGCTCGGCAGCGCTCGTATCGACGAACACTGGATCGGATGGCCACACCGGTCGTCGCGCCGCCGAACGTCGGTTCCATGCGTCGTTGTCCTCGATGAGCATCAGATATCCGAGCCACGGTCGCAGCGGCGAGACGATGATCCCGCGCTCGACCGCCTTCCACACGTCCATCGCCTGGCCGAGAGCCTCGTCCGTTCGGTTGTTGAAGTTCTGACCCGGATTCGATCCGACGATGGACTTCAGTTCGATGATGGCGAGCACCCGATCAGCCACCGTGACGACGACGTCCCAGCTCTTGTCTCTGCGGAAGTAGCCGGGGACCGGGCGCGTCTTGACCTCAAGCATCTTCGCCGGGATTCCCGCATCGACGAGCACTTGCACCAAGAGCAGCTCGAGCTCGTTCATGTGCCGCCCGCCGGTCACCTCCGCGCGGAGACCGGTGTTCACGACCCCGAGGTCACGAGACCGCTCGGCCTGGGTTCGACGAACGTTCCAGTACTCCACGACAGCGGCGTGCACGCGGTCGTCGTAGTTCGGGAGGCCGCTCGACATCGCTCTACTGCCGGCCAGTCGAGTCGTCGACGCCGTAGAGCCGCCGTGCCGTGACACTCGCCACGGTTCGGTCCCGGTTCCGAAACGCCCGCTTCAAGACCGCCTGATCTCGCTTGGCGATCGACGTCGGGTCCGGCACGCGAATCCTTCGGAGGTACTGCGCCTGAAAGCGATAGCACCCGCCGCGCATCTTCACGCAGTACGTGGCGACAAAGAGCTCCGCGATGTCCGACAGCAGTAGGCCTCCGAGCACTTCGAGGTCCCACTGATCCGACGTGATGAAGTAGAGACCGTGATGCGGATAGGTCTGGCCCGAATCGAGCACCGGCTGGATGAAGGCCTTGAGCTCCGGGATGACGAGCTTCTCACGCTCGAGCAAGCCGGGCTCGACTCGATCGATGGTCCGGAACCAGCGATCCGGGTTCGTCCGAGCAACATGCCTGCCCTTGACCGAGGCCCCGTGCGACTCGAGGTACGCACGAAGACGCGGGAACTCCGCGAGATTCACGAGCCGCCCGTCCTGCCAGGGATTCACGAGGTACGTGCCGGACCAATCAGCCGTACCGTCGTTGGTGTCGCGCGTCATCAGCAACGGCAGCAGCCGGTCGGCCTCGACCAGACTCGGGTCCTTGGTCAGGTACACCTCATCGACGCCTGAGGCGACGCCGATGCCGACGCGCGTGCCAGTCGCTCGCGACTCAAGCGGTTGGAACCGTCGTTCGAGATCCGCGATGAGAGCGAGGTTCGCTGGGTCGCCGGAGGGCCACGATGCGCCGGCATCAAACCATGTCGGAAGCTTCGCCGCGCTGACTGATGGGGAGCTGAGCCGCTTGCTGCGAGACCCCGACCACTTCAGAAGTGCTCTGGCCTCCTTCTCGCCGAACGACTTCTTGGCGTTCGCCAACACGGCCGTCGACTGCGGCGAGCGCCGGATGATCGTCACCGCCGGGTAGGCCGAGACCGGCTCCTCGAAAGCGGCGACGTCGTGCATGCTCACAACCGCCTCGACCGCGAAGTCCGTCGACACGAGATCCCGAAGGCCAGCGCCGTACTGGTTGTGCATCCAGCGATCAGCGACGATGAACCCGAGTACGCCTTCTGGCGCGAGCAACCGGAGGCCCGTCTCGATGAAACCCACGAAGATGTCGCTTCGGCCGCGCATGGTGGGGCACGCTCGTCTATAGGCGGCGCCTCGGGCGGCGGGGACGTCCTCGAGCCGGATGTACGGCGGATTTCCGACAACGAAGTCGGCACCGATGTCACCGTGGTCCGTGAGCAGAAAGTCACCGCATCGCACCCAGGACGCTGCGGTGTCGGTCGCCAAGACCAACTCGACGCCGTCGTCGGTCAGCACCTTCACCACTGCCTTCTGAGCCAACTCGGCGTTCACAGGCAAAAGGTCGAAGGCACGCAGAGCCACCCGGGCTTCGACGAGCGACCGACCGTGCACGCGGCAGGACTCGACGAGTCGTTCGACCATGGGCACCAAGAACGCTCCTGCGCCGCAGGACGGCTCGACCGCCACCATGGCGGCGAGGTCTCGGTCGGCCGTGAAGCCGGCGAGATCGAGGATCAGTTCGACGACCCAACGGCGGGTGAAGACCTCACCGTGCTGGCCTGATTCATCGATCTCAAACACCTCCCAACACGCTCCTTCGCCCAATTCGAGGCTCATCTGGCGCCCAGATGCCAAGCGGGTTCTACTCATCACTCTGCCCTTCAGAAACTAGTAGCCGCGGCTGACCGGGGCAGGGACCGAACCCGGCCCGGAAGCGAACAGGTGCCAGGCGATCACTCAATGCTCTAGGCGGAAGACCGCCCGGTATCCGACACTATGAACGACGGGTGTGACGGAGTACCTTCGGCTCCAGCGGCAGGGCCGTGTCACCGGCCAGCGCGATGCCGTCGAGCCGAATCTGCTCGACGAGCGGGTTCTTCGAGCGCACGAGCTTGCGCCACGATTCGGGCGTGTGCTCCACGAGTTGCAGGTCGTTTCCCGTCCACGAGCGAACGTCGGCTTGAAGGCGCGACAAGAGCGCGTGCGGGTCGGGCGCCTCGAGGTCGTGGGCGATGATCAGCAGGTCGATGTCCGAGTCGCCGTCCGCATCCCCCCGTGCCACGGAGCCGAACAGCCACGCGCCATCCAGGTCGGGCCACTGTGAGAGACGTTCCCTCAGACGTCGGATCAGTTCGCCACGCAGGCCGGCAAGAGCAAGCAACGGACCGACCGACAGGTGGTTCCTGTTGAGCACCACCATCGACGAGCGACCAGCCACTTCCTCGTTCACAAGGCCCGCCCGGATGAGGTCCTCAATCACGGCACTCGCGTTGCCCGGTGATACGCCCGCAGCAGCGGCGAGCTGTCGACGGGTGACGGCCTGTTCCAGCCGGGCCAGCGCCTGCAGCAGCGCGCCACGAACAGCGGGAGCCACATCGAGGACTGGTGCACTGAGGTCCATGTCGCAAGCGTACTCAATGATGATCGGAAATACGATCATATGATCTGAATATCGATCACAAGGTAATTCGTTGGATCTGCTCACCCAGTCGCGCAATCGTGTTCGTGTGAGAAGGAAGGTCCGAGAGCTCCGAGATCGTTTGGGTCGCCATCTGAACGTCGGGCGCGCCAGCCGGGAGACCGCCGCGGCCCACGACAACGACGGGGCAGTGCGGGTTTGCGAACTCGATCGCCTGGTCGCCGACGACTTGGCCACTTCGGCGCTTGCTGCCAAACGTCCACGCATTCCGCCCCTCATCACCGGCGAGGGCACGGTGAGCGACCTCGTGACCGACCAGAGGCGCTGATCGACATCGACGTGCGCTTGGTGCGCAGGCTCTCGCGAGCAGCCGCCCACATCCGGCGGCGACTGGCTCGGGCGCGAGATATGCAACCAGTCTCGGTCGCCGACCTGACCAGCTTCGCCGGGACGTTCGCCGACCTCGATGACCCTGACGTCATGGGTCGCGCCTGGCGATGAGGGCTCGGACCCGGCAACCTGCATACTTTCTGCGAACTCCGCCACGCGACTGAGCTGCAGCGTCGCAGGTCAGCGGCTACGAATCGGCCGCGCTCCGACGTTCCGCTTCAACGTGTAACGGGGGTTTCGCGGGCTGGGCGGTCGCGTCGATTGTGCTCCGACCAGATAGTGCGCGTGTGTTGTTGAACACGCGACCGCCCGCGCATGCGCTAGTCGGCGTTGCCTTCAGGAGGTGTTCAGCTCTGCCAACCGACGTTCGATGATCCTGCGGAAGCGCATTCGGCTGCGGATCTGGAACACCGTCTTGTCCGCGTCCGGGCCTTGCATGTCGACCTCGATCGACGCTTCGACTCTGCGGCCTCGGAGTTCCCCGACGAGGCGATCAAGCGCGGCGCGGGGTACGTCGGGACAGCTGAAGCAGATGTCGCTTGCACGCCACCGGACCGTGTCAATGACCAGTCCGAGAGCCCAAGAAATCACCGCACCGATGGCGGCGCCCATCGTCACCGACGCGCTGCGAAGCCTTGAAGTAACCAAACCGAGAATGGCTCCAGGGACTAGCAGCGCCGCCCACCCCACGACATTGAGCTGCACCATCCGGAACCCGCCCGATCGCGTGCACCGCGGCAGAACTCCACGCACTCGGCCGGCCCTGGAATAGCGCATCGAGGCCGTATCCCCAACGAACCAACCACCGGACGCACCCATGTGATCATGCTCCCACCTCCGCGGTGCTCTTGCTGTGCGAAATAGGCAGCCGAACCGCGCGCAACGATCGAGACAGCCATCGGATACAGGTGCGTCCTCCTGCCGTCGAGTCCCGTCCACGAACCTTTGGTTCATGTGTCTGGGAGGTCGCGATTTCTTCGTCGTTCGGTGCTGAGCTTGGGCGCGAGTCCATCAGGTCGCGAACGGTCGCTGCGCGCATCACTGGCACGGTGACTCGAGCAGTACGAAACTCCGCGCAGCGCAGTCCACCGAGGCCTGCACACCCAGCGGCAGGATCCATTGTGGGTCGGTGTGGCCGAAGTCCATGTTGGTCACGATCGTCAGGTCACGCGCTCCGAACTCGTCGGCGACGACCCCAAGGATCATGTCGTCCAGCGCAGCCTTCTCATCATCGGTGTATCCACGCGCGCGACCGATCAGCAGCGCTGACAGCTGAGTGAACACGCCCTGCACTCCGTAGTTGAACAGCCAGTACTTCACCTGGTCGACGGTCGGTTTGTCCTCCGACGTCTCCAGGAACAGGATGCGGTCGTCCCAGAACGAACGAGTGGGCCAGTAGCGCGACCCCTTCAAGAACTCGAGCACCTCGACACATCCACCAAACAACCGACCAGTCCGTACGCCCGACCCGTTCAGCCAATGCCATCCGTCGTGCGAACGTGACGATCCCACACGACTGGCGTTGTCCAACGATGACCAGTCCGCGTACGAGTCGACCCACTCGGGATACGACCCGTAGGTCAGAGACACAGGTGCGTCGAACAGCATCGTCCGGACATGCGACTCGGCCATCGGGAAGTTGGCCAACTGCGCGAACCCAGCCATCACCGACGGCCCGTTGAACGTCACCATCCCGAGGCTGTGGCAGTAGGTCAACAATGCCGTCGTGTCGGAGAAGCCCATGAAGATCTTCGGGTTGGCTCTGATGACTCGGGCCTCGAGATACGGAAGCAACCGCGCCGAATCGTCGCCGCCGATCGAAGCGAAGATCGCCGCTACGGAAGGATCGGCAAACGCCTCGGTCAGATCGGCCGCACGCGCCCGGGGATCGCCACGCAACACGCCCGCCGGCATCCGCGTCGTCGGGTACTCGCGAACGCGCAAACCGAACCGCTGCTGCAACACGGCGACGCCTGCGTCGAACACCTGCGGGAACGTCGCCGGGCCGCCCCACGACGGCGACAGCACCGCCACCGTGTCGCCCGCGCACAGACGTCGCGGCTTGATCGGAACGGCACTCACGACGTCATGCTCGCACGTCGAGCGTCATGACCTCCGTTGGTTAGACGGTGCGACCGAGGTAGTTGAGGAACTTGGTCTGCGCGTCGGCACCCTTCGCGGGCTTCACGCCGCCGCCAATCATCCCGTCACCGCCGCGGGGTCCAGCCGGCGCTCGTGTGCTCCTCCACCTCACCGGTCGATGGCTCGATGCGGAGCAGCGTGAGCCAGCCGTTCAGCACGAGGTCGTGCACGACGGGTTGCGCCTCGATCACTGCGTCGAGGGCGGCACGTGGTGCCTCGATGAACACGGACAGCCGGAGCGGGCGATGGCGCAGCGTCTGCCCGTCGTGCAGCGATTGCATCGGCAACCCGATTCGTAGGTCACCACCGTTGCCCTCGAACACGCCGATGTTGCCCCCGACCACGTTGTGCAGGACCTTGTTACCGCTGCCGTAACGGTGATTGTCGACGGTGGACGCGTGGTATTGCATGTTGATCCAGTTGGTCACGACCATTGGCGCAGTCATGATCGATGTGAGGACGGCCAACTCGGGGTCGGCCTCCCACTCGTAGTCGTTCAGGAAACATCGACCCTGCAGATCGAGGTGCCGAGTGCGCCAGCGCGGCCCCACGATGAAGGCAGCGTTGTCCGCAAGGCCCCACTCGGGACGCACCTGCGACCAGTCGTTGGCCCGCTCCGAGAAGGCCTGGGCGAGCCGACCGGGGTCGCCGACAAGATGACCCAACCCCAGCGCGACCGCACGTTCGGCACGGGCCCCATCGCCGGCAGCGTGGAGCAGTGCCTCGAGCTCGGCCACACGCTGCGTGTGCGACGGCGGTACCAGATCGGTGTCGAACAGCTCGACCACGTCGGTGGTCGTGGTGTGCAGACCGGCCACGAACCACGTGGACGACGGAACGTCGACACCCAATTCGCGCAACCCGGCGCGCACCTGCGTGTCGTTCAACAACTCGGCCGCCACACGAGCGTTGAGCTCGCCCGACTGACCACCGCACGCCCCACAGCCGAGACCCGCCGCGTGCGGGTTGTTGGCGCTCTGACCGCCGTGGCCGCACAGCAGCACGAGCGGGGCGAACCCCTCGGTCAGGCTCATCGAGACCAGCACCCGGTGAGCCAACGCCGCTGCAGCGACCGGGTCGTCATCGAGCAACGCCAACCAGGGCCGAGCGCCAGATCCGTCGGCACCGACACCGTCGAGTTCCCACTTCGCCGGGCGACCCTGCTGGGGCAGGGTCTCCTTCACCAGCTTGAGGCCATACGACAGACCCAGTGCTTCCACGAAGCTGAACACCGACGAGGGCTGATGGCGGAACTCGTCCCACCGCTGGTGCTCGGCGAGCAACTCGTGGCGACCGTCGAAGCGGGCCTGCTGCTGCGGCGAACCCCTGTCCGTGACGCTCAGCGACGGGGCCAAGAGGCCGGGAAGTTGCGGCCGTGACAGCGCACTTCCGGCGGGCGTGTAGGAGATCGGCAACCCGAAGAAGCCGGCAAACCCGCGTGTCTGTACCGGTGAGCCGCCAACACGCTCCATCGCCCGGCGGAACACCTCCGACCGAACATCGAGGCAGAACACGGCCTGCACGTCGGGCAGGTCGATGGGTTGCACGGCAGCGGCCAGGCCGCCGATCACGGTGTCCTGGTACGTCCGCTCGAGCGCCGCCTGGAACACCCAGTCGACTCGCTGCGACTCGCGGTTGGCGGCCACCACCGCATTTACTCGGCTCCAGACATCGGTCAGGACAGTGCGTGCCTGAACCTGTGCACCCGCGTCGAGATCACACAGCAGCAGCCACTCCCACGACATCCGGATCGCGAGTAGGTCCACCATGGTCGCGTCGTCGCCATCGGCCAATTGCGCCTGGAACTTCCGGTATGCACACCACGAGCCCCAGCCGCTCACCGAGGACAGCACAGCCGTGAGGTAGGCCTCGGTGGCCTCGATCTGAATTCCAAGATCGCCGAGGATCGTTGCGATCGCTTCGATCGGTGCCACGGGAAGTGCATCGATCTGCGCACGCGCCCATGCACTGCCGCTGCGCCAGCGAAACCCGTGAGTCACCGACGGATCGGTGCGCCAGGCGGCGAACAGGCCACCGTCGTGTTCCGCAACCCAGGTGGCCTGCCATTCGTCGAAGTGCGCGGCACAGTGCTGGCCGATCTGATGAGCGAGCAGGTCGGACCACGTGCGACCCGGCACCGGCTCGGAACCTACGCCGGAGTCGACGAGGTCCGACACCAGTGGCATTCGCTGCGAGGCAACTGGCGCGTGCTCTCCTGCGAGCAGGCCGCGGGCCGCGGTGGCCAGTTCGGGTGCGCCGAACGCTGCGGCCGCTGAATCCAGATGCTGATCCGCGAGCCGGCCGCTGGCCGATTCCTCGAGGAACCACTCTCGTGGCATCGTCAACGACGTACCCGCCAGCGTCCCGAGCACGGCCGCCACGTCGGTGATCGGAGAGCTGCGCCAACCCCAGTACGGGTTCACCGCGATGAATCGGTCGAGCGGCCAGGTGGGTGCGATGCGCTCACAGGCGTCGGCGATCGCCTGGGTCAGTGCCGCAGTGGCGCCGAGGGTGGTGTTCATACGTCGCTCATTTCGGAGAGGGTGGTGACGACCAGGACGGGGGCGAACGAGCTCCGAGGAAGCGGAGCAGCGCGGTCCACCGCCACTGGCGGGCGGGCGAGGGAGTAGGCGATGCGCGTGAAGCCCTCGTCGAGGAACAGCCCGGCATAGATCCACGGACGAACGCGTAGTGCGAGTGGCCCACGAGGAGCGACGAGGAAGGCGGCCTGCACGACGAACAGACTGACGAATCCGATGGCAGCGAACACGAGCAGGGCGACCGGAGCCGACGCCCCGTGTGGCACGAGACGGCCAGCGATTTCGTGCAGCACCACATACACCACCGGTACTGCCAGCGCACGGGCAACGAGCAGCGAGTGACCTCGACGATGGAACGGCGTGGTCAGCGGAACCAGCGCCAGTGCAACGATGCCCAACAGCAACCAGGCGGCAGCCGACAGTGACTCGGTGCCGGGCACCACCGACCACAACCCACCGACAGCGGCAGTGCCGGCAACTGCCACGACCGACCCAATCGCAATCGAGCGTGCGGATGGTGCGACCTCAGCCGACACGAGCTGCCGGCGTTGTGTCTCGCGTACCGTGCCGCCTGCTCCGAGAAACGCGTGCGCCTTGTAGACCGAGTGGGCCATCAGATGCACCAGTGCCATCTCCCAGATGCCGAGCCCACATTGCATCAACATGAACCCCATCTGTGCGCAGGTCGACCAGGCGAGGGCCACCTTCACACTCACCCGCGTCGTCATCACGAGCGACGCGATGACGGCCGTCGCCACGCCCACGACGACCAGCAGCACACGGGTCTCCGTGGCGCGATCCACCAGCCCGGAAAGGCGCAGCAGCACCACGCCGCCGAGGTTGACCACGCCGGCGTGCAACAGAGCCGAGACCGGGGTCGGCGCCTCCATCACCTGGATCAGCCAGCCGTGGAACGGCAGCTGCGCGCACTTCAGCACCGCCGCCAACGCCACGAGAAAGACACCGACCCGCGCCCCCCACGACAACTCCGGGGCGGCAACACCACGAGCGACGATCGCATCGATCCGCAGCGTCGAGTACGTGGCACCGAAGGCAACGACCGCGCCGAGCATGCACGCGTCAGCGATGCGTGCCAGCACGAACTTCTTGTGCGCAACGGCGACCGCCACCGGCCGGTCGCCGAAGAACGTGAGCAGCCCGTGCAGCGCAAGGCTGGTGGCTGTCCACGCCGCGGCCAGCAGCAGCACGTTGTTGGCCACGACCACGACCGTGACCGCCGCCAACGTTGCCAGCAGCCGGCGCACGTAGCGCTGCTCCTGGGCATCACCGCTGAGGTATTTCGATGAGTAGCGCACCACCACCGAACCGACGAGCGAGACGAGCAGCAGCACCAACACCGTGACGTTGTCGATACGCACCAACCCGTCGAGGTGCGGCCCAGTGGCGACTCGCACCAGGGCGACCGCCATCGACGCCAGCGTCATGCCCAGGGTGGCGCGGCGAGCAAACGTCCACGAGGCGAACGTTGGAGGTGGAATCGAGTCGAGCACAGCGGTCATGCGAAAGCCTTCTGGGGTCGTGCGGGGTACGTCCTCCACTGTGATGGTGAATAGTTGTTCTGTCCAATACATGATTCCGTATGATCTGTTCTGTCTCACAGAACGATCGGCAGGACATGGCTCAGCTCAACTTCCACCATCTGAGGTACTTCTGGGCCGTCGCCAAGGAGGGAAACCTCACCCGTGCGGCACGACAACTCCATGTGTCGCAATCCGCGTTGTCGGCCCAGATCAAGCAGCTCGAAGGCGACCTCGGTCAGCAGCTCTTCCATCGCACCGGGCGCTCGCTGACGCTCACCGAAGCGGGCCAGGTCGCCCTCGCCTACGCCGACAGCATCTTCGCCTCCGGCAATGAACTCGTCGAGGTGCTGCGCGAGGGGCGACGAGCGCAACGGCAGGTACTGCGCATCGGGGCAGTCGCCACGGCCTCGCGCAACTTCCAGGAGAACTTCATCCGCCCCGTGCTCGATCGCGACGACGTGGAGCTCGTGCTCGTGTCGGGCAGCCTGCCCGAGCTGCTGTCCCGGTTGCGGGTGCACTCCATCGACCTGGTGCTGTGCAACCAACGGGTCCACGCGAGCGCAACCGACCCGTGGCGTTGCCGTCGCATCGCTCGCCAGCCGGTCAGCCTCGTCGGCAGACCCGACACGGCACCGTTCCACTTCCCCGACGACCTCGCCCACGTGCCACTGCTGCTGCCCGGTCGCGACAACGAGATGCGCACCACCTTCGACCTGCGCTGCGAACAGCTCGGCATTCGCTACACCGTGCGGGCGGAGGTCGATGACATGGCGCTGCTGCGGTTGCTCGTGCGAGATTCCGCCGGCATTGCGCTGATGCCAACGGTCGTTGCGCAAGACGAGCTGGCAAGCGGCCGACTGGTCGAACTGGCGGTAGTGCCCGACCTGTTCGAGAACTTCTACGGCGTCACGGTGCAGCGGCGCTTCGAGCCACCCCTGATCGCTGAGCTGCTGGCCCGCCCGGATACCGATGTGCTGGCGGCTCCGACGACGTAGGAATTTTCCTGTCAAAACATTTCGCCGAACACTTGCATGACTGCAACTATTGCTACTATGCACACACGTGAAGGAATCGAGTGTGCAGCAGCGAAGTGCCGACGGTCCGCCCAGTCAACGCAAGGCGGTGGCAGCGGTGCTGACCGCGTCGAGGGTGTTGGTCGGGGTCTCGGCCCGGTCACTGAGTGCCCTGGATGACGACGTCACTGTCGCCCAGTACCGCGCGCTGGTGGTTTTGGCGTCACGCGGCGCCCAGAGCGTGGGAGCGTTGGCCGAGGCGTTGTCCATCCACCCGTCTACCGCCACCAGGTTGTGCGATCGGCTGGAACGCAAAGGGCTGATCGACCGGCAGGTGTCTGTGGAGAGCCGGCGAGAAGTCATGGTCGGTATCACCGACGCTGCCACCGAACTACTCGCCGGGGTCACGGATCGTCGGCGAACGGAGATCCAGTCGATCGTGCACGCGATGACCGACGGCGAACGCCGGTTGCTCGTCGACGCGTTCGATGCGCTGGCAGCAGCAGCCGGCGAGCTCCCCGACGACGCATGGAAGCTGGGCTGGTCATGAACAACCCGACCTGGATCCCCACACACCGACGCGACGAGATCAAAGCTCTGGCAGCACGGTCACATCAGGTTGTGACCTTCGCGGCGGTGGTCGGTGTCATCACCGGCCTCGTGGTGGCCGGATTCGACCGTCTCGTCGTGGACGTGTCGTTGACCCGCGTGCTGCGCCTCTCACCCTGGCTGATCGCGTTCGTGCCGGGCGTCGGACTGCTCGTGGCCTGGGCCGCGCGGCGTTTCATCGGCGGCAGAGTGTCGGCATCCACCACCGACGAGTATCTCCAGTCGTTCCACAACGCTGGCTACACGCTCGGCTGGCGCCCCTTCGTCGCTCGCATGATTGCGGCCCTGGCAACGCTCGGTTCCGGCGGCCCGATGGGTTTGGAAGGCCCGTCGATGTACTCGGGCGCGGTCGTGGGCTCTAACCTTCAACGCCGCTTCCCCCGCGTCTTTCGCGACGCTGACCGCCGACTCCTGCTCGTCGCCGGTGCGGCTGCGGGCGTCGCCGCAATTTTCAAGGCACCCGCAACCGGCGCCGTGTTCGCGATGGAGGTGCCGTACCAGAACGAACTTGCCCGGCGCATGCTGCTTCCAGCGCTCGTCGCCAGCGCATCGGGCTACCTCACGTTCGTGTCCATCAACGGCACCGACCCGCTGTTCCACATCGAGGGTGCCACCGGGTTCGTCCTACGCGATCTGTTCGGTGCCGTCGCGGTCGGCGTCATCGCCGGAGTCGGAGCGCGGGCGTTCGCCTGGATGCTGCGACACGCAAAGGTCGTCGCCAATGGGGACCACCCGCTCGCGGCGGCTCTGGCTGCCGGCGTGGTGCTCGCCGGGCTCTTCGGTCTGGGTCGACTGCTGATCGGCCAGTCATTGGTCTTCGGCTCCGGCTACCAGGTGGTGGCCTGGGCATCCAGCCCAGGGCATACGGTCTGGATCCTCGCCGCGATGCTGGCACTTCGTTGCGTGGGCACCGCTGTCACCGTGGCCGGCGGTGGCGTCGGCGGGCTGTTCATCCCCCTCGTCGTCGGTGGCGCCCTTGCCGGTGCGGCCATCGGCACCGCGGTCAACCAGTTCGACCTCAACCTGTTCATCATCATCGGAGTCGCGGCATTCCTGGGCGCCGGCTACAGAGTTCCGCTCGCGGCCGTGGTGTTCATCGCCGAGACCACTGGACGACCAACATTCATCGTTCCCGGCTTGCTCGCTGCAGTTGCCGCCGAACTCGTGATGGGCTTGTCATCGGTGACCAGCTACCAGAAGGTCACCGACATCATCGTCACCACCACTGCAGATGACGATGACGACACTGGCCCGATCCACATCCCCTGACACACGCCAGGCAACCGAATTGTGGAACGCTGCCGCATGCCTGATCGTCAGTCCGGACGCGTGAGCGTCGAAGAGAACATCGCGTTCGGAACGGGCGGGGACCGCGACCTGCACTGCGATGTGTTCCTGCCACCCGAGCCCGGTCTGGCACGCACCGCGATACTTCTGATCCACGGCGGCGGCTGGGCCAATGGCGACCGAACCCAACTCCGCGGATACGGCATCCTGCTGGCCCGCCTCGGCTTCGTCTGCATCGCATCCGAGTACCGCCTCTCCGGCGAGGCCATCTGGCCGGCGCAGATCCACGACGTCAAGGCAGCGCTGCGGTGGGTACGAGCCAACGCCGATGTCTACGGCATCGACCCGGAGAAGATCACCGTCTCGGGCAACAGCGCCGGCGCGCACCTCGCGCTGATGTTGGCCGGCCTCGACGACGGCCGGTTGGAGGGTGACGGCGGCAACCCAGGCGTCTCGACGAAGGTGGCGGCCTGCGTGGCCATCTACCCACCCACCGAACTGCGGGTCGCACATCCACAGGACATGGTCGGGCTGCTGCTGGGTGGCAAGGTCACACGGGAGATCGAGGACGAAGCCAGCCCGATGACCTACGCCGCGGCCCACTTCCCACCGACGATGCTGGTGCACGGCAATGCCGACGAAGTGGTACCGGTGGATGCCAGCTTCGCCATGTATCACGCACTGAAGGCGGCCGGAGCAGCTGTCGAATTGCACGTCTACGACGGTGTACCGCACGCGTTCGATGCCGAACGCGACTTCGGTCACCAAGTTGCCGATCTGATAGCACTCTTCATCGACCGCAAGGTCACTGGGTCAGCGTGACAAATTCCACAAATAGATAGTTCACCTCACTAACCATTCATGGCATACTCGTCGGGTGGTTACGAGCACCGAGACGACGCGAAACGACACGGCTGGTCGTCTGCGCATGTCCGTCGCCCGTATGGCTCGGCTGCTGCGGCAGCAGGATCACAGCGGTTACGGCCCCACCCTCATCGCTGCACTGTCGACCATCAGCAAACAGGGCCCCATCACGCTCGGCGACCTTGCCGCTCGCGAGCAGGTGGCACCCCCCACCATCACCAAAGTGGTCGAGAAACTCATGGCCAGCGGCCTCGTTGCTCGCACCACCGACGCCAGCGACCGCCGCGTGTCGCGCGTTGCGGTCACTCGCAAGGGCACCAAGCAACTCGATGTGTATCGCACGCGCCGCACCGAATGGCTGGCGCAGCGGTTGAACAGCCTCACCGCCGATGAGCGGCAGCGCCTCGACGCTGCGCTCGACGTCATGGAGAAGATCATCGAAGTGCCAGCCAACGAGTGTTCCGAGGAGTCACGTTGAACCAGCGCGTCGCAAACGCGTGGGGTGAGACCTTTCGGTCGATGCATGTGCGCAACTTTCGGCTGTTCTTCGGCGGCCAGCTGATCTCGCAGATCGGCAACTGGCTCACCCTCATCGCACAGACGTTGCTGGTGCTGAAGCTGACCGACAGCGGCCTTGCCGTCGGTTTCCTCGCCGCCTGTCAGTTTCTGCCCGTGCTGTTGTTCGGCGCGTGGTCCGGCCTGGTCGCCGACCGCAGCGACAAACGCAAACTACTGATGATCGTGCAGTCGTTTGCGATGCTCCAGTCGTTCGCTCTGGCGTTTCTCGCCTTCATGGACAAACCTCCGCTGCCGGCGCTCTTCCTGGTTGCACTCGCCGGTGGGTTCGCGACCGCCTTCGACAACCCCGCCCGCCGGGCCTTCGTGGTCGAGATGGTTCCGCAGGAGAACGTTCAGAACGCTGTCAGCCTGAACTCCGCGTTGATGACCGGTTCGAGGGTCATCGGGCCGGCCTTCGCCGGCCTGCTGATCGCCACCGTCGGGTTCGGTTGGTGCTTCCTGGTGGACGGTCTCAGCTACCTGGCCGTGTTGGCCGGGCTGAAGATGATGCGCACCGAGGAGCTCCGCGTTCCTTTACCGACACCACGCTCGAAAGGCCAGGTCAGAGCGGGCATCAGGTACGCCCGATCCGTACCCGAACTGTGGGTGCCACTGGTGATGATGACCATCATCGGCGCGCTCGCCTTCAACTTCAACGTCGTCATGCCGCTGTTCGTCACGCGCACCCTGCATGGCAGTGACACCACCTTCACATTGCTCTATTCAGTTGTCAGCGTGGGTTCACTGATCGGCGCGTTGCACACGGCACGCAAGACATCCACGTCAGTACGCCAGGTCGTTCTCGGCGCGGCGTCGTTCGGTGTTGCCATGCTGCTGCTGGCGGCGGCCCCGACATTGAGCGTCGCACTCCCGCTCGCAATGCTGATGGGTCTCACCAGCATTACCTTCATGACCGCCTCGACGGCCATCGTGCAAATGCGAGCCGACCCGGCCATGCGCGGCCGAGTGCTGGCGCTGCAAGCGATCGTCTTCCTCGGCACCACCCCTATCGGCGGCCCGCTCCTGGGTTGGATCATCGAGGAATTCGGAGCCCGCGTCGGCCTCGCCGTCGGCGGGGTGGCATGTCTCGTGGCTGCTGTCTTCGGCGAGTTGGCCCCACGTCGGGCAGGCCATTGCGACCCGCCGGCGGCGCCGGTTGCACCCGGGCAACTGATCCCCGGCTGACGTCGCGACGTCTGCACGGCAGAATGTGGTGATGACTACGTGGTTCACCTCCGACCTCCACTTCGGTCACGCCAACATCATCGAGTACTCAGGTCGTCCGTTTCGCGACGTCGACCACATGAACAGGGCGCTGATCGACCGCTGGAACGCCCTCGTACAGCCGGCTGACACCGTCTGGGTGCTGGGCGATGTCGCCATGGGCCGCATCACCGAGACGTTGCCGCTGGTCCGTCAACTGACGGGCCGCAAACTGCTGCTCGCCGGCAACCACGATCGCTGCTGGACCGGCCACGGCGCGAAGGCCGCTGACTGGGTCGAACGCTACGAAGATGCCGGCTTTGCCGAGATCCATCAGGGCAGCATCGAGATGACGATCGACGGTCACGACGTGGTCGCCTGCCACTTCCCGTATCGCGGTGACAGCCAGGATCTGGATCGTTACCCAGACGCGCGGCCCGTCGACGAGGGGCGTTGGCTGCTGCACGGCCACGTCCACGAACGGTGGCGCCAGCACGACCGGATGATCAATGTCGGCTGCGACGCGTGGGCGTGCTCACCGATCGACTCCGCCGCCCTCGTGGCCCTCATCGAGGCTGGACCCAACGACCTCGAACCGTTGAGCTACGGCGACGTCGCTGCCTCCCGAAACTGAGGTTCACAGCAGGTCGGTCTACGCTGCCAGGCATGTCGCAGGCCCCGCTCTCCCCCATCTTCGAGTTCGCCGACCGTTTTGTCGACGAGCAATCAGCGCTCGACCCGAACTCGGCGACCGGCCGAGGCATACCGGGCTTCGACCACCTGCTCACCGACATGTCGCCGACGGGCCACGAGCAGCGCAACGCTCACCTTCGCAACGCGCTCGCCGAAGTACGCGCGCTGCCGATCACCAACGACGACGATCGACGGGCACTGGACTTCATCACCGAACGCTTCGAACTCTCGCTCGCCACCTTCGACGCCGGCAACTGGCTGCGTGCAATCAGCGCGCTCGCCTGGCCCGGCGGCCATCTGCGGAGCATCTTCGACCTGATGCCACGCGACACCGCCGACGCCTGGGCCAACATCGTCGCCCGCACGCAGGGTATTCCCGCGGCCCTCGCCGGCCTGCAGGAGACCTACGACCTGGGCCGATCCCGGGGCACCGTTGCAGCACGCCGACAGGCACTGGCGGCGGCCGACCAGGTGGGCACCTGGTCCGCGAACAAGTGGTTCGACACACTCGTCAAAGAGGCCGCCGAGCGCAACGATGTCCCGGCCGACACGCAGGCCGACCTGGCCCTCGCGGCACGCAGTGCCAACGAAGCCTTCGGGGCATTCGCCGACTACCTGCGCGACGTCTACGCACCCGACGCAGACACCAGCGACGCCTGCGGCCCGGTGCGCTACGCCCTGGGTGTGAGAGCGATGCTGGGCGCTGATCTGGACCCCACCGAGATGTACGAGTGGGCGTGGGGCGACTTCCACTACCTGCGCGGCGAGATCGCCACGACCTGCGATCGGATCCTGCCCGGCGCCAGCTTCGCCGAGGTCATCGAGCTGCTCGACACGGACCCGTCGTCCGCTCGCGCGCTGCACTCCGAGGGCGACTACCAGGCCTGGCTGCAGGAGATGACCGACGAAGCCCTCGCACGCAGCAAGGAACACTTCGAGATCCCTCAGGTCATCGATCGTTGCGAAGCTCGCATCCCACCCGCGGGCAGCGCTGCCGCTGCGTACTACACCGGCCCGTCGGAAGACTTCTCGCGGCCCGGCCGCACCTGGTACCCGGCACTGGGCCGCACCCTGTTCCCCAAGTGGGGCGACGTCACCACCTGCTACCACGAGTCGGTACCGGGCCATCACCTGCAGATCGGCTATGCGCAGGTACAGGCCGCATCGCTCACCCGCATCCAACGCGGCTCGTTCATCAGCGGCCACGGCGAAGGGTGGGCGCTCTACGCGGAACGCCTGTGTGACGAGTTCGGCTGGTTCGAGAACCCCGACCATCGGCTGGGCTTCCTCGGCGGTCAGATCCTGCGCACGGTGCGCGTGATCATCGACATCGGCATGCACCTGGGTTACCGCATCCCGGAGGGCACGACGCTCAACGACGGCACGCCCTTCCACGGTGGCGAAGTGTGGAACCCCGACCTTGCCTTCGAGTTCGCAGTCAAGGAGACGGGCAACACCGAGGCGTTCATGCGTAGCGAGATCGACCGCTACCTGGGGTGGCCGGCGCAGGCCATCAGCTACAAGATCGGCCAGCGAGAATGGGAGGCGGCACGCTCCGACGCCGAAACGCGCGATGGCGATGCGTTCGACCTCAAGGCATGGCACACCAAAGCCCTCAAGCTGGGGGCCATCGGCCTCGGCCAACTTCGCGCAGAACTCGCACGCTGATGCGACCGAACGTACTTTTCGTCACGCTCGACCAGTTTCGCGGCGACTCGTTGTCGTGCGCCGGCCACCCGCTCGTGCGCACGCCCAACCTCGACGCGATTGCCGCTCAAGGAGTTCGGCTCAGCCGCCACTACGCCCAGGCCGCACCATGCGCCCCCGGTCGCGCCGCGCTCTACACCGGCACCTACCAGATGACGAATCGTGTCGTCGCCAACGGCACACCACTCGACTTCGGCTTCGACAACGTCGCCCGTGCCGGCCTGCGAGCGGGCTACCGACCCGTGATGTTCGGGTACACCGACCAGGGCGCCGACCCACGTCAGATCAGCGACCCGCACGACCCCCGGTTGTCGAACTGGGAGGGTGTGTTGCCGGGGTTCGAGGAAGTGCTCTGTCTCGACGAACGCCACGCGCCGTGGCTCGCGTGGCTGCGCGAGTTGGGGTACGAGGGCGACATCGTCACGAACCCGGACCTTGCACTCGACACGGAGAACGAGCGGCCTGCGGAGCACTCGGTCACCCAGTTCCTCACCGACCAGTTCCTGCGGTGGCTCGACGCGCACGGCACCGACGAGCCATGGTTCGCCCATACCTCGTTCATCCGCCCGCACCCGCCGTACACCGCTGCCGGTCACTACGCCGACATGTACGACCCTGCGGACTGCCCACCGGCGCTCCCCATCACCGATGATCGTCATCGGCTGCACGACGTGTTGCTCAGCGTCTCCTGGGTCAGCGCCCCGACCGACCCGGACGAACTCGCCCACCTGCAGGCGCAGTACTACGGGATGATCAGCGAGGTCGATGCCCACCTCGGCCGCATCTGCGACGCACTGAAGGCCCGCGGCGAATGGGACAACACGCTCATCATCATCACCGCCGACCATGGCGAGCAGCTGGGCGACCAGGGCCTGCAGCAGAAGTGCGGCTGGTTCGAGAGCAGCTACCACATCATCGGCATCGTCCGCGACCCCGCTCAGCCAGCGGGCCACGGCACCGTCGTCACCGACTTCACCGAGAACGTCGACATCATGCCCACCCTGTGCGAGGCCATCGGCGTACCGGTTCCCCTGCAGTGCGACGGAGTCCCATTGACGCAGTTCCTGCGTGGCGAGACACCTGAGCGGTGGCGCACCGCTGCCCACTACGAGTGGGACTGGCGCGACACCGTCATTCCCGGCGGCGTCACCGAGCCGAACTGGGACCGCCGACTGGAGCGGTACAACCTGGCCGTTCTTCGTACCGACACCCACGCGTACGTGCAGTTCGGTAACGGCGAGTGGCTGTGTTACGACCTGGCCACGGACCCGACCTGGCTGACCCTGGAGACGGACGCGGCGATGGTGTTGCCGCTCGCGCAGCAGATGCTGCTGTGGCGCCAACATCACCTCGATCGCACGCTCACCGGCATGCTGTTGCGCGACGGCGGCATCGGCAGGCTGGCCACCGCTACTGGATGAAGCTGGCGATCACGTTGATCGTGAGTCCGACGATGACAGCACCGAAGAGGTAGCTGACCAGCGCGTGTCGCAGCGCAATGCGACGAACCACTTGGCTGGTGACGTTGGTGTCGCTGACCGCGAACGACATGCCGATGGTGAACGCGAAGTATGCGAAGTCGCGGTAGTCGGGCACGGTACAGCCGGGGAAGTCGATGCCGCCGACGGGTGCGATGTAGTACTGGTGTGCGTAGCGCAGCATGAACATGCTGTGCACCACGCACCACGACAGCATCACGGAGAGCACGGCGACGACCGTGAGGGTGACCTCCATCGGGAAGCCGACATGTCGGGCCTTCGCCAACCCGAAGCCCACACCGAGCAGACTCACCACGCTGGCTGTCACCATCACCACCACGGCAGTCACGCGGCTGTCGTCCTCGGCAATGGACCGCGCCTGGGTGGCGGCTGCATCGCAGCGCAGGCTCTCCGACCAGATCCATCCCAGCAGGCTGCCGGTGAGCCCGACCCAGCCGACCATGAGCGAGAGTTGCCACGGGGCGAACGGCGCCGGAATGAGCCCTGCGACCAATCCGATACCTGCGCAGACGTTCACGCGCAGGCGAGCCGAATAGAGCCGGGAACGGTCGAACCCCATCAGCGAGCCCGTTCGAAGATCATGTCGATGGGCTCGCGACCAGCGGCCAACCCACGGCGCTCGAAGCGTGTGACCGGCCGCCACTCGGGCCGGGGCACGACACCGCCGCGCAGCCGCGGCTCGGCGGTGCACACGGCAAGGGTCTGCGTTGCGTAGTCGACGATGTCCGTGACGACGTGGAGCGTGCCGCCGACGCGGAGACGATCGACCAGTTGGGTCACCACGTCGGGCCGGGCCAGTCGTCGGTGGCGCTGCTTCTGCTTCGGCCACGGGTCCGGAAAGTAGAGCCGTACAGCGGCCAGCGATTCGTCGGGTATGCGCGGCAGCAGTTCCAGCACATCGCCCTCGATGACTCGCACGTGCTGCCACCCGTTGTCCTCGATCGCCTCCACCACCGACGCAACACCCGGTGTGTGCACATCGAGACCGACGATCGCCTCGTGTGGCCTGGCCGCTGCCAGGGCAATCAGCCCTTCGCCACCGCCGAAACCGATGTCGAGTACGACATCATCCGTACCGGGGAACAGTTCGTCGAATCGCAAACCTTCGCCAGCGACCGTCAGCGACCACTGGGCCATCAGCCGCTCGTAGCGCGCCGCCCGCGCCGGTGGCAGCGCTCGTCGACGCGGCTGAAAGCTGCGCGTTGGCGGGTACGACGTGGTCACACCCCCATAGCTATCACCGAGCGAGCCATGGTCATCACCGAGCAGGTGCCAACAGCACCACCAACGGGGTGACGATCTGGCACGTTGGCGGTACGTCCGTACCGCTATTGTTCGCCACGTCATGGAGCGCCAACGCCTGCCTGTCATCGCATCCCTGATGGCCATCGGGTCGGGCATCGTGTGGAGTTTCGGCGCCGTGCTGAAGCGGCAGTCCGAGCACGTCGATGCGTTCCAGTACCTGATCTGGCGTTCCATCGGAATCATCGTGGTGATCGAGATCCTTTCCGCCTTCAAGGGTCAACCATTCCCAACCGTTCGGGCATGGCGCAGCGGTCGCTGGATGATTCTCGCCAACCTCGGTCTCTTTCTTGCATCCCTCGCGTTCGTCTACGCGGTCGATACCACCACGGCTGCGAACGCAGCATTCCTCGGTTCACTCACGCCACTGGTCGCCGTGGTGTTCACGCGTTTCCTCGGCGAGAAGCTGTCCAGGTCCACCATCATCGCAATCGCAGTCGGCATCGTCGGCCTCGTGCTCACCGTTTTCGGCGACCTCGCGGCGGGCAACATGCTCGGCAACGCGTCCGCCCTTCTGGCATCGGTGGGTTTTGCGATCTACACGATCAGCTTGCGCTCCAGCCCCACTCGCGACTGGTCGCCGGTACTGCCCGGCTACGGCGCCCTGATGATCCTCGTCTGCGGCATCGTCACGGTCGCGCGCGACAGGCCGCTGATACCCGCCGGCCCTGACATCGCCCGCGGGCTGTTTCACGGAGCGGTCATCATCGTGGTGGGCACACTGATGTTCAACACGGCGATCAAGCACGTGCCTGCCGTCCCGATGACAGTGTTCGCACAGGCAGAGATGGTCTTCGTCCCGATCTGGTGTTTCTTGATCCTCGACGAAACGCCGACACCGCTGGCCATGCTGGGTGGCGCCATCATCTTCTCTGCCGTGGTCGGCAAGGCGCTCTATGACACGCGCGGCGACCACCCACCGGAACTGATCACGGCACCAGACGTTCCCCTGCTCTGACCGGGGCGCGAGCCCAGCGCCGACGGCCGGAACGTGCCAATCTAGGGAAATGGTGATCGCAGAATGCTGGCTGGTCAGCGGCGGCCACGTGCTGGCCAGCGCTGAGCGAGCAGACGACCGTCGTTCGCGCGCTCGCGGGCTGCTCGGCCGGACGACGTTCGAGGGGGCGATGGTGCTGTCGAAGTGTCGCAGCGTGCACACGATCGGCATGAAGTTCGCCCTCGACGTTGCATACCTCGACGCTGACGGCGTGGTCCTGAGAGTCACACACATGCCTCGCAACCGCATCGGTATGCCGGTGAGGAAAGCCGTCACGGTGGTCGAGGCGAAGGCGGGCTCGTTCGAGCGTTGGGGCCTGAAGGTCGCAGACCAGTTGGAGCTGTGCGAGTGACCGGAACGCTGATCCTGGTCAGCACCCCCATCGGCAACCTCGGCGATCTGTCGCCGCGGGCGGTGGAGACGATGCGGGCCTGCGCGCTGATCTGCTGCGAGGACACTCGCCACAGCGGCAAGCTGCTCTCTCACGCCGGCGTCAGCGGCGTGCGTCTGGCCGTGGCCAACGAACACACCGAATTGGCCCGCACCGACGAGGTATTGGGCCTGCTCGCGGCCGGCAGCGATGTGGCCGTGGTGTCCGACGCCGGTACACCTGGAATCAGCGACCCCGGCGCACGCTTGGTACGCGCCGCCGTGGACGCGGGTTACGTCGTCTCCGCAGTGCCCGGCCCCGCCGCGCTGGTGATGGCGCTGGTGATCAGCGGCTTCGACAGCACCCGGTTCGTGTTCGAAGGCTTCCTTCCTCGCAGCGGCCGCGAACGCACCGAGCGCATCGCCGAGGTTGCCGCCGAGCGGCGCACGACCGTGCTCTACGAGGCACCCCATCGCGTCGAGCGAACGGTCGCCGATCTTGGTGTCGCGTGCGGGCTGGAACGCCGCATCGCGCTCACCCGCGAGCTCACCAAGCTGCACGAGGAGGTCTGGCGCGGCACGCTCGCCGAAGCTGCCACACACCTGGCCGAACGCGCCCCGCGCGGCGAGTACGTCGTCGTTGTCGAGGGCGCACCCGTGGCTGAGGCGGCAGACGACTCGATGGTTCTCGCCGCGTTACACATGGCACTTGCAGATGGCGCCGATCGGCGGACGGCCATCGCTACCGTGATGGCCAGCACCGGCGCAGCCAAGCGTCGGGTCTACGACCTTGCACTGACCATTCCCCGTTGACACGATCATGACTGACCTGCCCATCTACTCCGCCGGTCCGAGCGCTGCGTTCTTCGACCTCGACCGCACACTGATCAGCGGCTCGAGCGCGTTCGTGCTGGGCATCGCCGCCTGGCGCGGCAAGCTGGTCCCCACCCACCAGTTCGTGCGTGATGCGGCCGGTGCGGTGGCGTTCAAGTTCGCCGGCGCCAGCGACCAAACGTCCGAAGGTGTTCGCGATCGCATTCTCGGCGCGGTCAAGGGTGTGCGCCTCGACGACCTCGTGGCGCTCAACGCCGACATCGTGCCCAAGCTGATGGCGATGGTGCGCCCGGAGGCAATGCGACTGCTGGAGCAGCATCGCCACGCAGGTCGCGCCACCTACATCATCTCCGCATCCCCCATCGAGCTCGTCGAACCACTCGCCAAGGCATTGGGAATGACCGCCGGTATCGGGACGCGCAGCGCGATCATCGATGGCGTCTACACCGGCGAGCTCGCCGGACCCTTCTGCTACGGCGCCGGCAAGGTGGAAGCCATTGCCGAACTGGCCCGCTGGGAGGGCTTCGACCTCGACCAGTGTTGGGCCTACAGCGACAGCGCCAGTGACCTTCCGATGATGGAGGCCGTCGGCCACCCGGTGGCCGTCAACCCGGATGCCAAGCTCGAGCGCGTCGCAGGTCAGCGTGGGTGGCCGGTGGTCGTCTTCAGCAAGCGCACGAAGGCGGTCATCCGTCGCAGCACGCAGACCGTCGGCGCCGTCGGCCTGGCCGCCGGTGGTTTCGTCGGCGGCATTCGCTGGGCCCGCACCCGCTGACTCCAACGACCCGCTACAGCGGGGTGAGCCCGAGCTGGCGCGATTGCGCGACCAGGCGCCCGGCGCTGTCCCACACCTCGCCATCTTCGTTGAAGAATCCGCCCTGCACGAACTGACTACGGAACACACACGACACCGGGCCCGGGGCGGGCACTCCGCGCACGTGAACGGTCAACTCGACGGTGGGTACCCAACCCGGCGGCATGTCCAGATGGAACACGGCCGGCGGAAACGCATCGCACACCATCAGCAGCGCGAGCGTGTCGATGGGCCGACCGTCGGCAAAACCGAACCAGCCGGCCATCTCGGCAATACCACTGCGATCGTTCTCCACCCAACCGGCGTGCTCGGGATGAATGCGGACGTCGAGCCGATCCATCATCGCGACCTCCACCGCCCCCTGGCGGCGGCTGCGCGGCACGCAGTCATCGAATGGTGGCAGCTCGGGTGGCCCCGACGCGAGGTGCTCGTAGTCGGAACCCGGCGAGGAGAGATCGCCGAACGCCCCGACCATCTGCAGCATCGGTTTTCCGCTGGCGTGCATCTGGCCGCTGACGGTCGCGAATCGACGACCGGCTTTCACCACCGCCGCATCCACCTGCATCAGCCCGGGCTTGCCGGGCGAGAGGTAGTGCGCCGTCACTGACACCGGGTCGGGGCGGCCACTCACGGCCACCATGTGCCTGGCCGCGAGGGCCAGCAGATAGCCGCCGTTGGCATTGCCATTGATGTCCCAGCCGTCGTGAATCCGACCGGATCCATCGGCATTCACCTGCGTTGCGTCATCGAACTCACTCACGTCACCATTCTGGGTGAACACAGCGGCGGCCGACGAATCAGGTTGACGGTGGCCGATGGGACGGGCGTAGGCTGGCGAACATGACGAATCAGTCCTTCACGCGTCGAATGTGCACCGGCTCCTGACCAAGCCGCTGTTCGCCATTCCCTGAAAGGACTTTTCCATGTCGCGTTACTTCCTCACCACCCCCATTTACTACGTCACCGCCAAGCCGCACCTCGGCCATGCGTACACCACCATCATCGGCGATGCCCTCGCCCGCTGGCACCGGCTGCTGGGCGACGATGTCCACTTCCTCACCGGCACCGACGAGCACGGGCAGAAGGTGCAGGACTACGCCGAGGCTGCCGGCCAAGAGCCGCAGGCGTTCGTCGACGAGATCGCCCCGCTGTACGCCGACGCATGGCGACGGCTGAACATCACCAACGACGACTTCATCCGCACCACTGAGGAGCGCCACAAGCTGGGCGTGGCGGAGTTGCTGCAGCGCTGTTACGACGCCGGCGACATCGAACTCGACGTCTACAAGGGCAAGTACTGCGTGGCCTGCGAGGAGTACTACACCGACGACGA
>DAORTY010000029.1:0-31405 GCA_035432905.1 Ilumatobacteraceae bacterium | reverse complement strand
TAGATGATCGGAACAATGGCCAGCACCGGCGTCGCTTGCAACGCGACGAGGTAGGGGTAGATCGACCGCTCGAGCCACACCGCACGAGCCATGAGGACCGCCAGTCCCATGCCGAGCACGATGGTGATGCCAAGCCCGATGGCCGCCGCGTAGGTCGTCCAGCCGAGGCCGATCAAGAGCTGCTTGCGCACGACCGAATCGAGGAACGCCTGGTCGATGACGGTGACGGGGGAGGGCAAAAGGCTGGGCTTCTTGCCCAGAAGGCTGCGCATGCCGTCGCGATGCATGTACTCCCAGAAGCCGATGAAGAGCAGGAACACCACGATCGGGCCGAGGATCGTGCTCCACTGATGAGCGGGCTTGTCGGCAACCGGAGCGTGCTGGTCGACGTGCACCGGTTCCGCGTCAGCGTCATGTGACAAGACGTCCGCCTGCGTGACCGCGATCGAGTCGGCCTGGTGTTCGTCGGTGTGGCTCATGCGTGCGCTCCTCTCAATGTGTAAGAAATCTCGCCAGCGAGGCTTGCGAACTCGGCGGAGAAGCGAAGTTCGGGCTGACGCGGGTACTCGAACGGAATCGGATAGTCGGCGACGATGCGGCCCGGCCGGGCACTCATCACCAGCACCCTGGTGGACAAGAAGACGGCCTCGCTGATGGAATGCGTGATGAACAGGCCGGCAAAACCTTGGCGGGCGAACAGCGATATCACCTCATCGTTCAGGCGCTCGCGTGTGATCTCGTCGACGGCGCCGAACGGTTCGTCGAACAGGAAGACTTTCGGGTCGAGCACCAGACTGCGCGCCAGTGACGCGCGCATCTTCATGCCGCCTGACAGCTGCTTCGGGTACTTCTTCTCGAAGCCATCGAGGCCGACCAGTGAGATTGCTTCGGCCGCACGGCGGGTGCGTTCGGCTTTGCCGACACCGTCGAGTTCGGCCAACAGCTCGACGTTTCTCTGCACATTGCGCCACTGCAACAAGGTTGCATCCTGGAAGACGTAGCCAACCGCGCTGCTGTCGACGGAAATCGACCCGGTGGTGGGGTGGTGGAGTCCGGACGCGATTTTTAGCAGCGTGCTCTTGCCGCAGCCAGATGGACCAACGACCGTGACGAACTCGCCAGGGGAGACGTCGAAACTGGTTTCGCGCAGGGCATGAGTGCCATCCGGGTAGACCATCGAGACGCCGTGGAACCTGAGAGCCGGATCAGTACCCATCTGCGGAACCATAGCTGGTGGGGTGGTCGCGTCCCGACTGAAACCGCTCATCAGTGCATCACCATTCCGCCGCTCACGTTCATTGCTTGCCCGGTGCAATAGCGAGCTTGTTGCGATGCCAAGAAAAGTGCCATGTCGGCAACTTCTGCGGGCTCCGCGCACCGGCCGAGTGGTGACATGGCAGACCACCTGGCAACCATCTCCGGGGTCCGCGTGGCGGCCCCCATCTCGGTGAGCACATAACCCGGACAGATGCAGTTCACTCGAATACCGTGCGTGCCCAATTCCATGGCTGACACGCGAGTGAGACTGATGACCGCTGCCTTGGAGGCGGCGTAGTGCGCCTGATTGGGGGAACCGAGCTTGCCGCCCATACTGGCCATGTTGATGATGGAGCCACCGCTCGGCGTTGCCGAAATCATCGCCCGCGCTGCAACCTGCGTGGTCAGCAGCATTGCCCTGACGTTGATGTCGAAGGTTCGGTCCCAATCATCGACGGTGATGTCGAGCAGGGGCGCCATGTGCAGGATGCCGGCGTTGTTGACCAACACATCGATGCCACCGAGGGCATCGATCGCGGCCTGCGTGACATCTCGGGCACTCTCGGGGTCAGCCAGGTCGACCTCGAGCGCGTCAGCCCCCAACCGTTGTGCCGTCGCCCGACACTGATCGCCCTCACGGTCGAGTAGGGCGAGGCGTGCACCTTCGGTGGCAAAGGTTTCAGCAATTGCCGCGCCGATGCCGCGCGCAGCGCCGGTGATGATGACTCGCGCCCCTGCGAGGCGGCCTGCCGTAGGGGGATGTCGTTCATTGACCATGACAATTTTTAGCATAGAACAACAACTGTTCTCGCCTGGGGTTCTGGACACTCGATGACGTGACCAAAACTGGGCAGATCAGCCCCCGGCGACGGACCCCACTCGGGCACGCGGGTCGGTGGCGCCGGCCCAGAAGCCGTTCGCGTCGCGCATGATCACCTGCGCGTGGCCGAACGCGCTGTCGTACTCGGGCAGGACACTGACCGCGTGCCCGCGTGCCGTCAAGGCCGTCGCCCATTCAGCGGGCGCGTGGCCCTCGATCTCGACGATGGGCCCGCTGCGCGCCGACCACGTGTCGAAACCCGTGAGCGGGCCCGAGAGTGCCCAGCGGCCGGCGTGCATCGCCACCGCCGGCGACTGCTCATAGTGGAAGAGGCGGGCCGCAAGCTGTAGCAGGATCTGTGGCTGTGCGTCGCCACCCATGGTGCCGAACACCGCTGCCAGGTCATCGCCGCGAGTCGCAAGTGCTGGGGACAACGTGTGCGGTGGACGAGCACCGGGCATCAGCTCGGCCGAATGCCCGGCCTCGAGGTCGAAGCCGAGACCCCGGTTGTGCAGGTTGATCTGCGTGTGTGGTTCCACGAGCCATGACCCGAAACCGGAGGCGTTCGATTGGATGAGCGAAACCCCCATCCCCTCCGAATCGGTGGTGCACAGGTAGGTGGTGTCGCCCTGTCGTGCGGGCATTGGCCAGTCCCCAGCTCGCTCGGTGTTCAGCAAGTCTGCGCGCGCTGCGATCCTGCGCAGGAGAGCAAAACCGTCGGCAGCCTCATGGAGCGCTGTTGGCCGATCGAAACCGGCGACCTTTGCTGCCTCGATGAGGAGATGAGCCGAGTACTCGTCGTTGGGGTCCGTCGGCAACGAAAGACGGCTGGCGAGTGCTGCTGCTCCCAGCGTCAGATACCCCTGCGAATTGGGAGGAATGGTCCACAGTTCGACATCCCAGGCGCTCTCCGACAGGGGAGTGACCCATTCGGCCTGGCTGCGGGCGAGATCGCCAGCGGTGAACCAGCCGGCACCGAGCGCTTGCAGGCCCGCACCGAACTCGCCCTCGTAGAAGGCTTCGCGCCCACCGGTCGCAACTGCGCGCAGCGCTTCGGCGACGCCCGGCCGACAGACCCGATCGCCTGGCCGCACGGCCTGGCTGCAGAGCTCGCGGAGATTCTCGCGCGCCCGCGGGTCCAGCCGGGCGATGGACCCGATCAGCAGTGGGCTGGCAGGAAAGCCACCCTCCGCAAGCGCAATCGCCGGCGCGAGCAGCGTCTTGAGTGGCAGCGTGGCAAAGCGGTCGAGCAGCTCGCTCCACCCGTCGACGCATCCAGGGATGGTGACGGTACGGACGTCGTGGCGAAATGGCATCACGCTGTGTCCATCGGCTCGAACTGCTGCGGCGCTCGCCCCGCTACCGGCGCGACCGCTCGCGTTGAGAGCGTGGACCGCCGAGCCGTCGTGCACCAGCGCGAACAGATCACCACCCATCCCGCAAAGATGCGGTGCCACCACAGCCATGGCCGCGTTGGTGGCGATGGCTGCGTCGACCGCGTTGCCGCCAGCCGTGAGGATTGCAAGACCTGCCTGTGTGGCAAGCGCGTCGGCGCTGGCAACCATGTGGTTCGGTGCGCGAGTGGTGTTGAACGGTGCGCTCATCGCCATACCCCGCGAGTTTCGAAGACGTCCTTCAGTACCAGTGGTTTGTCAGTCATGATGCCATCGACTCCAAGGTCGAGCAGCCGGTGCATCTCGACAGGTTCATCAATAGTCCACACGTGCACCTTGATGCCCAATGCATGTGCCCTTTCGATGAACTTCTCGTTGACCACCGTCAGCGGACCCTGACGGACAGGGACCTGTGCAGCGTGGGCTGCGGCTGACCGCGGCTTGCCGAAACGCAACCGGGCCGCGCCCATTGGAGCCAGCGCCGTGCACAGGTTGTCGCCGAGCAATGCCTTCAGTCGCTTCATCCGACTGTCGCTGAATGCCCCGACGCACACTCGATCGAGGGCATGGCAACGTCGCAATGCTGCAACGAGTGCGGGTACCGCCGTATCCGTCTTGCAGTCGATGTTGATTCGCAGTTCGGGCCAGGCGCCGAGCATTTCCTCCAGTAGTGGTATCGGGGCGGCGCCGTCGACGAGTGCCGTCTTCACCTCGGCCCACGGCAGGTCGCTGATGCGACCGGCGCGACCGCAGATACGGCTGAGGTCGTTGTCGTGGAAGGCCACCAGCACCCCGTCAGCGGTGACCTGCACGTCGGTCTCCACGTACCGATACCCGGCGTCGACGGCGTATTGGAATGCCGGCATCGTGTTCTCGGGGACGTCGCTGGCGCCGCCACGGTGAGCGAATGGGACCGGCCCGTCCCATTCGAGGTATGGGTGGAGGCGTGCACTCATCGCGCACAGTATCGTCGCAAACATGACTGATGTGATCACCGTCCGTTCGCCCTATGACGATTCTGTCATCGGGGAAATCCCTGCCCAGACGTCGGCTGACGTAGATCGTGCCGTTGCAATAGCGAAGGGGGCGCTGCATTCGAACCCGCTCCCGCTGTGGAAGCGTGCTGAAATTCTTGATCGCGCTGCCGCTCGGTTGAGCGACCGGCTCGAGGAGTTCGCACAGATTCTTGCTCGGGAATCGGCAAAGCCGATCAGGACCGCACGCGTAGAAGCGGAACGTGCCATCGGCACCTTCCACTTCGCTGCCGCCGAGGCGCGCAAGCTCGGCGGCGAGATGATTCCGCTCGATGCCATCCCGGCAGGGGAGGGCAAGTTGTGCTTCACGCTTCTCGTTCCCATCGGAGTTGTCGGCGCCATCGCACCGTTCAACTTCCCGCTGAACCTGGTGGTGCACAAGGTGGCGCCGGCCATTGCCGCCGGCTGCCCGGTGGTCCTCAAGCCGGCCAGCCAGACACCGTTCAGCAGCATCGCTCTGGCGAAGATGCTGATCGACGAATGCGGTCTCCCGGCGGACTACCTGCAGGTGGTCACCGGCAGCGGAGGAACAGTGGGTAACGCGATCGTCGACCATCCCGACATTGCCCTCATCACCTTCACCGGCTCACCGGATGTCGGCTGGGCAATTCGGGCGCGTGCACCGCGCAAGCGGGTCGGCTTGGAGCTGGGGAACAACGCGCCGTGCATCATCGAGGCCGACGGCGACTGGCGAACCGCCGCCGCCAAGATCAAGATGGCGGGCTTCAGTCACGCCGGGCAGAGCTGCATCAGTACCCAGCGCGTGCTCGTGCACCGCTCCATCGCCGACGAGTTCACTGCCGCGCTGGTCGAGCACGTCAAGACGCTCGTCGTGGGCGATCCGATGGACGAAGCCACCGACGTGTCCGCGCTCATCTCGCGCAGCGAACGCGATCGCGTCGCTTCGTGGGTGCAGGAAGCCCGCGCGGCGGGCGCCACCATCGCCACAGGCGGCACGTTGACAGACGATGGAGTGCTGCTGCCGACCGTGATCGCGAATGCGACGCCTGACCTGAAGGTGTGCTCGCAGGAGGTGTTCGGCCCGGTCGTGGCGGTCACGCCGTACGACACGCTCGACGAAGCGATCGCCATGGCCAATGACACCAAGTTCGGCCTGCAGGCTGCCATCTTCACGTCTGACATCGCCAAGGCGCTCATGGCGGTCAAGACCCTCGACTTCGGCGGCGTGCTGGTCAACGAGGTCCCTACCTGGCGTGCCGACCAGCAGCCCTACGGCGGCCTGCGCGACAGCGGCAACACCCGTGAGGGGCCGGCGTACAGCGTCAAGGAGATGACTGAGATTCGCATGGTCGTGTTGTCGCCGTGACTGGTCGGCCGCTGCGCTGGGGCGTGCTGGGCGGCTCGAGTCACATCTACCGCAAGAGCCTGCGCCCCGCCTTCGCCGCGGCGGGGCAGACCATCGTTGCCGAGCCCAGTCGGGACGGTGACTCGCTGGCACCGTACGCGGCCATGTTGGCTCGCGACGATGTCGATGCGGTGTACAACCCGCTGCCCAACTACTTGCATGCCGAGTGGACGCACAAGGCGCTCGACGCCGGCAAGCACGTCCTGTGCGAGAAGCCGCTCACGTTGTCGCCGACAGACACCGCGGAGGTGTTCGACCACGCCGAAGCGGCGGGCCTCACGGTGCTCGAGGCCTACATGTGGCCGCACCACCCACGAGCGCGTCGTCTGCTGCACTTGGCGCGAGCCGGAGAGCTGGGTTGGCTGCAGAACGGTCGCGCCGCCTTCAGTTGGCCGATGGACATGGCCGGTGGCGACCACCGCCTCGACCTGCGCGGTGCCGGCGCCTTGTTCGACGTCGGTATCTATTGCCTGGCGCCATTCATGCTGATGGCTCGCCGCGACGCCGTCGTGGTGGGGGCAAATGCCGTTCGTAACATGGCCGGAGTCGATGTGGCGATGACCGGCTGGGTGGACTGGGGTGCGGGCTTCGGCAGCTCATTCGCCGTGTCGTTCGAGGCACCGCCGCATCGCTCGATGGCGGTGACCGGCAGCGAGGCTGTGGTCACGGTTCCGGGTTGGCACGCACCGGGCCCATTGGAGCCCAGCGAGCTGGTCCTGGAACGGCGCGACAGTACGGTCGAGACGCTGGTGTGTGACGGCAGCGACGCCTATACCGAGATGGTCCGGCACTTCACCGAGGTCGTCGCTGGAGACACCGAGCCAGTCTTCGGACGAGTGGAAAGCCAACGATTGGCAGACGTTCTGCAACGTCTGCACATCGCCAGCGCACACTGACGTCGGGCGCCGTCGCCCTCAGATGCTGCGGCCGGCCGCCTTCCAGTACTCGTCCTTGAGCAGGCGCTTGTAGAGCTTGCCGGTGGGGTGGCGGGGCAGTTCGTCACGGAAGTCGATGGTGCGCGGGCACTTCACGTCGGCCAATTGCGAGCGGCAGAACGCGATCAGTTCCCGGGAGAGTGCCGCAGCCTCCTCCTCGGATTCGGGCATCGTCACTGGCTGGACGACTGCCTTCACCTCCTCGCCGAAGTCGTCGTTGGGAACGCCGAAGACGGCGACGTCGATCACCTTGGGGTGGGTGACCAAGACGTTCTCGGCCTCCTGCGGGTAGATGTTCACGCCGCCCGAGATGATCATGTACGCCTTGCGGTCGGTCAGGTAGAGGAAGTTGTCGGCATCGAGATAACCGACGTCGCCGAGCGTGCTCCACGGCTGGGTGGGGTGACGCGAACTCTTCGTCTTCTCCGCATCGTTGTGGTACTCGAACTGGGCGCCGCCCTCGAAGTAGACGGTGCCCGACTCGCCCTGGGGAACTTCGTGGCCTTCCTCGTCACAGATGTGCAGCACACAGCCGATCGGTGTGCCCACCGTGCCCGGGTGCGCCAGCCACTGCAGGCTGTTGCAGTAGACGAAACCGTTGCCCTCGGTGCCGGCGTAGTACTCGTGGATGATGGGGCCGAACCACTCGATCATCTGCTGCTTCACCGGTACCGGGCACGGTGCGGCAGCGTGGATGACACATTGCAGCGATGACACGTCGTACTGTGCGCGAACCTCGGCGGGCAGCTTCAGCATGCGGATGAACATGGTTGGTACGACCTGGCTGACGGTGGCGTCGTGCTCTTCCACGAGGGCCAAGTACTGCTCTGGGTCGAAGTGCTCCATCGCGACAACAGTGGCGCCCAGCTGCTGGGCAGCCATACAGAAGCGCAGCGGGGCAGCGTGGTAGAAGGGCGCGGGCGACAGGTACACGCTGTCGCCCGTGACGCCGAACAGCAGTGTCAGCAACCCTGAGACGGTGTTGGCTGTGGTCTCCAGCGGCTGGGGAACGAACGCCCGCGACACGCCCTTGGGTTGGCCGGTGGTTCCCGAGGAGTAGAGCATGTCGAGGCCGGCGATGCGCTCGCCCGGCACCGGTGTCGCAGGCTGATCGTCGACCGCGGACTCGTATGAGTCGTAGCCATCCACGACACCGTCGAGCATCAGGCGCAGCCCCACCGCGGGGGTGCTCGCAATGATCTCGGTGGCTTGGTCCGACTTGTAGTGCGAGGTGATGAACACCTTCGCCGCACAGTCGTTGATGATATAGCTGAGCTCGCCGCTGGTGAGCCTGCTCGACGTGCAGGTGTACACGGCCCCGGCGTAATGGCAGCCCCACACGATCTCCATGTAACGGTCGTGGTTCTCCATGCAGATCGCCACGTGGTCGCCGGCGTTGACACCTGCCGCGCGCAGCAGATGACTGAGGCGATTGGCCGCTGCATCGAGCTGAGCAAAGGTCTGCGTGAAGCCGCTACCGCCCATGATGATGGCGGGCTTGTCGGGATGAGTGTTCAGGAACGCGCCAGGAAACATGGCGGCGAACGTAGTCGACGGTACGTTCTCGGCATGGATCCGGCGGCCCGCTTCGCAGAACTGGTCAATCGACCGGCATCGGAAACCCATCTCGACACGATGGCGGCACTCATCGGCGCCGCCTTCGAGACCGGTGGCGGCGGGCCGGTCGATACCGCAGAAGCGATCATCGGTCAGGTCATCGTCGGCCTCGACCACCTGGCCGACGAGTGCGCCCCGTCATTCGACTCGATCCTCGCCGCGCTCTTCATGTCCGGTCGGCTGGCCGGAAACCGTGCTGACTACGGCGACCCGTCGAACTCGTATTTGCACCGGGTGCTCGACACCGGGCTGGGTATCCCCATCACGCTCAGCGTGTGTGCCATGGAGGTCGGCAGGCGACTTGACGTACCCATCGAGGGCATCGGTCTGCCGGGTCACTTCCTGATCATGTGCAATGGCGAATACGCCGACCCGTTTCACGGCGGTCGCCGCTACAGCCTCGATGAACTCGAGCCGGCGTGGCAGCGCATCACCGGCATGACCGGCGACTTGGAGCGCCGCTTCGTGCAGCCCACGCACACTCGCTCGATCCTGTTACGCGTGCTCAACAATCTGAAGAACATCCTGGTGGCGATGGATGAACCAGGACCACTGAGTGTCTTGGCCACGCTGCGAGGCGCGTATCCGGAGTTGGCCCAGGAGCGAGCAGAGCATGCCCGCTGGCTGCGACACTGGAACTGATCAGCGAGCAAGTCCACCATCCGAACGGAGACGACACGTGACGACATTGACTGCCGGAGCGCCGTTGGAGGCCCCGGTGCATCCCATCGGTCGCCGCACCATCTCGCTCGTGAACCAGGCGCGCGACGGCCGAACACTTTCAATCGACCTGTGGTACCCCGCGGCACCTTCCGCGGCCGCACCATCCGTCTACGAAGTGTTTCCCGGCGTCGCGTTCACCGGAGTCGCAGCACGGCACGACGCGCCGGCGCTCGATGGCCAGTTCCCACTTGTGGTGTTCTCGCACGGCCGTACGGGCACACGGATGTCGTACTCGATGGTCTGCGAAGCCCTCGCCGCTCGCGGAGCCGTGGTCGCCTCCTCGGATCACCCGGGAGACACCCTCTTCGACTGGCTCACGGGCACGCAGTCCGATGACCGCACGAACGAGGTGAACCGTGTCGCTGATGCGAACTTGCTGCTCGACGCGCTGCTCGGAGGCGGCGCCCCAGTGCCTGTCGACGTGGCGTCGTCGATCGACCCTTCCCGGGTCGTGTTGGCGGGCCACTCCTACGGTGCGTACACGGCGTTCGCAGTGACCGCTGGCAGCAGGGGGGTTGCGCCGCATCCAGGTGTGCGCGCGATCATCGGCTTTCAGCCCTACACCCGTTCGATGAGTGACGCGTTGTTGGCCCGGGTCGGTGTCCCTGCGCTGCTGGTCGTCTCCGAGCAGGACCAGGTCACTCCCGCAACCATCGAC
Organism: Ilumatobacteraceae bacterium; assembly: GCA_035432905.1. Lineage (GTDB taxonomy): Bacteria > Actinomycetota > Acidimicrobiia > Acidimicrobiales > Ilumatobacteraceae > UBA668. The sequence continues at coordinate 21,601 of DAORTY010000029.1, read as the reverse complement.
GCCGATCGGCCGTGGGAGCTACTGGCCGGTACGCCGACGTGGCGGCTCGACCTCGCCGGGGCAGGGCACCAAGCCATCAGCGACATTGCGCTCTATGCGGAACTTGCCGACCACATCACCGATCTTCCTGATCTCGTGCGCGAGTACTTGCGTTACGCGGCGTTGGGTACTGCCGAGGCGCACGGGCGGGGGTGGCGCACCGTCGAACAGCTGCAGGTGGAAGCCGCATGGGCATTCATGCAGATTGTCCTCGAGATGGATCCCGTCGCCGGCAACGATGCCGCTCGCTCCCTCGCAGCGGTACCCGGCCTCACCCTTCAATGCCGCTGAGGTGGTGGCTCGCTTCGGCTGAGTTGGCCCTCGGCAACTAGCATTCCAACGTTCTGCGTGGGCCGTTCCGCCTGTCCACCCCAAGTTTCTGGAGTCACCGAATGACTGTCACCGACACCCCGCTCAACACCGACGAGCAGCAGGTCAGCGACCTGGTCGACGCCTTGCTGGCCGAGTTCCCGCCCAAGACCACCGATGCGGTCACCTTCCTGGGTGCACAATTCGACAAAGGCCTGGCCTGGGTCAACTTCCCCACCGGTCACGGCGGGCTCGACCTCAACCCGAAGCTGCAGAAGGTGGTCAACGAGCGCATTTATGCGCAGGGCGCCCCCAACCCGATGTACCGCAACCCCATCGGCCATGGCATGTGCGGCCCGACGGTGGCGGTGTGGGGCAGCGAAGAGCAGAAGTCGCGCTACCTGCGCCCACTGTTCACCGGTGAGGAAATCTGGTGCCAGCTGTTCAGCGAGCCGGGTTCGGGCAGCGATTTCGCCGGCCTGTCCAGCAGGGGCGTCAAGGACGGCGACGAATGGATCGTCAACGGCCAGAAGGTGTGGACCACCCTGGCCCACCTGTCGCGCTGGGGTCTGCTGGTCGTGCGCACGAACCCGGAGGCTGTCAAGCACGCGGGCCTCACCGCCTTCGTCGTCGACATGCATGCCGCCACCGTGGAGACCCTGCCGCTGCGCCAGATGACCGGCGAGGCCGAGTTCAACGAAGTCTTCTTCACCGACACTCGCATTCCTGAGACGGAAATGCTCGGCAAGCCCGGCGACGGCTGGCGCGTCTCGCTGACCACGCTGATGAACGAGCGCCAGTCGATCGGTGGTTCCATCCCGCAGCGCGGTTCGGGCACCATTGCCAACCTGATGATCGAGTGGGCGAAGGCACCGGAGTGGAAGAAGGACGCCGCCACCCGCGACGAGGTCATGAAGCTGTGGAGCCGCGCCGAGATTCTGCGCCTCACCAACATCCGCGCCAACAACAACCGCAAGATGGGCGACCCGGGGCCGGAAGGCAGCATCAGCAAGATGGCCGGCGCCACCCTCAACCAGGACATCTATGAGTGCCTGGTCAACCTGATGGGCGCCGACGCACTCCTCTACGGCAGCTACGAAATGGTGCGCCCCGAGCACGCGATGGAGTACGCCACCCCGCAGAAGGCGTTCCTGCGCAGCCGCGCCAACACCATCGAGGGTGGCACCACAGAAGTAATGCTCAACATCCTCGGTGAGCGCGTCTTGGGCCTGCCCGGCGACGTTCGCGTCGACCGCGACGTCCCCTGGAGCCAGGTTCCTCGCAACTGATCATTGAGGTCGAGTGGCCAGCTGGCAATCTGCTAGTTCGCCTCGCCGGGCTTCCAGCGGTCGAGCGGCGGTTTCACCGCCTGCGCCGGCAACGATTTCGACCCCTGCAGCGACGGCAGGCAGGAAGGATCTGCCCGAACCGTCGGTGTCATGACGTTGCCCTCGTGAAGGTCGGATCCTTCGCGCAGATGAACGGTGCCGCCATAGTAGATGTTGAAGGTCGAAGTGTCGACCCGGAACCGCACTTCGCCCTTGCCGGAGCGCACGTACAGCGACTCGCGGTATTCGAACGAGCCTGTCACGCGTTCGCCAGCGGTGGCACTTGCGTTGAACCAACAGCTGAACCCAGCGGGCGGTTGGACGTTCGGCGCGGCGTCGATGCGCAGGGTCGCCCCGCTGTAGTGAGCCCGTGGTTCGACGATCGCTTCGAACCCAGGCAGGTAGCCGGCTGGCATTGGTAGGCCGGTGGCTGCGGCTACTTGCTGCTGCAGGGCCGTGGAAATGGTCTTCTTCACCTCGCCGATGACGGCGCCGATCATTTGCCCGCACACGTCGACACCCGCCGACGTGTCGATGGGAACGTCGCCGCCGGCTGCATCTATCCCCCCTGCCACCAGCTGTGCTTCCTCGGGCGAGAGCTTCATGTCGTCGCACGGCACGCCGAGCGTTTTGAGGTATTCGACGGCGAGACCCTTCAGATCGCCTTCGGCGATTGCCAACAACTGGCTACTGGTCGGCAACGTCGGTGGCAGACCGAACCCGACCATCACCGCCGACACGACAGCGCGGGTTGCCGCCCGCGCAATTGCCGTACAGGTGTCGGTGACAACCCCACCCACCTCAGTTTTGAAGACAGAGTCGACGATCGCCCCGGCGACGCGGGCCTGCAGACAATACGGGTTGAGTTGAGCAGCGATCTCGATGGCGAGCGTGACGATGCCGTTGTAGGCCGCAGCGACGACGTCCCATGCAGCCGCGAGGCCGGAGACGACAGCGCTCACTCCTTTTACGATGGCCTCGAAGAATGCGCACGACCCCTTGCACGGCGGTGGGTCCCAGTCGTGGGCACAGAAGGTGCGGGGCGCTGCGTAGAACTGGGATATCACGAACGCGTCGAGGTTGCTGCCAACGAGCTCGATAGGGAGTGCGGGCTGCATGGTGGTGGGGTCGATTGTCCACGGGACGCTCGTCACCCGGACACAGCCGTCGAGTTGGTAGTTGCCGCCGTAGCCGGGGTCGAATGCCAAGGAATTGACCTTGAACACCACCGGGACCTTCGCATCTGGAGCGAACAGCGACACCGCGATCAGGTTGCTGGGCGGTCCGATGATCTGTCCACCCGACAGCGGCAGTGCCCTGACCCACACTTGGTCGCCCGGGGCCGGCACCGGTGCAGACGCAACCTCGCTGGCGAGCGCGGCGAGATCGAGAGCCGTGGCGGTGATTGCAGCGCCGTTCGGTATCGACGCGATGGAGGTGAACGATGGAGCGGTGAGTAGGGCGAACGATGGCTGATCACTGTCGGCCGTACGGCCCGCTGTCAGCGCGGCCGCAGGGATCGGATAGTCACCCAACGGCAGGTTGCTGACCCTCACGCTCTTGCCAGGGGCGTCCGCTGTCTCACCGGCCACACCGGTGGCGATCATCATCGGCGGAGATGCGTTGCGGTCATCACCTCCGAGCGGCTGGGTGAGGACCTGCCACAGCACGCTGTCAACCCGTGACGACGTCGCCTGCCACTGCATGCCGACCGCGACGTCGGTGACCGCCAGATCGATCCCCTGACTGGTGATTGAGCCAACCTTGTCGCGGCCGTACAGTCGTACCTCGACACTCTCTCCGAGGAAGTCGGTGATGGCCTGTGACTGTGGGATCGTGGCCTCGCTGCGCGCCACCAAGGTCGCTGGCTCCGATGGGCTCGCCGCTGGTTGCCACACTTCCAGGCGAATCTTCTTGCCAGACAGAGTTGGCATCAACTGGCCGAGATCGGCAGAGCCCGTGATCGCCGCCACTGTGCCGACCGCGGGAACGCGTTGGAACGGCTGACCGTCGACACCGACGTACATCCACACTTCGGGGACGGGCTTTTCGACTGTCAGCACGCCGTCGAAGAGAGTGGCCGAGCCTGTCCACAGGTCGGCAAGACACTCCGGCCCGGCAGTGACTGCCACGGGTGCGGACGATGCCGGCGAGCCCGCAGCACCCGCAACGAACACGTGTTGCCCTGGCGTCAGCTGGCTGGTGACGAGCGGCGCAGAGGAGGCGACGACACCCAGCTCGGTGAACCCCGGACCCGAGCCGGCGGTCGCGTACACGACGAGGTCCCCGCCGGCGGTCGCGACGGTTGCCACGCATCCGTCGAGGGCGGCGGCGATGACCGGTACCACACCTGCCGTGGGTGGCGCGGGGACAAGTGGCGTGGGCGCTGGGGCCACCGACGCTGCCGGCACGACGAGCTCAGCGCCCCGCGGAAGTGGAGCACCCGCGTCGGCGATGGCGATTGGTGATCTGCTCGGAGCGTCGGCCGTCGGCTCGCCGATCACGACAGCGGTCGAGGGATCGATGCCCAACGTTGCTGCCGCTTCATCGAGGCTCAGTCCGTTGGCGGCGACGCGGACGTCTTCGACCGGGAACAGGCCGTTGACGACCTCGACGCGCGTGGTCGCTGAGTGTGCCACCTGGTCAACGGTGCCCCCGGTGGCAGTGGCGTGCAACAGGTGGCGACCAGTGCGCACCGCCGGCCACGAGAAGGTGGCCGCAGCGGTCGGCGCGACCGGCGACGTGAACGTGTGCCGACCGACCAGCGTCTCGCCGTCGTACAGGCGTATCTCGCTGATGGCCGCGCCGACTGCATTGACAGCGATCAACGGTGACGAACCGATCAGCGCACGCCCGTCGACCACGAAGGAGGTCAGCGAAACAGACAGCGGTGCCGGAGCCAGTGCAGGGAGATCGACAGCGACGGACGAGGGCTTGTCCGAGCCGCTGTCACGCCGCTTTGCCACGTTGTAGACGATGCCGCCGGCGAGTGTTGCAATCGCGACGGTGAAGGCTGTGACCGTGAGCCACCGCTGTCGCATCTTGCGCCCCGTTCATCCTGCAGCACCGGATGGCGCGAAGTGTTTATAGTCTGTCACGTTGCGTCGCGCCCGGTGACACATCGACTGTGAACGAGGCTGCAGTGGCTGGTTCGGGAATCCTGCTGAAGGTCGGCCTGCCGCTGCTCCTCGTCGGCGGTGGTGTCGCCGCGTATCTGACGGCGCCCAGCAGTGTCGCGTCAGCGCGCGCCGACGTGTGGATCGACTCTCCGGATGACGGCGTACTGATCAGCGCCGGACCGGCGTTCGTGGTCGCCCACGCCACTGCGGAATCGGGGGTCTCGTCGCTCTCGCTCGAGGTGGACGGCACCATCGTGTCGTCGTCCTCCGACCTCGAAGCCTTCGACACTCTGGTCGCGGCGACGTTGCCCTGGGATGCCACCGACGGACCTCACCAGCTGGTCGTGACGGGTGACGGCCAGCGCAGTGCACCAGTGATGGTGCAGGTCGGCGTGGCTGCAGAAGTCCCCTCCGCGTCACTGCCCACTCGACTCACGCTGCCGCCGTCGGGTACGAGCACCACCTCAGTGAGTACCACGACCACCGTGTCGGAGACGACCACGACCGTCGAGGCCACGACGACGGTGCCACCGACCGCACCGCCGACGGTACCCCCCGCGACCAACCCGCCGCCCACCAACCCGCCGCCCACGAACCCGCCAGCCACGAATCCGCCAGCCACCAACCCGCCAGCCACGAATCCGCCAGCCACGAATCCGCCAGCCCCCACCATCGGCAACGTCACCCTCGCCCCGGCCTCGGGGACGTCGCTGAGGTGCACGGGTGACCAAGTTCGGGTCACCGCGAGCGTCTCCAACGCGACCAGTGGACAGATGAAGATTTACTTCACTGTCTCGAACGGGTTGTTCGAGACAGTGAACGGCAGTGTGTCCGGAGGGGTGTTCACCGCCACTCGCGACGGCGCCACGCCGGTGAAGATCCCCACCGCCCAGTACTACGTGACCATCACCGTCACCGGCCCCGGCGGCTCGACCGACACGAACGCGGGCCAATTCTCGTCCGACTGCACGAAGGACTGAACCGCCGCGAGCGTTCGGGTCAGGCAGCGCCAGTGCGCAGGAGGAGGCCGAGGAAGAGTGCCCCCACTGACAGCAGCGCCCCCAAGGAGCCGCCGAGCGCCTTGGCCAGGGTGGTCGAACCGAACTGGTGCACGGCCACGAACACGCCTGCCCCTGCAGCGATGGCGATGTGCGCCATCACTGTCGCCTGGTAGGCCGACGACGTGTTCGTGATGTCGATGGCCATGATGTTCCACATGCCGGTGAGCACCAGCACGATGAATGCCGGCCACGCCAGCCGGGCAAAGGCTTGTGCCACCGGCTTGGTGGTAGCGGGTGCGACCTTGCGCAGCGTGGGCACCACACCGGCCAGCGCGAACTGTCCGCCGACCCAGATGGCGGCGGCGAGCACATGCAGGAAAAGGCGGAATGTGGCGAGCGTGGGGGAGAGCATGCCGACAGGCTAGGAAGTCACGAGCGTTGCGAGCACATCGCTGGCGGCCAGACAGCGGTCGTCGAACACCGTCGAAAGTTCGACGCGCCCGCCGCACATCGCAGCGGCAGCCACTCCGATGGCAGCCTGCAGATCGCGGATGTTTCGCGGCGGCGGAAAGTATTCGTCTTCCTCGGTGACGCGCAGCAGTTCGACGCCGTTGGTCGGCGCGAGGCGGGCGATGATCGCCTCGACCAACTGTTCTGGAGCGGAGGCACCGGCGGTGACACCAACGGTGCCGTGCAGCGAGTCGGGCAGCTCCTCCGCACCATTCACCCGAAACACCTGTGGGCAGCCAGCTTCGATGGCCAGCTTCTCCAGCGCGCGGGTGTTCGACGAGTTGGCCGAACCGATGACCACGATTGCATCGCACCGCGGTGCCATGGCCATCAGCGCAGACTGGCGGTTTGTGGTGGCGAAACACAGGTCGCTGCGGCCCGGCGACCACACCTCTGGGTAGCGCTCGCGAACGGCTACGGCCACGCCCTCCCAGTCGCGGTGCGACAGCGTCGTTTGTGCGAGCAGCGCCACCGGTTCGTCGAACTGGGGGAGTGCCAACACCTCGGCCACGCTCTCCACCCGGCTGATGGACGACGGTGCGACCGCCATGGTGCCGACCGCCTCCTCATGGCCCTCATGGCCGACGTAGACGATGCGGAGACCCTTGCCGGCGCGGACCTTGACCTCGTGGTGCACCTTGGTCACCAACGGGCACACCGAGTCGACGACATAGCTACCGCGGCTGCGCGCAGCTGCCACCACCTCGGGCGCCGAGCCGTGGGCCGACAGCATGATGGGCATGCCCTCGGGCACTTCATCGATATCGTCGACGAAGATCACGCCCTGCGCTTCGAATTGCTCGACGACGATCTTGTTGTGCACGATCTCGTGGTAGCAGTACACCGGCGCATCGTGGGTGCGCACCATCCACGCGAGGGCCTTGATGGCCATCTCGACACCCGCACAGAACCCTCGAGGCTCGGCGAGCAGCACGCGGTCTACGGTCACGCCGCCCAGGCTAGCGGCGGTCGTGGTGGGCCCGCCGGTAGCCTTGAGTGCCATGTCTCTGCCCACCGTCGCCGCTGTCGCGCCCGGCTCCGCTGCCCAGCGGGCCGGCGTTGCCATTGGCGACGTCGTGCTCACCATCAACGGCACCGTACCGCGCGACATCATCGAATGGCGCTTCGCCGCCGACGACAGCGAGGTCACGCTGGAAGTGCAGCGCGGCGGCCTCGAAATGACCATCGAGATCGAGAAGCGCGCTGGCGAACCACTGGGCGCGGAAGTGTCCAGTGCGGTGTTCGACAGGGTGCGCACGTGTGACAACCACTGCGAGTTCTGCTTCATCTACCAATTGCCCAAGGGTCTGCGCAAGAGCCTGTACCTGAAGGACGACGACTACCGTCTGTCGTTCCTCTACGGCAACTTCACGACGCTGACCCGTTTCACCGAGGCCGACCTCGAACGGGTGATCACGGAACGCTTGTCGCCCATCAACGTCAGCATTCATGCCACCGACCCTGAGGTGCGCAACCGGATGCTGAAGAACCCTCGCGGGGGTATGTCGCTGCGTTGGTTGCGGGCCCTGCTGGACCACGACATTGCAGTACGCGGTCAGATCGTGCTGTGCCCCGGAGTCAACGATGGCCTGGTCTTCGAACAGACCATGTTGGGTGTGCTCGACCAGTACCCAGAGCTGGAATCTGTGGCAGTGGTGCCGCTGGGTCTCAGCAAGTTCAACGCCGAATCTGCAATGCGGCTGCATACGCAGGACGAGGCACGCGCGATGGTCACTTCCATTCGCGACTGGCAGGAGATCTTCCTGCGCATCCTGGGCCGTCGAATGGTGTTCGCCGCCGACGAGTACTACCTGATGGCCGACCTTGCATTTCCCGAGTCGGACACGTACGAGGGCTTCCACATGCACGAGGACGGCATCGGCATGGCGCGCACGTTCGAACTCGAGTTCAACGGGTCCGTGTCGCAACCCACCGGCCCGCTGAGCGGATTCTTCGCTGCGGTCGACGGGGCGCCCGCCGAGGGGTACCGCGCTCCGCGTAACCCCGCCGGTGACACCGGTCTGCGTGGCTGCGCCACCGATGGCGATGCCGGTGCTGCTGGCTCGGTCAGCGTGCGCCTCGGACCACGTCCCAATGCGCCCATCGGCGTGCTCACCGGCGAGTTCGGTGCCCGCATCCTCGGTCCGTTGGTCGATTCGTTGGGCCGCACCGACATTCGAATCATTCCGGTTGCCAACGACTACTTCGGTGGCAACACCGCGGTCACCGGGCTGATGGTTGGCGCCGACCTCGCTCGCGTGCTGGCCGAGCAGCCGGCCGGCCACCGCTACCTTCTGCCCGATGTGTGCCTCAGTGAAGGCCGCTTCCTCGATGGCACCACAGTTGCCGAACTGCCTCGCACCGTCGAAGTGATCCCCACGGACGGTATTGCCCTTCGGCGGGCGCTGAATGCCGAGAACGTCAAAGTTGAAGTGTTGGAGTCCGTGTCGTGATCGAGAGCGTGTCGTGAGTTTGCCCACAGTCGTCGTCGTAGGTCGCCCCAATGTGGGCAAGAGCACCCTGTTCAACCGCATCGTCGGTGGGCAGGTGGCCATCGTGGAGGATCGCCCCGGCGTCACCCGCGACCGCAAGGAAGTGGAGGCCGAGTGGCTCAGCGTGCCGTTCATGCTCGTCGACACCGGTGGTTGGTTGCCTGGTGGCAACGAGCTCGACGAGAAGGTCAGCCGTCAGGTCGAAGCAGCCGTGAAGCAAGCCGATGTGGTGCTCTTCGTCGTCGATGCCTCCGTCGGCATGACCGAGGATGACGAGTCGGTGGCGCAGTGGCTGCGGCACTTGAAGGCTCCCGTGATCCTGGTTGCCAACAAGGCCGACAACGACCGCCGAGAGAACGATCGCTGGGAGTTCCTGGCGCTCGGCCTCGGCGAGCCGCAGGCGGTCAGCGCGCTACACGGCCGGCGCGCGGGCGACCTGCTCGATGTCGTGGTCAGCATGCTGCCCGAGGGCCAGCGTGAGCCGGTGTTCGACGTGCCCGTCGACGATGAGGGCGAACAGCTGTGGAATCCCAATGACGTCGCCCCGCCTCGCGTCGCCATCGTTGGCCGACCCAATGTGGGGAAGAGCACGCTGTTCAACCGGCTGGTGGGCTCCGACCGCTCGGTGGTCCACGACATGGCTGGCACCACCCGCGACGCCATCGACACGTTGGTCGACACTCCCGACGGCCCCATTGTCTTCGTCGACACGGCCGGAATGCGTCGCCGCAGCCGCATCGATGACTCTGCCGAGTACTACTCGATGGTTCGTGCATTGCGGGCAATCGATGTGTCCGACATCGCACTGCTGGTCATCGACGCCACTGAGGGCGTCACCAGTCAAGACCAGCGTCTCGCCGAGCGAGTCGATGCTGCCGGTTGCCCCATCGTGGTGATGCTCAACAAGTGGGAGCTCATCGACGACGCTGATCGCCGTCTGGAGATCACCGCGGAAGTGAAACGCAAGCTGTACTTCACCGGCGACTCGCCGATCCTGAAGATCTCAGCGCTCACCGGTAAGGGCGTCGACAAGCTGCGCCCCGTACTGCAGGAAGCAATCGTGCAGTACCACCGCCGTGTGCCGACCCGAGATGTCAACAAGGTCATCTCCGACGCGCAGCAGCGCCAGCCCGCCGGCCATGGCGTCAAGGTCATGTACGCCCTGCAGGGTGCCACCGACCCGCCGACATTCACCCTCTTCGTCAACCGCGAGTTGCCGCACACATACCTGCGGTACCTTGAGCGCTCCATCCGTGAGGCGTTCGACTTCGGCTCGACGCCCATCAAGCTGCGAGTTCGAAAGCGCAGCGAATAGGAGCAACATGCCCTGGTGTGAGGACTGCGCCCAGTACATGGCGCCGTCGGCAATGAACGAGGACGGCACCTGCCCCACGTGCGGGCGAGACGTCGCCGCGCAGCAGCCCATCACCGCCAAGAACCTCAACCTGCGCAAGCTGGCCGCCGGAGCGGACGGCAATGAGGACGACATGAGGGCGCCGTGGCATTTCAAACTGATGATGGTGCTACTGGTGGTGTATCTGACGTGGCGCCTCGTGCAGTTGTTCAGCTGACAGCGAGCCGAAATGAGACTCAGTCGGTAGAGTTCCCGATCGAAACATTCGGGCTGTAGCGCAGCTTGGTAGCGCACTTGTCTGGGGGACAAGGGGTCGCAGGTTCAAATCCTGTCAGCCCGACGAATGAAAGGAGCCAGGTCGGAGCGGTCACACCGCCGAGGCCTGGCTCTTCGCTGCTCGGGGTGTCGAGCACACCTGCTGACGTCGGAACCCTCGGGAACGTGCGCCGACGCGGCTACCGTCGCACGGATGTGCGGTCGCTTCGTTTCCTCCCATTCCGCAGACAAGATCTCCGAGTTCTTCGGCGCCTCGTTCGAGAGCGAGGCGACTCTGCCGGCCAACTACAACGTCGCGCCCACGCAGGATGTCTATGCCGTGGTCGCCGATGCCAGCGGTGCCCGCGAAGTCCAGCCGTTTCATTGGGGGCTGGTTCCGAGTTGGGCCAAGGACGTCAAGATCGGGTCCAAGATGATCAACGCCCGCAGCGAGACCATCTCCGAGAAACCGGCGTTCAAGGGTCTGTTCAAGAAGCACCGGTTGATCATCCCGATGGATGGCTTCTACGAGTGGCAGCAGGCAGGCGAGGGCGCTCCGTTGACGAAGGCCGGCAAGCCGATGAAGACGCCGATGTTCATCCACCGTGCCGACGGCCAGATGCTGGCTGTCGCCGGTCTGTGGGCGACCTGGCGTGACAAGGCCGCTGGGCCGGATGCCGAGTGGTTGCACAGCTGCACGGTCATCACCACAGCCGCCAACGACACGATGGCACCGGTGCACGACCGCATGCCCGTGCTCCTGTCGCCGGCGGATTGGGACGAGTGGCTGGACCCGACCAACAACGACCTGGACGCCCTTCAGCACCTGCTGGTTCCGGCGCCGAACGACCTGCTGGTCATGCACGCCGTCAGCACTGCGGTCAACAATGTTCGTAACTCAGGCCCCGAGCTGATCCTGCCCGCCGCGGCCGGCGAGTCAGCCGAGCTCGGCCTGGGCCTGTAACTCGACTCGGATTGCGCTTGCCGCATCGGTCATCTCGGTCCGGTCGACCTCGCTTGCCGCGTTGGCAAAGTTGAGCTGACCCATGTGCTCCGTAGGAATCAGGTGCAGGTGCGTGTGGGGGACCTCGTAGCCGGCGATGATCAGACCGACCCGATCACACCTGAAGGCTGCCTGCTGCGCGCGACCAATGCGATGCGCCACCTCGAAAAGGTGGGCGGCGAGCGTCGGGGAGAGATCGACCCAGTGATCGACCTCCTCGATAGGAACGACCAGCGTGTGGCCGTGAGCGAGCGGATTGATCGACATGAACGCAACACACAGGTCATCGCGGTGAACGAACGTGCCGGGGATGTCGCCGTTGATGATGTGCGTAAAGATCGTGGCCATCAGGCGAACCCTCCTGTTGCTGGAAAGATGTCGCCGTTGCAGTAGCTGCTCTCCGGACCGGACAGGAAACGAACCACCTCGGCGAGCTCCTCCGCCCGGCCCATGCGACCCTGCGGGATCTGCATGACGATGCCGGCGATCATCATCGGGTCCATTGCCTCGAGCAGCGGGGTGTCGATCCACCCCGGGCACACGGCGTTGACCCGTACCCCGAACGGTGCCACCTCCTGACCCACCGACTTGGTGAACGCGATGATGCCCGCCTTGGCAGTGGCGTAGTGCACGGCACCCGCCATCGGCCGCAGGCCGAGCACCGACGACACGTTGACGACAGCGCCGCTGCGAGCCGGCGTCATGTGCCGTAGCGCTGCCCGGGTGCCGTAGAAGGTGCCGTAGAGGTGCACTCGGATCATGCGGTCCCAGTCCTCGTCGGAGAGGTCGACCGTGCTGTTCGACGGCACCAGATCGGCGATGCGTCCCTCCATTCGCGCCATCTGGTTCGCGATGGCCTGTTGCACTCTGTCCGGGTCGGTGGGGGGAGCAATGCCGGCATTGTTGATGAGGATGTCGATATGCCCATGCCGCTCGACCGCCTTGTCGATCTCGGTGTCGAAGGCCACCGAGTCGCACACATCGAAGATGGCCGTATCGCCACCAACTTCGGCTGCAACGTCGGCAGCGGCGTTGGGGTGCAGATCATTGATGATGACGATGGCGCCATCGCGCGCAAGTCGGCGCGCGAACGCCGCACCGAGACCGGAGCCGGCGCCGGTGATGAACGCGACCTGGCCTGCTAGTGATCCACTGGACCCCGAAGAGTTACTCATGAGCGAAGCGTACGCAAGTACGCTCACCGGCGATGGACGCAACGGACGCAACCGACCAACAACTGTCGTCGCACATGCTGCTGACCGCTCCGAACCTGTTCACATTGGCGCGTCTGTGCTGCATTCCACTGTTCATCTGGATGCTGTTTTCGCGCGACAACGTCGCCGGTGCAGCGTTCTTGTTGGGCGGCTTGGGGGCCACCGACTGGGTGGACGGTTGGCTGGCTCGCCGCTTCAATCAGGTCAGCGAATTCGGCAAGATGTTCGACCCGACCGCCGATCGTCTGCTCTTCATCGTTGGCATCAGCGGCATCCTCATCAAGGGGATTCCACCGCTGTGGTTCTTCTGGATGGTGGTCATCCGCGAGGTGCTGTTCGGCGGGGTGATCGCCATCGCGACGCTGTTTTTCGGTATGAAGCGCTTCGACGTGACCTGGTGGGGCAAGACGGCCACGTTCCTTTTGATGTTCGCGCTGCCCGGCTTCATGCTCGGTGCGAGCGACTTTTTTGCGCACCAGTGGTTTCTCGCCGCGGCGTGGCTGATGGGTATCCCTGGCCTGGTGCTCAGCTACTACACCGCGATCACCTATGTGCCCACCATCCGCGCCAGCTTGAAGGCGGGTCGCGCTGCGCGCGGCTAATGTGACCGGCATGCAGGTACCCGAACAGCTCCGTTACAGCTCCGATCATGAGTGGATCTCCGTCAGTGGCAGCCGTGCTCGCATCGGCATCACCGACTTCGCGCAAGACGCGTTGGGCGATGTCGTCTACGTGCAGGTGCCCACACTCGGTTCTGCTGTCACCGCCGGCGACAGTTTCGGCGAAGTGGAGAGCACCAAGTCGGTCAGCGATGTGTACGCCCCGCTCACCGGAACGGTCGTCGCCGTCAACGATTCCCTGGGCGACAGCCCTGAGACGCTGAACTCGGATCCGTACGGTGCGGGCTGGTTGTGCGAGATCGAATTCACCGATGACGGCCAACTCGCGGGCCTGCTGGATGCAGCGGCATATCAGGCTCTGATCGACGGTTAGGGTTGACCCCCATGGCGTACGTGTTCTGCAACCAATGCGGCTATCGAAACCCTCCGGAGGCGGCCTTCTGCTCGTCCTGCGGCGGCATACTCGACCGCCTCGGCGACCACACGATCACGCTGGCGAAGATCGATCCACTGCTCGACGCCCCGGGCCCGGACGACGACATCATCGTCGACCTCGGCAATCTGCCGATGGCGGCTGCGTCGCTGGTGCTGCGCAACGGACCTCAGGCGGGCGCCGCGTTGTCGTTGGAGGCTGATGTGACTCGTCTCGGCCGGTCCACCGATGGCGAAATCAGCCTGGACGACATCACTGTGTCGCGGCGTCACGCCGAGGTCATTCGCGACGGCAACTCGTACCTGGTTCGCGATTCGGGTTCGCTGAACGGCACGTATGTCAACAACGTCCGCATCGACGAGGCTCCACTGGGGCAAGGCGACGAGCTGCAGATCGGCAAGTTCCGCTTGGTCTTCTTCCAAAAGGGCAACGGCTGAATCGATGCCGGATCCATACCTGTCGATCGGTGAAGTCCTCGCGCTCCTGTTGGAGGAGTTTCCCGATGTCACGATTTCGAAGATCAGATTTCTCGAGAGCCAGGGTCTGATCGACCCGGAGCGGACGCCGTCGGGCTATCGCAAGTTCTACGACCTCGACGTCGACCGGCTGCGTGTCATTCTGCGTGAACAGCGCGAGAACTTCCTCCCGTTGCGGGTGATTCGCGATCGCCTCGAAAGTGGTGAGATCGACGAGACCGGCTCGCTGACCCCGCCACGAGGTCTTCGCAATGTCACGCTGCTCGAACGAGGGCCCGGCATGGTCGACAGCGGCTTCGATGAAACGGGCGAACTGGATCTTCCCGAGGGCACCGTCGTGCCCACGGCGCACCACCCGGCTGCGCAGTCACGAGTCGCAGCTCCTCCGCCGGCTGCACCCCGCCTCTCGGCAGTGCCCCCGCCCGCCGCACCCGCACGTCCCTCGCTCAACCCGGCAGCGACGTTCTTCGCGGGTAACGGCGCCGAGGTGGCCGTGACCATCGCAGCCGACACCGGGCGCGGCGCCGACGCCGATGACGAATCGGCACACGACACGTACGTCGCGAGCGAGTTGTGTACCAAGGCAGGCATCACCAGCAAGCAGCTGGCCGAACTGGAATCATTCGGTCTCCTCGCGGGGCGCGGAGCGGGCATCAGTGCGCTGTACACCGCCTCCGACCTGGCGATCGCACGCGCTGCCGCCGGCTTTCTGGAGCGAGGCATCGAGCCGCGACACTTGCGTGCATGGCGCCAATCGGCCGAGCGCGAGGCGGCATTGTTCGAACAGCTGGTCGTACCGCTGATTCGGCAGCGCAACCCACAGAGCCGCCAGCATGCCTCACAGATGTTGACGGAACTGTCTCGCCACGGTGGCGACCTGCGCAGTGCAATACTCAGCGCCGCGTTGCAGCACCACCTCGAAGCCTGATCGTCCGCGCGGCAGATACCATCACGCTGTGGTTCGAATGGAATTGCTCGGGGTACGCGTGGAGCTGCCGGCCAACACGCCAGTGGTCATGTTGCGCGAGGTCGGCCCCGACCGTCCGCGCGTCCTGCCCATCCTGATCGGCGGTCCAGAAGCGTCAGCCATTCACAGTGCTCTCGAGGGCATCGTTCCACCTCGCCCGCTGACGCACGACCTGCTCGTGGTTGTCATCGAGGCACTCGGTGCATCGTTGACTCGGGTGGTCATCACCGAGGTCCGCGAGCACACCTTCTACGCGGAGTTGCACCTCACCACCACCGCCGGAATTCGCACGCTGTCATGCCGGCCGAGTGACGCCATTGCGTTGGCAGTTCGCACCGAGACCCCCATCTTCGCCGAGGACTCCTTGCTCGACGAGGCAGCGGTGGAGGCGTCCATCGAGGCCGGCGACGTCACGGAGGAAGCGATCCTCGACGAGTTCCGCGACTTTCTCGACGACATCAGTCCCGACGATTTCGCTGGCTGAATCGCGCGTACCGCGCGATTGATTCGCGCGATGCGTGCTTGACGTCGCAGCCGATCAGGCCTACGATGGCAACCCTGTTACACAGGCGTAGTTACTCGCGTGTGATCACCAGCGGAGGCAATGATGAGTGAAGTTGGTTTCAGCGGCACCAAGGCCGCCGGTGTGGTGGGCATCTCGTACCGTCAGCTCGACTACTGGGCACGCACCGACCTCATCCGTCCTTCGCTCACCGACGCCGCCGGCAGCGGCAGCCGCCGCACCTACAGCTATCGCGACCTGCTCGAGCTGCGCGTCATCAAGAGCCTGCTCGACGCGGGCATCAAGCTCGAGTCCGTGCGCAAGGCGTTCACCTACCTGCGCGGTCAGGCCGACACCGACATTGCCACGGCAACGCTGGTCATCAGCGGCAACGACGTGTTGCTGTGCGACGGCGAGATGCTGATCGACATCGTTCGCCGAGGCGGCCAAGGCGTGCTCAACGTGTTGGCGATCGGCAGCGTGAAGACCGACCTCGACGCGTCGCTCCTGCAGCTCAACGATCCTGACGGGTCACAGTTCGTCGCTGCGCAGGCTGTCTGATGGCGGAGTTCGAGGTCAGTCCGCTCGACTCGTACCACCGCCAACTCGGTGCCAAGATGGTGCCATTCGGGGGTTGGGAGATGCCCGTGGCCTACAGGGCCGGCACTCTCGACGAACACCTTGCGTGTCGTAACGACGCCGTCGTGTTCGATGTCTCGCACCTGGGTACCGTGCGCGTGGAGGGCGCTGACGCGCTCGATCGCCTGCAGTGGGCGTTCACCAACGATCTCCACAAGGTCGCCCCTGGTCGTGCTCAGTACACGCACCTGCTCGATGAAGTCGACGGGTCGGTACTCGACGACATCATCGTGTGGTGGGTACATGACGACGTCTTCGACGTGATGCCGAATGCCTCCAACACCGATCGCGTGCGGTCTGCCATCGGCGGTACTGAAACCACGCACGAGCGGGCAGTGCTGGCGGTGCAAGGCCCGCGGGCCAAGGAACGGCTGTCAGCGGTCTTCGCTGCCGCGGCCGACGTAGGGCGTTTTCGTGTCGAGGAGCTGGATTGGCACGGTGCCGCGTGCGTCGTGGCCGGCACCGGCTATACCGGCGAGGCGGGTGTCGAAATCGCGGTGCCGGTCGAGGCAGCCGGCGACCTGTGGTCGGCAATCATGTCGTGCGGCGTCATGCCCGCTGGTCTCGGCGCGCGCGACACGCTGCGCCTCGAAGCCGGATTGCCCCTGCATGGTCACGAACTCGGGGCGGGTATCACGTCGCTGCAGGCCGGGCTCGGTTGGGTGGTCGCGTGGGGCAAGGACGAGTTCCGCGGGCGCGACGCGTTGGCGCAAGAACGCGAGCGCGGTATCACGCGCCTACTGCGCGGAATCGCGACCGACGGTCGACGGCCGCCACGGGCCGACTGCCCAGTGCTGCACGACGGAGCGCAGATCGGCACCATCAGCAGTGGGAACTTCTCACCTGTGCTCGAGCACGGTATTGCGTTGGCATTCCTGCCGCCAGACCTACCCGACGGTACCGAACTCAGCGTCGATGTTCGCGGCTCCATGCTGGCCGGCCGCATCGTTGCGTTGCCGTTCGTCGCCAGGAAGTAGTCACCGGAGGTCGTCGAACGCGTCAGCGCGCCTTGTTGGCGGGTCGGCTGGTTGCTGGCGTGCGCGTGGGCGTCGCCTTCTTGGCGGCAGCCTTCTTCGCCGGCGCCGCCTTCTTGGTGGGCGTCTTCTTGGTGGGCGCCTTCTTCTTGGTGGCCGGCTTCTTGACTGGCGACGCGGACGCAGGCGGTGGCGGGGGAGTGGCAGCACTGGTGAACTGAGTGGCTCGTGCCGTTCCGCCACCGGCGCGAAGGCCCGCCAGCGGACGCAGCCCGAACCAGCCCCCGGCGGTCTCTGCCATCTGGCCGAGAGGCGCCAAGCGCTGTGCCAGGTCGCCGAGGGTCTGCATGAACTCGCCGAGTTCCTTGGGCAGCGAGAGCAGCGTCGGGTTCGAAATGGTTTCGGCAAAGCGGGTGAGGCTGGGGGCGACCATTTCGATCGGCCCGCTGAGCTGATCGACGAGCGCGTCGGCCGTCTTGATGGTGCGCGTGATCTGCGGCACGAACGCCTTGATCGGTTCCTCGACCGTGTCGAGCAGACCATTCACCCTCTTGGCGACACCATTGAGCTGATCCATCGTCTCGTTGAACTTCTCGACGCTGTCCAGAAACTGCGTGACGCCGCGCTGGAACTGAGCCATCGACTTACTGATGCCGGCGAACGGATTACTACTGCCGAACAGACCCATCAGGTCGCCCAGCCCGGGTGTGGAACTCTCTGCCATGCGCTGGACCGTAGCGCAATGTTGGCTCACGCGTCGGCGTAGGCCTCGAGGGGTTCGCAGCTGCAGATGAGGTTGCGGTCACCATACGCAGCGTCGATGCGTGACACGGACGGGAAGTACTTCGATGCCCGCACCGACGGCAGCGGGTACGCCCCGAGCTCTCGCGAGTACGGCCGCTCCCATTCGCCCAGCAGGTCTTCGGCCGTGTGCGGGGCCAGACGCAGCGGACTGTCCTCGACGGCCCAAACGCCGTCGGCAACCTGCTGGATCTCTGCGCGGATGGCCAGCATGGCGTCACAGAACCGGTCGAGTTCGTGAAGGTTCTCACTCTCGGTCGGCTCGATCATCAGCGTGCCGGTCACGGGGAAGCTCATCGTCGGGGCGTGGAAGCCATAGTCCATCAGTCGCTTGGCGACGTCGTCGACACTGACGCCGGTGGCCTTCGTGATGGGCCGTAGGTCGAGGATGCACTCGTGGCCGACCCTGCCCTGCGCGCCGGTGTAGAGCACCGGGTACGCATCGTCGAGTCGCGCCGCCAGGTAGTTGGCACTGAGGATGGCTGCGGCGGTTGCATCACGCAGACCCTCTGCACCCATGAGCGCGACATACACCCACGAAATCGGCAGGATGCTCGCGGAACCGAAGGGAGCGGCCGAAACCGGTCCGGCTGCTTGGTCGTGGCCCAACGGATGACCCGGCAGGAACTGGGTGAGATGCGACCGAACGGCGACCGGGCCAACGCCAGGACCACCACCACCGTGGGGGATGCAAAACGTCTTGTGCAGGTTGAGATGGCTGACATCCGCGCCGAACTGGCCCGGACGGGCAAGGCCGACCAAGGCGTTGAGGTTGGCGCCATCCACGTACACCTGCCCGCCGTGGCGGTGGATGATGCTGCACACCTCGGTGATGCCTTCCTCGAAGACGCCGTGCGTCGAGGGGTAGGTCACCATTGCAGCGGCAAGCTGATCGCCAGCGGCAGCCGCACGTGCTGCAAGATCGGTCAGGTCGATGTTGCCCTGGTCATCGCACGCAACCACCACCACCTTGAGGCCGGCCATCACTGCACTGGCAGCGTTGGTGCCGTGGGCGCTGGAGGGGATGAGGCACACGGTGCGCTGCTCGTCGCCACGGCTGCGGTGGTACGCGCGGATGGCGAGGAGCCCGGCGAACTCACCTTGACTGCCCGCGTTGGGCTGCAGGCTGACCGCGTCGTAACCGGTGATGGTGGCCATCATCTGCTCGAGTTGACTGATCATCTCGCGGTAACCCACGGTCTCATCGTCCGGTGCGAACGGGTGCACGTTCGCGAACTCGGGCCAGGTCACGGGCATCATCTCGGCGGCCGCGTTGAGCTTCATGGTGCACGAGCCGAGGGGGATCATCGTTCGATCGAGCGCGAGGTCCTTGTCGGCGAGTCGCCGCAGGTAGCGCATCATCTCGGTCTCCGTGTGAAACCTGCTGAAAACGCCGTGAGCCAGGAACGCATCGGTGCGCCGGTCGACGAGGCCGTTGATCAGGTCGGCATCGTCGGGTGGTAACAACTCCTGGGCACCGAAGAGTGTGAGCACCGCGAGAACAGTTGCCATCGTGGTGGTCTCGTCGAAACTGAACGAGACGGTGACCTCGTCGACCAGTCGCAGGTCGAGGCCGGCATCGCGGCCCTTGGCGATCACCTCGGCCGCCGGGCACTCCACGCACAGCGTGTCGAACCAACTGTCATGACGCAGGGCAGCGCCGCTGGCCCGCAGCGCTCCGGCAGCCAGCGAGGCCAAGCGGTGTACTCGTTCGGCGATCAGAGTGAGGCCCGCTGGGCCATGCCAACTGGCGTAGAGACCCGCCATGTTGGCCAGGAGCACCTGTGCCGTACAGATGTTGGAGGTGGCCTTCTCGCGGCGGATGTGTTGTTCGCGAGTCTGCAGCGCGAGACGCAACGCAGGCCGGCCCTCGGTGTCGGTGCTGACGCCGACAAGACGACCAGGTAGCGACCGGGCCAGGGTGTCGCTGGTGGCGATGAACGCTGCGTGCGGGCCGCCGAAACCCATCGGTACGCCGAAACGCTGCGCGGAGCCGATGGCGATGTCGGCACCCTGTTGGCCCGGGGGAGTGGTGAGTACGCATGCCAACAGGTCGGTCGCCACGACCACGATGGCGCCGCCGCTGTGCGCCCGGTCGATGGCCGAGCGCCAATCGATGATGGCACCCGTCGAGGTCGGCAGGCTGAACAGCGCACCGAATGCACCATCCATCTCGTCGCACTCACCAACCACGATCTCGATGCCGATCGGCTCTGCGCGGGTACGCAGGACAGCAATCGTCTGCGGGTGCGTGTCGTGATGGACGAAGAACTTGTCGTCGGTGACCTTCGAGGTTCGCCGTGCCATCGTCATCGCCTCTGCGGCGGCGGTCGCTTCGTCCAACAGCGACGCGTTCGCCAGCGCGAAGCCGGTGAGCTCACCGATCATGGTTTGGAAGTTGAGCAGCGTTTCCAGCCGCCCCTGGCTGATCTCGGGTTGATATGGCGTGTACGCCGTGTACCACGCCGGATTCTCCAGCACATTTCGCTGAATCACCGGGGGAGTGATGGTTCCGTAATACCCCTGCCCGATGAGGGACGTTCGCTGCGAGTTGCGCCCGGCAAGCTCACGCAGTTCGCCCATGACATCTTCCACGGTTCGGCTGCCGGCGAGGGGGAGCGCGCCACGCATCCGAATGGATTCGGGCACAGTTTGCGCGAGCAGCGTCTCCATCGAGTCCACGTTCAACACGGACAGCATGTGGGCCTGTTCGGCACTCGTCGGGCCGATGTGGCGACCGACGAAGTCGTCGGTGCCGAGCAGTTGAGCGAGATCGACGTGAGCGGGGAGTTGGTGATCAGTGGTCATGGGAAGCCTCCAGGCCATTCGTGGCGCGTGTGAATTGCTTCCCCCGCTGTCATGGATGCCTGAGAGCTTCTCTGCCTGCCGCGTGTGTGGCGTGCAAATTTCCCCGTCGGCGAGCCGGGCAGAGCCGACTACTTTCCAGCGTTGCCCCACCCGGTCGGTCCGTTGGCCTGAGAGATTCCGGGGAGGTTGCTCCTTCGGCGCCCCGACGCTGGCCGCGTCGGTGGCTCTCCCGGCCGGGTGCAATTGGCACGACGAACGCTATCTCGCGTGGCACGCCGTAGCCGTGATGGGCGTCATCCACTGAGCACATGGGTATGAGCGGACAATTGCTCATCGCAAAGTGAGTAGCGCGGTACTCATGACGCGCGTTGGTGCGCGGCGCACGATGACCCCATCAACTCAACAGGAGGAAACAATATGGGTCTTTTCAAGTCGATCAGAGACATGAAGGACATGGTCCAGGCCACGCCCGGCATCATCGACCAGGCGAATCAGATGAGTGCGAATGCTCAGGGCATGGCTGCGGCACAGCAGCAGCAACAGGCGGCGGCCTACCAGCAGGCAGCGGCTGCCCAGGCAGCAGCCGCAGGTACCCTGCAGCCCCAACCCGGTGGACTGGACGCCATCGCTGGCGTCAGCCTCCAACAGTACGCGGTGATCGTGAAGGCGATCGCTCCGCTCAACTACGACCAGTCGGCGCTACCCGGCATCGCGGCCTCGCACGGCATCGACGGCACATCATGGCAGCAGGCTCATG
>DAORTY010000028.1:0-32491 GCA_035432905.1 Ilumatobacteraceae bacterium | reverse complement strand
TCACGTGCATCAATCTCTTGTACCTGTCCATTAGGCGATTGCAGTGACGTTCGGGGGTGGGGGCCTGTATCTTGCGTCAGCTGCGCCGGGGCCGGCCGAGTCGACCATCGTGTCCGTGACGCCGACTCGTGTCCTGGATACACGCGACCCGATCAACCTGGGTCTGGCTGGCCCGTTCGTGTCGGCCACGTCGCAGAAACTGAAGATCACCGGCGCGATCCCGACCTCGGGTGGCACGGTCGTCGTGGTGCCCGCAGGAGCGACCGGCGTGCTGTTGAATGTCACCGCCGTCGCGCCGGGTGCGGCCGGCTACATCTCCATCCGTCCGGGCAACGCGTCGGGCACGCCGACTACGTCGTCGCTGAACGTGGAAGCTGGAAAAAATGTACCCAACTCGGTGCAGGTGGCATTGCCGACCTCTGGTGCAAACGCCGGCCAGATCGACATCACCTACGACGCCTACGGCACGGCCGGCCCCGCTGCCGACATGCTGATCGACATTGTGGGCTACCTCACCAACACCGGTCTGCAGGAACTGGTCAACGCGCAGCCGATCGCAAAGAGCGCAAGCGTGAACGACATATACCCCGACCCGAATGGCGCGCCCAAAGTTCTCGTCTCACAGACGATTGTCGCGCCAGTGCCAGGAATCATCCAGATGGTAGGGAGTTCCCTAATTTTTAATGCAATGGCGGGTCAGTACACGTGTTTCATCTCGGTCGGCCTCAACTCTGTGTCAGAAATAGGTTACACATTCCGTTCATTCGAGATCCCGACTGCACAGGATGGTTTCTGCTCGACCAACGGGTCATTGCAGGTTTCTGCGGGAACCCATATTGTCAACCTGGTCGGCATCGGTCCAGTCGGTGGCGACTTTGACCGCACTAACCTCGACGTGTTGTTCATCGCCGGCGGAACGCTGAACGCAACCGACGTCGGTGCCGCCTCCGACGCCCCTGAGAAGGTGGAGGCCACCCCGTAACACTGCCGGGGTTCGCCTGCCGTGGCGACCACGTCACGGCAGGCGATTCGCCATTCTCATAGCTGCTCGAGCACCGGCCTCAGGAAGTGGTGCCGTCCAAGACTTGGAACATCTTCAGGTCGCTGTAGAAGTCGAGGGCGTAGTCGCCGCCCTCTCTGCCGATGCCACTGATGCCACAACCGCCGAACGGCGCGGTGAGGTCGCGCACCAGGAAGCAGTTGGTCCACACCGTGCCCGCACGGATCGCGCGGCCCATGCGCTCGGCGCGCTCCTGCGAGCCGGTGTACACGATCGCGCTCAGCCCGTAGGCGGTGCTGTTGGCCAGCCGAATGGCGTCGGCCTCGTAGGTGAACGTCTGGAACGTCAGCACCGGGCCGAAGATCTCGCTCTGCACGACCTCACTGTCGTTCGAGCGTGGCTCGATCAGCGTCGGCTCGTACCAGAGGCCGTCGCTACCGCCGAGCGGTGAACGTTGGCCGCCACGCACGATCGTGTCGCCTGCCTCGCGCGCACGCTCGACGAATCCCTCGACGTTGGCGACGTGCTCGGGGTGGATCATCGGGCTGATCGTGGTCGCTGCGTCGTGCGAGTCGCCCAGCACGTGCTGGTCGGTGAACTCGTGGAACAGGCGCAGGAACTCGTCGCGCACGGTCTCCTCCACGATCAGGCGGGTTCCGGCGAGGCAGACCTGGCCGCTGTCGTCGTACTGTCCGGAGGCCTTCTTCGCGGCCGCCTCCAGGTTGCTGTCGGCGAACACCACGAACGGGCCCTTGCCGCCGAGTTCGGCGGTGAACGGCACGATGTTGGTGGCCGCAGCCACACCGATGTGGCGGGCGGTGGCAGGCGAACCGGTGAAGCTGATCCGCTGCAGTCGCGGGTCGCTGACCAAGGCGGCGCCGACCTCCTCGCCGATGCCTTGCACCACGTTGAACACTCCTGCCGGCATTCCGGCTTCGTGCGCCAGGTCGGCCAGCAGGCTGCACGACAGCGGGCTCCACTCGGCTGGCTTCAGTACGACGGTGTTGCCCGCAGCGAGCGCCGGCGCGCACTTCCATGTGCTGAGCATGAACGGTGCGTTCCATGGCGTGATCACCACGGTCGCGCCGGCAGGCATGCGAATGACGCGGTTGGCGGTGCCGTTCGACGACCACACGCGTTCCTCGTAGTCGCGTGCGAGGTCGGCGTAGGCGCGGAAGTTGCGCGCCCCGCGTGCCAGCACGCGCAGGCGGAGGCTTTCCTCCAACATCGCCATGTCGAGGCACTCGACCGCGGCCAGCGCGGGGATGTTGGCGTCGATCAGGTCCGCCAGGCGATGCATGATCTCCGCCCGTCCCGCAGCGCCGAGCGCAGCCCATGCAGGGAATGCGTCGACTGCCGCACCGACCGCCAGTTGCGCGATCTGTGCGTCGCCGCGCGACACATCGGCCAACTTCACCGACCAGTCGAGCGGTGAGCGATCCTCGAACGTGAATGGTGATGCGACACGCTCGCCGCCGATGTAGTGGTCGGGGCTCACCAGCACACCACCGACGTCGACGCGGTTGCCACCGACAAACGGGCTCACGTCAGTACCCCGGAGCGTTCGGGCGAATACGGGGGACGGGCAGCGCCTCGCGTGGAGTCGGCTCCGGCCGGCGCGAGCCGCGCGGCGGCCACTCGCCACCCATCGCAGTGGACAGCACCTCGTCGGTCTCGGTGGGCTGGGCGCCCACCTCGTCGCTCACCGGCGTGGGGCCGTCGACGATGTGATTGGTGAGCGCGCCCAGGCCCTCCACCTCCACCGTCACCACGTCGCCGGGGTAGACGGTGCGGCTGATGGCGGGTGTGCCGGAGAGGATGACGTCGCCGGGAACGAGCGTGATCAGGCGCGCGATGTCGGCAACGAGGTAGTGCATGTCCCACGCCATCGTGTCGGTGTTGTCGTCCTGGCGAACCTCACCGTTGACGATGGTGCGGATGCGCTTGTTGCGGAAGTCCCAGTCGGTGATCAGGCCGGGCCCGAGCGGGCACAGCGTGTCGGCACCCTTGACGCGCAGCATGCTGCCGCTGTCGGTGTCGCGAAAGTCGTGCAGCCCGTAGTCGTTGGCGACGGTGTAGCCGGCGATGTAGTCGCCCGCCTCGGCGTGCGACACGTTGCGGCACGTGCGACCGATGACGATGGCGATCTCGCCCTCGTAGTTCAGCCACTTGCAGTTGCTCGGCCGCACGACACCTGCTTTGTGGCTGTTGAGCGCGCTGATCGGCTTGTGGAAGTAGGTGGGTGCGGGCGGCAGCGTGACGCCGAACTCGGTGACGCGCCCGACGTAGTTGAGGTGGACGCAGATGATCTTCGTCGGTTCCACCGGCGACAGGTGCACTGCGTCGTCGACACCGATGCTGCGCCCGTCGCGCGCCACCAACTGGTCCCCCTCGCGGACCATGACGGTGGGGTATCCGTCCAGCAAGATCCTTCTGATGTCGGCCATCGCATTCCTCGTTCTCCGGTCGTTGCCCCAAGGTCGAGGGGCGAGGCACGTAATGAGTCGGTACGGGACTCGTTAGGGACCAAACTATAGTGACCGGCCATGACGCATCTGAACGGCTTCATCTTTCCGCGCACAGAGATGGGTGGGGCTTCCATCCTGCCGCACATGCCGTGGCACTACAGCGGCGACCTGCTGACGGTGGAGTACCGCACCGACCCGTCGCGCATCGCCGAGCTGCTACCCGACCCGCTCACGCTCGTGCCCGACGACCAGGACCCTGGCGCGGTCGCGATGATCTTCGCCGACTGGCAGAGTTGCGGCAGCGACCTGAGCGAGCTCGACGACCCGGTGCGCTCGCAGTACAAGGAAGCGTTCATCGTCGTGCGCTGCATGTTCAACGGCACCATCTACAGCCGTTGCGTGTTCATCTGGGTCGACAAGGAATTCGCGCTCGTACGCGGCCACTTCCAGGGCTACCCGAAGAAGCTGGGCAGCATCTGGCAGACCCGACCTGTCACGCTCGGCAAGGCCGGCCCGAGGGTTGCTCCGGGTGGGCGGTTCTCGGGCACCGTTGGCTACTACGACCGGCGCATCGTCAACGCTCACGTCACGCTGCGCGAAGAGAGCCCGGGCAACGGCTTCGTGAACGGCCACCCGATGGTGCACTCGCGCTACATGCCCCGCATCGAGGGCGACGGCACCGACAGCTACAGCGAGTTGGTCACCATGAGCGGCCGCGACGTGGAGCTGGGGCAAGCCTGGCGCGGCGATGCCGAGCTGGAACTGTTGCCCAGCCCGGTCGAGGAGGTCGCCCGCCTGGAGGTGCGCGAAGTCATCGGTGGCTACTGGCGCAGCGTGGCAACGACGTTCGCCGGCGGCACGACGCTGCTCGCAACACAGGAAGGTGCGGCATGAGCGTCGGACCCGACATCGACACCAACGGCAACGCAACATTCGCCAGCGCGAACCTCGACATCGTCGACCCGGACTCGTACCTCGACGGCTTCCCGCATGCCACGTTCCGACGGTTGCGCGACGAGCAGCCATTGAGCTGGTGGCCCGAACACGACGGCGGGAAGGGCTTCTGGGCGGTCACTCGCTACGAGGATCTGCTCTACGTCAGCCAACACGTGGAGCTGTTCTCCAGCGCCCAGGGAGTGACCCTGGAGGAGATCGAGGGCGACGACTTCGAACTGCGGCGCAACATGCTGGAGTACGACCCGCCGGAACACACTCGCTATCGCCGCCTGGTCAGCAAGCCCTTCAGCCGACGCGAGGTGTACGGGTACGAGGACGGCATTCGCGGCCTCGCGCGCGACGTGGTGTTGGAGGCAGCCGGCACGGAGCAGTTCGACTACACCGAGCTGATCGCCAAGCAGTTGCCGATGCGCATGCTGGGCCGCATGTTGGGTGTTCCCGACGTGGACGGCGACTGGCTGGTCATCCAGGGCGATGCGCTGCTGGGCAACCTCGATCCGGAGATGACCGACTACGCGGTCGGGTACACGGACACAGATCAGTTCAAGCACATCCCGTTCCGGTCACCCGCCGCGCTCGAGCTGTACAAGTACGCGGAGAAGCAGGCCGAGCTGCGTCGCGAATGCCCGGGCAACGACCTCATCTCCGCGCTGCTCGCGCCCACCATCGACGGCGAGCGTCTCACCGACCTGCAGTTCAAGAACCTGTTCGTGTTGATGATCAGCGCCGGTAACGACACCACCCGCTACACGATGGCCGGGGGCCTCAAGGCGCTGTGCGAGAACCCGGCGCAGTTCCAGACGCTGCGACAGGCGTGCATCGACGGCGACACGGTCACGGTCGATCGCGCTGTGGAAGAAGTGCTGCGCTGGACCTCGGTCACGATGCACTTCCGGCGTACGGCCACGCAGGACATCGAGATGCACGGACAGACCATTCGCAAGGGCGACAAGGTGTTGGAGTGGTTCAGCTCCGCGAACTACGACGAGCGTCAGTTCGAGGACCCGTTCCGCTTCGACATCCACCGGTGGCCCAACGATCACGTCGCGTTCAACCTGCGCAGCCCGCACCTGTGCCTGGGGGCGCAGCTGGCGCGCATGGAACTGAAGCTGCTGTTCCAGGAGCTGTTGCCACGCATCTCGGCCGTCGAAGTGGCCGGCCCCATCGAACGCCTGCGGAGCAACTTCATCTGCGGCATGAAGCACCTGCCGGTCAACGTCGCATGGGTGTGACGGCTCCACTGATCGGTTTGTCGGGTCGGCGTTGGCCCGCCGAATCGATCCCGTTGTTCGACTACACCGCGCTGCACGGCGAGGAGGTCGACGTGCATCTCAGCGAGTACCCGAAGGCGTTGGAGAAGGCCGGCGCGCTGCCGGTGCAACTCACGCGCAACACCGACCCTATGCAGATCGTGCAACGCCTCGATGGCTTGGTGATGACCGGAGGTGCCGACCCCGACCCGGCGCTCTACGGCGAGGAGCCGCACCCGCAGCTGGGGGCCATCGAACGCGGTCGCGACGACTGGGAGCTCGCGCTCATCCGCGCCGCACTCGACGCACGAATTCCCATGCTGTGCGTGTGCCGCGGCGCGCAGCTACTGAACATCGCTCTCGGTGGCACCTTGGTACAGCACCTCGACGAGCACGAGACACATGCACTGTGGAACGTGCCGCGCATCGAGCGCTGCCACACCGTGCGGGTCGCGGCTGGCAGTCGCGCCGAACAGATATACGGCGGCGACATTCCCACCAACAGCCTTCACCACCAGGCCGTCGGGCGTCCGGGTAAGGGTGTCATCGTCACCGGCACGGCCGAGGACGGTGTGGTCGAAGCCTTCGAGCTCGAGGGCCGTCCGGAAGTGTTCGCCGTCCAGTGGCACCCCGAGATGCTCAGCGACCAGGTGGACCCGGCCTTCCTCTGGCTCGTCAAAGAAGCCTCCGCCCGCGGCTAGCTCTTGCCGCTATTCCCCAACCGCAGGAGGCCTTCGGCGATGAGCTCCAGGTCCGGATTGTTGGCAGCGATGTCGATGACGAACTCGTACACGTCATCGTTGGCAGCGTGTGAGACGGAAACATTGTTGAGTTCCAAGAACACCGCAGTGGCGAGCCAACCGAGCCGCTTGTTGCCGTCGATGAGCGCGTGGTTGTTGACGATCGATTGCAGCAGCGCAGCTGCTTTCGTCCAGATGTCCGGGTAGGCGTCTTGCCCGAACACCGTCGTCTGCGGACGAGCGACAGCGGACCCCAAGAGGCCCATGTCGCGAACGGGAACGGGGTCGCCCAACAGCCGCCGACCCAGATCCAACACATCGTCGAGGTCGAGATACTCGACGCCGCTGTTGGTCATCGCCCGAGTCGCTCGAGAGCGTCGGCGTGAGCCGCAAGGATCACATCGGCGGCACCCGAGACGCGATCGCGATGGGCACCGCGATCGACGAACTCACGGACGGCGCGGCGAGCGGCATCCTGCATGGAGATGCCTTCAGCGTCGGCGCGTGCGCGCAGCGCCGACTGCTCGTCATCCGTGAGTCGCAATGTCATGGCCATGTCCGTGATGGTATCAATGTGACACCATCACGGCCATCGAATTACACGCTCAGTCGATGATGGCGCTGTAGACGAGGCTGCGCAGTTGGCCGCGGAAATCGAAGCTGTTGGACGGCATCAGCTGCGTCATGAACACGACCCACAGGTCTTCGATCGGGTCGACCCAGAACACAGTGGAGGCCGCGCCGCCCCAGTAGTAGTCACCACGGCTCAACCCGCCCGTCGCCACCTGGTCGATGGTCGACGCGAAGCCGAGCCCGAAGCCGACACCGACGCTGCCACGCAGCTCCTGCAGGTCGACGTCGACCGAGGCGAGGTCCTTGCCGCCCGGCAACTGGTTCAAGCGCATCATGTCGAGCGTGCGCGGCCCGAGAATGCGCTGGCCGTCGAGCTCTCCGCCGCGGCGGAGCATCTCGCAGAACCGGGTGTAGTCGGCCACGGTGCCGGTCAGCCCGCCGCCGCCCGACACGAACGCCGGCGGCTTCGTGAAGGCACTCGTCGCCGCGTCATCCATCAGCGTCGTGGTCTTGTCGGCGTTGCGGGCGTAGTTGCCGGCGAAGCGGTGCGCGTTGTCGGGCGCCACCTGGAACGACGTATCGGTCATCGCGAGCGGGCCGAGGATGTGCTGCTGCAGGTACTCGGCGAACGGCTGACCCGACATCGTCTCCACCAGCGCGCCGCACACGTCGGTGGCCAGCGAATACATGTACGCGGTGCCCGGCTGGAAGCGCAGCGGCACCTGCGACAGCTTCTCCAGGAACTCGGCCATGGTGGTCGGCACGCCGGCGCTGCGGATCTGCAGCGCTCGATAGCGCTCGTCCACGGGGTGCTGGTCGCCCATGCCCGGCAGTACCCCGCCGTACGTGATGCCGCTGGTGTGCGAGAGCAGGTCGCGGAACGAGACCGGCCGGTGGGCTGGCTCGGTGACCATGTCGTCGCCGCTGCCCGAGACCCAGACACGATGGTTCCGCCACGAGGGAACGAAGCGAGCGACCGGGTCGTCGAGTTGCAACATGCCCTGCTCGAACAGCTGCATCAACGCGATCGAGGTGAGCGGTTTGGTCATCGAATAGATGCGGAAGATCGTGTCGTCGCCGAGCGCAACGCCACGCTCGCGGTCGCGCAGGCCGAGTGATGTTGAGTATGCGAGCTGACCGTGGCGGCCGACGGCCACCTGGCAGCCGGCGATCTTGCCGGGCTGGATGTAGTGACGGTCCAGGTGGGCGGCAATGCGGTCGAGCCTGTTGGCGTCGAATCCGACATCGGCAGGTCGCAGATCCATCATGTCTCCAATGAGGTGGTGTCGGTCACAGGTCGATGGCTTCGACGGTGCGCAAGATGGTGCGCAGCGCGTGTGCCAGGTCGGCCTGTTCCGTGTCGGTGAGGGCTTGGGTGACCAGGCTCTCATGGCGGTTGAAGGCGGGCATGATCGTGTCGACCACCTTGCGGCCTTTGGCCGAGATGACCACCAGGACGCGCCGGCCGTCGGCGCTGTCGTGCTTGCGTCGCAACAGTTGACGCGCCTCCAGCGTCTTCATGACGCCGGTCAGCGTCGCCGCGGTCACGCCGGCCTCTGCTGCCAACGAGCGCGCATCCATCTCGCCCCACACGCGCAGCACGAACAGCGTCGTGAACGCGCTCCAGCTCAGGTCGTGCTGCGCGAGCACGCCACCTTCCATGTGGTTGCGAACGGCGGTCGCGGCGCGAAAGATGTTGGAGACGGCAGACAGTGAGTCGAGGTCGAGGTCCAACCCGGTGAAAGCTGCTCGCACGTCGCGTTCTGCGCGGACGAGATCTGCGTTGTCGTCACTGGCGAAGAGCCGCGGCACGCTCAGGCTCTCATCAGCGCAAGCTCGTCGGCGATGACCTTGCGCACGCGGTCGCGCAGTTCGGGCACGTCGTCCTTGGTCATCCCGGTCGTTTCGATGGGGTCGAGCACGCGCACCTCTCCGTGGGTGACATTCCATCGCCAGTTGCCGGCCTTGATGGCCTGGCGCGAACCATTGACCACCATCGGCAGCAGCGGATTGCCTGACTCGATCGCGAGACGGAATGCGCCGTCCTTGAACTCGCCCATCTCTCCGTCGCGCGTGCGGGTGCCTTCCGGGAACACCATCACGCTGACGCCTTTGTCGAGACGATCGCGACAGCCCTTCATCGCGCTGACGATGCTCTGCTTGTTGCCACGAATGATCTTGATGTCGCCGGCCATCATCATCAGCCAACCGACCAGTGGGTACTTGAACCAGCTCTCCTTGGCGAGCCACTTCATCTCCCACGGAAGATGCGAGATCAACAACATGTCGGCGAAGCTCTCGTGATTGGCCACGACCACGTACGGCCGGCGAGGGTCGGTGATCTCGCGGCCGCTGGTACGGAACGTCCACAGCGGGTTGAGCCAGGTGTGCACCACGCAGAGGCGGCGGAACATCCAGCCGGCCCGGTAGCGGCCCTTGTCGAATGGCGCCGTGCAGGCGAACACGATGAAGGTGAGGGGCACCCACACGATGACGATGATGCCGAGCATCAGCCATGCCCAGAGAGTGAGGATTGCGCGCGAAATCGGGTTGCCGAGGATGCGCTGGCGAGTGGATGAGACCTTCATGTCCCCATGCTGACACGCGGCGTGGGCCGTGGCGCACCTAGCCTGCGGTGGTGGCTCGACGGCGGCTGATCAGAGCGTTTGCGGGAGTGGTTGTCACGACGTTGGTAGCCGGCGCATGCAGTGATGCTGGGCCGGCCACGGTTCGACCGCTGCCCGCTGCGCTCATCGAGTTGAGGGCCACGCCGTCCGCGGGCGGCGCGCGAACGGTTGGCGACGATCACTTCGAGGTGTGGATCTGCCACGTGCCCGTGGACTCCACCGCCGTGATGTACGGCGGTCTCACGCTGCGCCTGCCACTGACGCCGCGGAGTGTCACGGACATGGTGAATCGCCGCGTGCCCGCGTATTTCGACACGCTCTCGCATGGTCGGTACCGGCCGGTTTTCACTGCCGGCGGGGAGGTGACCATCGCTGCCAGCGACGAGCCGCAGGCGTGCGTCGATGGCGCGATCGCGGGAGCCGGAGAGGGCACGGATGCGGTGTTGGTGGTTGCCGATGCGGAGCACGGCGCAGACCAGCCGGGTGGCTTTGGTAGTGGTGGCGGCCCGTGCCCGGCAAATGGTGCGTGCTCGATCGCGGCCACGCGTCGCCTGGCGTACGTGGGCGCCAGCGATTTCCATCCAGACTGGGGCAGCGACCCGCCGATGGACCTCGTCGAGCACGAGATCGGCCATTCGCTGGGCTGGGTGCACAGCGGGATCGGCGAGTCCGGTCAGTACCTCAGCGGCCTCGATCTGATGAGCAACAGCGCCGCTCCGCACGACGTCGAACCCGCCCGCCGCGACGGGCCCGGCACCCTGGCGATCAACCTGTTCCTGGCGGGTTGGTTGCCCGCCGACGATGTCGTGGTAGCGACCTCATCGGCCACGGTCAAGCTCTCCGCGTCACAGGGCGACAAGGGCACCCGCCTGCTCGTTCTCGACAATGGGGCGGGTGCGTTGTACACGGTCGAACTACTGACGGCAGATGGCCTCGACGACCACCTCGCTGCCACCGGCATCGCCGTTCACGAGGCGCACGTTCTCGACGGCGCGCTGGAGCCGATGACGCCTCTGGTCGGCAGTCCCCCGTACACGGAGTTGTTGCAGCCGGGCGCCGAGATGAAGGTCGGTACGTGGACGCTGACGGTGTCCGCCGACTGGAAGGTCTCTGCCCGCACCTGATCCGCGACCATGTCATGCTCTGACTGCGGCACACGCGCCAGATCGATGACGTGGTGAGCACCGTCGGCGAGGGACGGCCGGTACAGTCGGCGCGATGACTGCTCCCTTGATGACGCCCGCACAGCAGGAGATGTTCGACGTCGCGCTAGCCGCCCACAGCCACGCCCACGCGCCGTACAGCCACTACCCGGTGGGTGCGGCTGTGCGCAGCGAGAGCGGCCGGGTGTACGCAGGTGCCAACGTCGAGAATGCCGCCTACCCACAGGGCTGGTGCGCCGAGGCCAGCGCGATCGCGGCGATGGTGACAGCGGGGGAACGCACGATCGTCGAAGTGTTGACCATCAGCAACGGTGAGATGATCGGTACCTGCTGCGGTGGTTGCCGCCAGAAGATCCGCGAGTTCGCCGCGCTCGACACGCCGATCTACTCGTGCGGCATCGAGGGTCTGCGGCGGGTCTTCACGCTCGACGAGCTGCTGCCCTTCAGCTTCGGTCCCGAGAACCTGGTCGACTGACCATGGCGTCGCGACGAGAGCCGTTCCTGACCTCCAAGCTGCAGGGGTTCGGCACAACGATCTTTGCCGAGATGTCGGGGATCGCTGTCGAGACCGACAGCATCAACCTGGGTCAAGGTTTTCCCGACACGGATGCACCGCGTGAGATCCTCGACGCTGCCGTCGCGGCGATCAACAGCGGGCTCAACCAGTACCCACCCGCGGCCGGCATGCCGGTGCTGCGCATGGCCATCGCTGCGCACCAGCAACGCTTCTACGGTCTGGACTACGACCCTGACACAGAGGTGCTGGTGACGGTCGGCGCCACTGAGGCACTGGCCGGTGTGATGCTGGGCATGCTCGACACCGGCGACGAGGTGGTCGTCTTCGACCCGATGTTCGACAGCTACGCGCCATGCATCTCGATGGCCGGCGCCGTCGCCAAACCGGTGCTGTTACGGCCTCCGAGCTACACCTTCGACCCCACCGAGTTCCTCGCCGCGATCACGGCGAGGACGAAGCTGATCCTGCTCAATACGCCGCACAACCCCACCGGCCGGGTGTTCACCGCCGAGGAGATGCAGTTCATCGCCGACGTTGCCATCGAGCGCGATCTGATCGTGGTGACCGACGAGGTGTACGAGCATCTCGTGTTCGACGGTGCACGCCACATTGCGATGGCATCGTTGCCGGGCATGCGCGAGCGCACGCTCAGCATCTCCAGCGGCGGCAAGACGTTCAACACCACCGGCTGGAAGATCGGCTGGATGTGCGGTCCGGCGCAGTTGGTGCAGGCGGCGCGCACAGCCAAGCAGTTCCTCACCTACGTCGGTGGCGGGCCCTTCCAGCCAGCGATTGCCCTCGGCCTCGGGCTGCCCGACGAGTTCTTCCAGCGCACCGCGCACGGTCTTCAGGCACAGCGCGATCATCTGCTGCCTGGCCTCGTCGACGCGGGTTTCAAGGTGTACCCGACCAGCGGCACCTATTTCGTCACGGTCGACATTCGGCCGTTGCAGCCCGACGGAGATGGGATGGCGTTCTGTCGCTCGTTGCCGCATCGTTGTGGCGTCGTCGCGATTCCCAACGAGGTGCTCTACGCCGACAAGGCTGCCGGCCGTCACCTCGTGCGGTTCGCGTTCTGCAAGCGGCTAGAAGTGCTCGATGAAGCGGTTGTCCGCCTGCGCACGCTGGGCCGTGAAGGGCGAGGCTGACTAGCGGCGGTCGGGCAGGAACCGGAAGCGGTCGCGTACTGCTGCCACAGTGGCCGGTTCGATGTCGGCGAACAGGATGGTTTCGCCCTGCGAACCGGTGGCCAACAGCTCGCCGAGCGGGTCGACGATGCGACTGTCGCCGACGTACTTCAGGCCCCCGCCCTCACCCACCCGGTTGCAGCCCACGACATACGCCTGGTTCTCGATGGCACGGGCCTGCAGCAGCGCCATCCAATGGCTGCGCCGCCCCTCGGGCCAGTTGGCCGGCACGAGGTAGAGGTCGGTGGTGGTGGCCAGGCCCCAGAACTCGTCGGCGAAGCGCAGGTCGTAACACACGAAGGGGGTGACGCGCACGCCCTCGATCTCCACCTGCACGAACGCATCACCGGGTCGGAAGTGGCGATCTTCGCCGCCGAAGGTGAACGGATGGATCTTGCGGTAGCGGTGCACGGTGCCGTCCGGCCCTGCGAGAACGAAGCTGTTGGCGGGCCGTGTGTCGGTGGGGTCCGAGTCAGCGGGGATCTCTGGGCAGCTGCCGCAGACCCACACACCGTGCAGCGCGGCCTGGTCCATCAGGAACTGCGATGACGGGCCGCCTTCTGGTTCGCCCAGTGACGGATCGTCGACCGCGAAGCCCGTCGAGAAGGTCTCGGTGAGCAGGACCAGTCGTGCCCCGCCGGCAACTGCCGCCGCGATCATGGGTGCCAGCCGCGCGAAGTTGGCGGACCGGTCGTTCCACACGATGTCGTGCTGTATCGCTGCCAACCGCATGCCGTCAGCGTAGAGGCAATGTTCGGAGCGTATGATCGGCATTGATGCAGGAACTTCGCAATGAACCTCGTCAACGACGCAGCCAAGAGTCGATCGATGCAATTCTCGACGCGGCAGAGCGCCTGATCCACGATGACGGGCAGGTCAGTTTCACCGCCGCCGAACTGGCTGCCGCCGCCGAGATGTCGATCGGCCGGGTGTACTACTGGTTTCCCGACATCCCTGCGGTCGTCAACGCGCTGGTCGAGCGCACCGTGCAGCGAATGGTCGAGGTCTTCGGTGCCGCGATCGGCGGTGAAGCGGGAGCGTCCACGCCGCTGTTCATCCAGCGAGTGGTGGGGGCGTTGTGCAACCACATCGACGCCAACCCCGCAACGGTGGCACTCGCCCTCGTCGGCAGCCATGCCAACCACGAGGATGCGCTTCACAATCGCATGGTGGAACTGGCTCGTTACGTCGTCACCGAGCGGGTGCGCGACATTCCCGAGGGTGAAGCAGAGTTGGTGGCCCGAACCACCATCGGCATCACGCTGGGCATGCTGCACGGCTACACAGGGGCTGGCGATCTCAAACCGCTGCTCCGCCAAGAATTGGTGTACGTCCTGTCCGCCTGGCTCTACGCCCGCTACCCATCCTCCGACGATCCGGTGTGGAACGATCCGACGTGGCCGCTGCAGCCATCGCGGTTGCCGAGCCTGGGCTACGTGGAAAACAGCCCTGTCTGGCCCGCCCTCGCACCCAACCAACCGTCCGGCGTCTAGGACGGTCTAGGGCTGCGCGTCGTCCAGTGGCAGCGCCAGCAGGCTGACGGTCTTGGCGCCGCCGTCGGTGTCCTGCTGGCCGACTTCACGAAAACCGATCGTGTGGTGGAACTGGAGTGACGCGTCGTTGCGGGGGCGCACGTTGACCTCGCAGAGCAACACTGGCCACGTGCCGGTGAACTGCGCCACGATGGTCTCGTAGAAGCCGCGACCGATGCCGTAGCGGCGGAACTCGGGATGCACGGCGATTCGATCGAGGTACACGAACTGCTCGTACTGCCGACCGAACCATCCGTAGTTGAGGCTGGCGTACGGTTGACCGGGGCCGATCACCCAGCAGAAGCCGGCGAAGGCGCCGTCCACCTCGGCCACCAGCGCTACCTCGGCCAACGCGGCCAACCGCTGCACCTCTGCCGCGTCGAGCTCGTTGAGCTCGGGGATGTTGGCGTTGTTCAGCGCCAACACGTCCTGGGTGTGGTCGACGGTGAACGTGCGAATCGTGACGGCAGGGTTCATAGCTCCATTCTGGTCGCGTCGCATCGACATTCAGTGTGGATGGACCCTGACCAGAAGCGCGTCACTGGGAGTTTCGTGAACGTTCATGGGCTCGCTCTGGCACGTTTCGCCGGGTGCTCGTAGCCTGGACTCATGATCTTTCGACACAAGTCCGAGATGGTCACCGCCGACGCCGCCCTCCCCGGTCGCACCGACCAGACCATGCCCATCCCCGAGGCACACTTCGTACTCGGTAACCCGCTCGCCGGCCCGTGGCCCGACGGCATGCAGACTGCTGTCTTCGGCCTGGGCTGCTTCTGGGGGGCGGAGCGCAAGTTCTGGCAAACCGCCGGCGTCTACTCCACTTCGGCGGGCTACGCCGGTGGTTTCACCCCCAACCCCACCTACGAGGAAACGTGCAGCGGCCGTACCGGTCATACCGAAGTCGTCTTGGTCGCGTTCGACCCTGCGGTCATCACCTTCGAGCAGTTGCTGAAGGTGTTCTGGGAGAATCACAACCCCACCCAGGGCATGCGTCAGGGCAATGACACCGGCAGCCAGTACCGCAGCGCCGTGTACGCCACGGACGAGGCGCAACTCGCGGCTGCCGAGACCAGCGCGGCTGTGTATCAGCAGCAGTTGGCCACCGCCGGCTTCGGTGAGATCACCACCGAGATCGCGCCGTTGACCACGTTCTATTATGCCGAGCCGTACCACCAGCAGTACCTGGCCAAGAACCCTGCGGGCTACTGCGGTATCGGCGGCACGGGTGTCAGCTGCCCGATCGGTCTACGCGCCTGAGGGCCTCTTGCAGCTCATCGAGTGAGTGCACCATCTCGTGCAACGAGCACTCGATCATCAGGTTGACGACCTGGTCGGGGAAACGCATCCGCCAGTCGGTGTGCATCCCGATGAGGTACTTGCCTGTTGCGTACGCATAGCCGAGTTCCCAGGCGGTGCCGTCGTCAGTGGTGATGCCGTTGAGGTTGGCCACGACGATGTCGCATTCGTCGACACCGCGCTTGTCGTTCTCGAAGATCGCGCGGACGTTGAACTTGTCCTTCGGCGGATTGTCGCGGTGGGGTAGGAACGTCTCGAAGCCGGCGTCGGCCACCAATTGGTCGACCTTCTCGATCCACCAACGCTCGCCCTCGTCGAACAACGGTCCTGCGATGTATGCCTTCATTTCCAGCCCTGCTCTCGTATCTGTTGATTGTCGTAATTGAACTTGCGGCCCTGCCAACACACTGCCCCTGGCGTCGCGCTCATTTTGGCCACCAGCCCCTGCATCGGGGTGCCATCCACATCGACGATGGCGTCGCGCGCGGCGTAGTGCGGGTCGGCGCTGATGTCAGCCATCGACATCACCGGGCCGATCGCGGCCTCCGCGGCGGTGAATGCTCGCAGTACCTCGGCTTGCGGATGCAATGCGCACCAGTCGGTCATCACCGCTTCCAGCGCCAGCCGGTTCTCCATTCGTGCAGCGAAGGTGGTGAAGCGATCGTCGCCCTCCACGCCGAGCACGCCCAGTACGCGGGCGGCAACCGAGTCGCTGGACGTACTGAGCCCCACCCACTTGCCGTCGCTGCACCGGTAGGTGCCGCGCGGCACGCTGTACGGCAGGCCCGTGCCGAGCCGTTCCTGCTCCTGCCCGGTCAGCCGGTACAGGCTGATCAGCGGCCCCATGATCTGAAACAGACTCTCCAACAGCGACACATCCACCACCTGCCCGACGCCGCTGTGCAACGCCACCATTGTCGCAAAGGCCCCTGCCAGCCCGGTGACCTCGTCGGTGAGCGCGATCGGTGGCAGGAGTGGCTGGCCACCGGGAAACCCACTGATCGAGGACAGGCCGCTCATCACTTCGGCGATGGTCGCGAAGCCTGGCCGCGTCGCGTACGGCCCGGTCTGACCAAAGCCGGTGACGCGGGTGATGACGAGTGACGGGTTCAGTGCCAACAGTTCGTCGGGGCCGAGGCCCAACCGTTCCAGTGTGCCCGGCCGGAAGTTCTCGACCAGTACGTTCGCGTCGACGACCAGCGAACGCAGCAGCGCCAGGTCGTCGGCGTCCTTCAGGTCGAGTGAGATCGTGCGCTTGTTGCGGTTGACCAGCTTCCACCACAGGCCCTCACCGTCGCGTGGGTCGCGCCACGCCATGTTGCGCAACGAGTCGCCGGTGGGTCGTTCGACCTTGATGACGTCAGCACCGAAGTCGGCCAGGTAGCGCGCACAGTTGGGGCCCGCGATGACAGTCGAGAGGTCGATGACGCGCAGGTCGGCGAGTGGCCCGGCGCTGGTCACGGTACCCATCGCTGCAAGCGGTCGCACGCCTCGGAGATGTCGGCAGCGTTGCCCGCGTAACTGAACCTCACGAACTGATGCCCGCGGGCGAGATCGAAATCGAGCCCTGGCGTGGCGGCGACCCCGAGTTCATCGAGCCATTGGTAGCACAGCGACATCGAGCCGCCGGCCTCGGCTGCGAGGTCGGTGACATCGGCATACACGTAGAACGCTCCGTCTGCCTCGGCGACCTTCGTGATGCCTGCACCCGCAAGGCCGCTGGTCAGCAGTTCGCGGTTGGTCGCGTAGCGCTGTACGTGACCCTCGAGCTCGTCGGTTCCATCGAAGGCCGCCAGCCCCGCGATCTGCGAGACGTGCGGCGCGCAGATGTAGATGTTCTGCTGCAGCCGCTCGACAGCGTCACGCAGATGCTGTGGCACCACCATCCAGCCCAGTCGCCAACCGGTCATGCTGTAGTACTTGCTGAAGCTGTTGACCAGCACGGCATCACGAGTGGCATTCAGCACCGTTGGCGCCGGCCCTGTGAACGTGATGCCGTGATAGATCTCGTCGGCGATCAATTGCACGTTGTTGGTGGCGCACCACTGGACCACGGTGGCCAGCCGTTCGGCGGAGAGCACGGTGCCGGTGGGGTTGGAGGGCGAGGCGATGACCAGCCCATCGAGCGGGCCGGCGTCGTCGAGCAGTGCAGCGGTGGGTGCCCAGCGGGACTCGGGACCCACCGGGATCGCAACCGGCTGCACGCCCAGGGCCAGCAACGTGTTGCGGTAGCACGGGTACCCGGGCTCGATCACTCCGACACGGTCGCCGGCATCGAATGCAGCAAGGAACGCGAGCGTGAATCCTGCTGACGCCCCGGCCACGATCAGTACCTCGTCGGTTGCGACCTGTACGCCGTAGCTCTCCGCGTAGTGGCGCACGATTCGTCGGCGCAGTGCCATCGAGCCGGGAGCATTCGTGTAACCCATCGGGTCAGCGCGCTCCATCGCGGCCGCGACCGCGGCGCGAGCGGTCGCTGGTGCGCCGGTTGCTGGCTGCCCGACTTCGAGATGCAGTACGTGCGTGCCGCGAGCTTCGGCCTCTGCTGCGCTGCGGGCCATCGCCATCGCATGGAACGGCGGCACATCGGCGGCGCGCAAGGCTGCCCGCAGCGAGTTGGCAGGGTTGTGCTCGCTGGGCATGTCAGCCAAGGACGTTGAAGTTGTCGGGCAATGGCGCGCGACCGCTGAGGGCGAGGATGACTGGCACCGGCGCAGCCAGTTGTACGAGCACTGCGAGCACCACGGACGAGGTATCGCGGTGCAGTTCGGCGAACTGACCGGTGGCGCGTTGAATGTCGAGCGTGTGCACGCCGAGCTCGACGACGCGTGTCGCCAGGTACTCGATGAGCGTGATCTGCCCGGCGAACGTGTTGACCGGCTCGTCGTCAGCTGTTGCGGCAATCTGGGCGAGGACTCGCTCGGTCGTGGCTTCCGCCTCGCCCACCGGGTCGATCAGCTGGCGTCCGGCCTGGCGCCCGCGGACCGCAACGCCTTGATGGGCCGTCGGGTCGCTGAGGACAGTGCTGTAGTACTCGGCTGCGTCGGCCAGGACACGGTCGTTGGCCGGCTCGGCGGTGAGGTAGGCCTCGACGGTGATGAAGGCGCGCAATGCGTGTGCCGTGAGTTCGCGGGTGGTCCACTCACCGAGCGCGCCGGGGCGGTCCCAGTACTCAGGGGTGACGGCGCGCAGTGCGCGCAGGAGAGTGGCAGCACCCTCCTCGAACGCAGCCCTCACCGCAGCGGGATGTTGCAGCATCTGTCCTCCAACGCGCCCAGCGCGTATGTCTCGTAGTCCACGCCGAAGTCGCTGTAGAGATGCCGGCAACGCTCGCTCCAGCTCAGCGCTTCCCGCGTCGAAATTCGGTGGACCACCTGCGTGATGCCACCCTCGTACACCCGGTACTCGGCCCAGGTGCCGGGGAAGTCCTTCACGCAGCCGATCTCGATGCTCGGCACCCCGCACGACATGTGCCGCACACGATGGCGGTGGGTGTGCCCAGCGGTGTAGGCGACGATGCGTGGCTGACGCGCAATGACATCGCCGAGCGCATCGCTGGCGTCGGGGTGCATTCCGAAGTAGCCCTCGCTGCGATGCTCGTTGCCATCGGCGGCACCCGGTAGCCACTGCTGATGGTGACCCATCACGATGACGGGCGTGGTGGCCCCAGCGGCGTGGGTCTCGAGCCACTCCAGCTGCGGCGCCCGCAGGCTGCCGGTGGTCTGGAGCGGGATCACCGTGTCGAGCAGCGCGATGGCAACGCCGGGCAACGGGATCCACTGGTCGCCCGCGTACCCGGTTTGTCCTTTGTACGCGTCGTGGTTGCCGCGAACAACGTGGAGTCGATCTCCGAACGGGTCGCGGTAGCAGGCCTCGAAAGCAGCCCACTCCTGGGGTCGGCCGTCCACGGACAGGTCGCCCTTCACGATCACGGCGGCCAGGTCGAGTGCGGCCATTTCAGCGGCCGCGCCCCGGTTCATGGTCTCGGGGTAGGGAGGCTCACCGGGAGCGGCGCGCTGAATGGGCCCGTCCGTGCGGTCATCGACACGACCGGCCTCCACCTCGCCGAAGTGCACGTCGTTGACGGTGGCGAACCGGCACAGCAGCTCGCCCTCAGGTCGCGCCAGGGTGGTGATCTGGTGGCCCATGAACGAGTAGGTGGTGGCCGGCTCGAGGTGCTCGTAGCGAGCAACGGTGACACCGTCGTGCAGCACGATGAGGTCGTCGGCAACGGTCGTGATGTCCACGCAGCCACCGTAGTGCGTCGGTGTTGCGAAGGCCGGGTGACCCGAAGGTTCGGCTGCCAAACCATTCCACATCCCTCAGCCTTCCGCGGAGAGAGTGGTGATACCCTCACGCAAAGTGATGGCGGCTGAGGATCCTGCAACCCGAACGGACACCATCCTGCGTGCACGCGTGCACGCCGGCGTCGTCGTTGTCGCGGTCGTCTCGGGCATTCTGAGCCTCGTTGGCTCGTTCGCCTCCGGCCCGAGCGAGATCATTGCCTACGTCCTGGCGCTGACCGTCGTTGCGCTGGTGATCCTGCTGGTTGCCAAGGAGCATCTCGTGCAAGGCCGCGCGTGGCTGCTCATCGGCAGTGGCGTCGCGCTCTGGGCGCTGGGCGGGTTCCTGCTGGCCTTGCGTGAAGACGCCGGGGTGCTCGCAATTTCCTCGTTGATGGTGTCGCTGTGTTACGCGCTGGGCTACCTGCCGTTGCTACTCGGGTTGGCCGAGCTGTGCGATCCGCAGCTGCGAGTACGGCGAGTGACCACAGCGATCGACAGTGTGTTGCTGTTCCTCGCGCTGTACGCAGTGCTGTGGCTCACCGTCGTGGAACAAGTGTCAGGTGACGGTTCGCTGTCGAAGGTAGAGCGCGCGTTCAGCGCGCTCTACCCGGCAGGCGATCTGGT
Organism: Ilumatobacteraceae bacterium; assembly: GCA_035432905.1. Classification (GTDB taxonomy): domain Bacteria; phylum Actinomycetota; class Acidimicrobiia; order Acidimicrobiales; family Ilumatobacteraceae; genus UBA668. The sequence goes on along the minus strand of DAORTY010000028.1, from coordinate 12,271 downwards.
GGCGGTGATGCTGGCCGTGCGACTGGTGTGCAGCCGCGTGATACGACGTCGAGTGGGTCTGCTGCTGCTGGCCGCAGCACTGTTGACCACCGCAGCAGATGTAGCGCTGCTGGCCCTGTACCTCGAGAATCCATACGGGCAGTATCCGATCACCGACTTCGTGTACCTGGTGGGCCTCAGCGTGTTTGCCGTGGCCGCAGTGTGGAGCTTGCTACCGGCCCCGCCGCCGGTTGCCGCCGGTGCCGCATCGTCTCGCCGCCTCGCGTACCTCGTTGCGATCTCGTCGGTCATCCCGCCGCTCGTTCTGGTCCTCATCGAGCTGTACACCGACCGTGAGGTGGCCGTCGGGCCGGTTGCCGTGTGGGTGCTCGTGGCCGTCGGTGCAGCTGTCGCACGACAGATGGCCGGCGTCCGAGAGCAGGTCAGCGCTCACCAGAAATCATTGTGGCTCGCGTCGCACGAGCCAACGACAGACATGCTCCACCGAACGTCGTTTCTTCGCGAGGTGTCGAATGGCCGAGCGCGCGATCGCAGCGGCACGGTGCTCGTCGTCGAAGTGACCGGGCTGCACGAACTGCGCGATGCGTACGGTCACGACGCTGTCGAGTTCACCATGGCAGCGGTGGCACTTCGCCTGCGAGCGGAGGTGGGCGACAACGCTGTGTTTGCCAGGCTCGCGCACGACCAGTTGGCGTGTTTCCTCCATTCGACTGGTTCAGCACGCGGTCGGGAGGCTGCCGTTGCGCTGCAACGCCGCCTGGCGAGCGGTTTCCAGTGGGATGGCGTACAACTCGCGCTGCCCGCGATCGTGGGTGTCGCGCAAGCCGATGGCGCAGTGATCGACGGCCCCGCCGCTGTGCGCCGCGCCGTCGAAGCAGTACGGCACGGCCGACTGCACGGTGCTGGCTATGTGGCGGTGGATGCGGACCTGATCGGCTCGGCTGCCGTGCAGCCGGTAGCCGAGCGCAGCCTGGTCAGGCCGTAGGAAGCGGCTCAGACCTTGATGGACTAGTGGTGCGTCGGGGGTTTGACGACGTCGCACGCTCTGCCTGCGACACACCCCAACCCACCCTCCAGCCATCTCCCGTTGATGCGAGTGCCACGACGTCAGTGCGAGTGCCAGCGCGTCAGTCCGAGTACCAGCGCGTCAGTCCGAGTACCAGGGTTCTATGCGAGTGGGTACTCGCACCCCGGGGTAGGAGTACCCACTCGGATGGGCTCATGGCACTCGCACTGGTGGCGTGGCACTCGCACCGGGTTCGGGACGCTCGGCGATCTCCGACGCGATGATCTCGGCGACACACCGCTAGGGCTGAACACTGTGTCGGCGAACGTTTGCTTGTTGGCATCCCACAGCAGCCTTGTGGCCCAATGCCGGAACCTACTTCGAGACGACGAAGAACGAAGATGACGACGGCTGGTTCAGCGTGCTCGCCACCGTTGCACCATTGCGAGAACGGTGAGCACCACCAGGGTTGTGTCGAGTGCGAGGAAGCGGGTGGTGCGTGCGGAGAGCGCCGCGACCAGACGGGCGTCATCTGCGCGATGAGCCTCGGCAAGAGCGTCGCCCGTGGGTGCGAACACGGCGATACCGAGGGCACCTCCGACTACGAGCGTCAGAATGCCGACGGCTACGAAGCCCGATGACCACTTGTAGTCAGCGTTCAGCACCAGGAGCACGCCTGTCACGCCCAGCAACGTGCCGGCCAGGTTGTAGTAACGCCGAGCGAGCCAGGCAGTTGACTCTGCAAAGACGGCGGCCACCTCGCCACCTCGACGTGCGAACCTGGGTGCCAGCGCGAACAGGGCCAGGTTGCAGCCGAGCCATGCGGCCGCAGCAACGATGTGAATCCACAGCAGCACTGTGCGCGTGGTCACTGGGTGACCCCTAGCGGAACGGGCGGTCGCGGCGCGCCGGCATCGGCTTGGACCACCAACGGGCGCTGAAGCGCCAGGTGGGATTGCGCAGCGGGTTCTGCGAGGCGTCGGTGACGACCGGGCGAGGCCACAGTGCTTCCACCGCTGCCACGATTGCCGCGGCCTCCTCTGCCGTTGGCGCGGGTGAGATCTGGGTGCTCACAACGGAACGTTCCCGTGCTTACGCCGCGGCAGTTCTTCGCGTTTGGTGCGCAACATGCGCAACCCGGCCACGATCTTCTGGCGCGTCTCGGCGGGGTCGATGACATCGTCGATGTAGCCGCGTTCAGCCGCGTTGTACGGGTTGGCGTATTTCTCGGTGTACTCGGCGACGAGCTCGGCGCGGCGGGCCACCGGGTTGGCAGCCTGCTGCAGCTCTCGCCGATACACGATCTCGACGGCGCCCTGCGGCCCCATCACGGCCAGCTCAGCGGTGGGCCATGCGTACGCGAGATCGGCGCCGATGGACTTGCTGTTCATGACCACGTAGGCACCGCCGTACGCCTTGCGGGTGATGATCTGGATGCGCGGCACGGTGGCCTCGCAGTACGCGTAGAGCAGCTTGGCGCCGTGGCGAATGATGCCGCCGTACTCCTGGTCGACACCGGGCAGGAAGCCGGGAACGTCGACGAAGGTGAGCAGCGGAATGTTGAACGCATCGCACGTGCGCACGAACCGTGCGGCCTTCTCCGAGGACTCGATGTCGAGCACGCCGGCCAGCATCAGGGGCTGGTTGCCCACGATGCCCACGGGGTGGCCATCGACGCGACTGAAGCCACACACGATGCTGCGTGCCCAGTGCGGGAAGTATTCGAAGAACTCGCCGTCATCGACGACTTCCTTGATGACCTTCTTCATGTCGTAGGGCTGGTTGGGAGATGGAGGCAGGATCGTGCGCAGTGTTTCGCACAGTCGATCCGGGTCGTCGCCGGTGTCGATCGGTGGCGGCTCCTCCAGGTTGTTGCTGGGCAGGAAGCTCATCAGGAAGCGCACGTCTTCCAGGCAGGCGCGTTCGTCGGGGCTGACGAAGGTGGCCACGCCGCTCTTGCTGGCGTGGCTCATCGCGCCACCCAGTTCCTCGAGCGTGACTTCCTCGCCGGTGACCGTCTTGACGACGTCGGGGCCGGTGATGAACATGTGGCTGGTTTCGCGCACCATGAAGATGAAGTCGGTCATGGCCGGGCTGTACACGGCGCCGCCGGCGCAGGGGCCGAGGATGACAGAAATCTGTGGGATGACGCCGCTGGCCTGCACGTTGCGGTGGAAGATGCCGCCGTAGCTGGCCAGGCTGACCACGCCCTCTTGGATGCGGGCGCCGGCTCCGTCGTTGAGGCCGATGACCGGGGCGCCGACCTTCAGAGCGAGGTCCATCATCTTGTGGATCTTCTCGGCGAAGACCTCGCCGAGAGCACCGCCGAAGACCGTGAAGTCCTGGCTGAAGATGAAGACTTTGCGGCCGTCGATGGTGCCCCAGCCGGTGATCACGCCGTCGGTGTAGGGCCTCTCGTCGAGACCACTGGATTGCGCCCGGTGGCGGGCCAACAGATCGAGCTCTTGAAAGCTGCCCGGGTCGAGCAGCACGTCGATGCGCTCGCGGGCGAGCATCTTGCCTTTCTCGTGCTGACGCTCGACCGATCGTGGTGAGCCGGCGTTGAAGGCCTGCTCTCGTCGTTCGTGCAGGTCGCGGAGCTTGTCGGCCATCGGGTCGGCAGCGTTCTGATCAAGGGTCACGTCGGGAAACCCTAACTGGCCTGGCTCGGTCGGTTCATACGCGACGACTGGCTGGGTGTACTCAGAGCGCTGCCATCGTCGCGAGCAGCGCAATGAGTAGGCCGATGCTCATGAGAATGTCGCTGCCCGCATGGATGCTGCTCCCATGACAACAGCGCACATCACTCCAACTCGCCTCGGCTTCGTAGCAGCTACGGCCTTCCTGACCACGCTTGCAGTGGTCGCCCCGGCGTTCGCCACCGAGTTCCCACCCAACGCAACGGTGACCGCAACCTCCGGATGCGAGGGCGACACGTTCCACCTCCACACCACCATGTCCAACCCAGGAGGTCTCGATACGGCCAACTTCGTCGTGACGGGGGTCGATGTGTTGGGACCTATCACCGTCAACAAGGCGGTTGGCGTCGCCCCCAACGCGACGAGCGACAACGACTGGAAGTTCATTGAAGGTGTGGCGGGCACTGTTCACATCACCAGCAGTGACCACAACCCTGTCGTCGACTACGTGTTCACGATCACGCCCGACTGTGTCCCCGACGCCACGACCACGACCACCATTCCCGCGACCGTTCCCGAGACGACCGTTGTAGCGTTCGTGCCTGACTCATTGCCCTCCACAGGTTCATCCAGCCCCATCCTCGTGGCGCTGGCGGCGGGCCTGCTCGGTGTGGGCATCCTGATGCGGCGGGTCACTCGCCAGACCAACTGACCGTGAGCGGCGTGCGCTGTCTGCTGGTGCATACTGGCACCCATCGACCAGCGCACGCCCTCCAGTTCGCCATCGGGGCATCAGCCCCCGGCCTGGCCGTGTGTCGGTCGCGCGCCGCTCGTTGCTCAAGTAGTGACAATGCTGGCTGGCGGGCGTGCCGCACGACCCACAGCGGTGTTGCTGCGCGCCCCCTTGGGTGGGGGCAAGTCGCGGGTCCTCGACGAGGTTGCAACTGCGGCTGCTTCGAAAGGCCAGTCGATACATCATGTGCTCACCACGTCGGCCTCTGTGTCCGTGCCTTTTGGGGCCGTGGCACATCTGCTACCGCCTGGTGCCCGCGTGTCCTCGGACCCTGTCGGCCTGATCGGGGCGCTGCGCGACGTGCTGGCTCCACGCGATGGACGTCGTGCCCTGGTCGTCATCGACGATGCAACGTCGCTCGACCATGCGACAGCCGGTGTATTGGCATCTCTGGTTGGCTCCCGCGAGATCGACGTCGTTGCGGCAGCCCGCGCCGATGCAACGCTTCCGGGCCCGCTGCTCGACGTCGTGTTCGGCGATCGCACATTGCTCGTCGACCTGCCGGCACTGACCGAGGACGACATCAATTCGCTCCTGCACTCGTACCTCGGTGGTCCGATGGATGGGGCTGTCCTGGTCTCGCTACGCGATCGCAGCATGGGCAACCCGCTCTTCCTGCGTGAACTGGTGCGAAGCGCGCTCGATGCTGGCACACTCGCCCGCGTCGATGGGGTGTGGCGGCTGCGTGGACAACTGTCCAGCTCGTTTCGACTTCGCGAGGTCATCGAGAGCCGGCTGAATGTCGCACCCGAGACGCGCGCGGTGCTCGAGCTACTGGCGCTGTGCGATATCGCCGACGTCGAGGAACTCGAAGGACTCGTCGGGTTGGAGGTACTTGCCAACCTCGAGTCGCGTGGCTTGATCGAGATCAAGGTGCGCTCGGGACGAGAGTGCGCTGTGCTGTGCCATCTGCTCCACGGCGAGGCGATACGGATGGCACTGCCGTCGCTGCGTTCGCGTCTTGTTCTGCGAAACCACATTCAGTGGATCGACGAGCACACGCCCGATTCCGGCAGTGATGCGTTGCAGCGTGCCATGTGGCGGGTGGATGCAGGCCTCCCCGCCGATCTCGACAGCCTGTTGCGTGGGGCACAGCTCGCAGCAGCGCTGCAGGACTCGGTCAGCGCGCTACGTCTTGCGCGTCCGCTCTTCGAAGTCGGCCCGACTGCGGAGCTGGGTTCGCTCATCGCCGACGCGCTGTACCGCACAGGACAATGGGCTGAAGCGTTCGAGATTCTCGATCTGGCGAGCGCGTTGCCCGCGGCGTCCAAAGTTCGTGTCGAGCTGGCCGTGATTCGTGCAACGGTCATGTTGTGGGGTCTGGGCGATCCCGATGGCGCCCTGCGGACCATGGAAGTGATGCGTGCCGACCCGGCGATGGAACGCGTCGACCTCGACCGGTTGAACGCCGAGTACGCCGCCATTCTCGTCAACGCTGGGCGACCCGGAGAGGCGCTCGCTGAGCTGGAGAATGCCGCTGCAACAGGTCGCCGACGTACCCAGCTCAGCATCGCGGTCTCGCATGCCCAAGCACTTGCAATGGCAGGCCACACCACTCGAGCGTTGGTCGCGATGGACAGCGCCGACGCCCTGATGGTGCGTGTCGGCGGTGTTATTGGTCCGGCCAACGGCGCGTTCCTGGTGGCGCGGGTGGTCGCGCTCATCGAGGCCGGCGACCTAGCGCGTGCAGTGCAGTTGGCCGAGGAGGGTTACGAGCGTGCCGTCAACGCGTCGCGGCCACTGAATCAGTTCTGGATCTCGCTGCTGCTCGGCCGCGCGCTCCTGCTCCAGGGCGCCATCCAGACATCACTGATGTGGTTCGACTCGGCGAGAGCTCTGGGTTTCCACCTGGGATTGTCGGGGCCGGTGCGCAGAGCACTGACCGGATGCGCCGTCACCCATGCCTTGGCAGGCGACCCGGTGGCCGCCGCCGAGTCGCTCGCGGAGATCGACCAGACGACCCCATTCGGGTTCATGGCGCCGGAGCAGGCGCTCGCCGATGCGTGGGTGGCGGTGGCCAATGGCAACCTCGCCGAGGCGAGAGCCGTGTTGACTGCCGGAGCCCTCGACGCGATGGAGACCGGTCACGTCACGAGCGCGGTGTGGATGCTGCACGACGTTGCGCGACTGGGTGACGCGAGCGATGTCGCCGACCTGATCACACAGTGCGCAGATGGAAGTGAATCTGCTTTCGTGAGAGCGCGTGCTGCCCATGTGCGGGCGATCGTTGCGAATGACCTCGACGCGATGGTTGCCGCTGCCGCTGAGTTCGAGACGATCGGCGCCAACCTGCTCGCCAGTGAGGCATACGTTGCTGCGGCGGAGCTCGCCCGGGCTACCGGCATACAGCGGACGGCGACAGCGATGACTCAACGCGCCGAGCGCCTTGCCGCGCTGTGTGAGGGGGCGTTGAGCCCGGGCCTGATCGCAGCCCCCGACACGATCGAGCCCCTGACCGAACGCGAACGTGAGGTCGCGTTCATGGCGTCGAGCGGAATGACGAGTCGCGAGATCGCGGACCATCTCGTGGTGTCGCTGCGGACCGTGAGCAACCATCTGCAGCACGTGTACGACAAGCTCGGCGTGCGGAGCAGGACGGAACTTCGTCACGCCTTGGGCGGCCCGTCGTGATCGTTCCACCGATCTCGCCGATGCTTGCCAAGCTGGCAGACGCCATTCCCGAGGGTGACGGCTGGCTGTACGAGCCGAAGTGGGATGGCTTCCGCTGCATCGTGTTCCGCGATGGCGACGCCATCGAGTTGGCCAGCCGCAATGAGCGACCGTTCACGCGCTACTTCCCCGAACTGCTCGCGCCGATGCTCGCCGAGCTGCCGCCGCGGTGCGTGGTCGACGGCGAGATCGTGCTGCCGGCCGCCGACGATGGCGGTCTGGACTTCGATGCGCTGCTGCAACGAATTCACCCGGCAGAGTCGCGTGTGCGGCGCCTGGCCGCCGAGACGCCGGCCTCGTTCGTCGCGTTCGATCTGTTGGCGCTCGGCGATCGCGACCTGATGAACGAGCCGCTAAGTGTTCGCCATGCGTTGCTGGTCGACGAGTTCGCGAACGTGAAGGCGCCGATCTATCTGTGCCCCTCCACCACCGACGCGCTGGTCGCGCAGCGCTGGTTCACCGAGTTCGAGGGTGCGGGGCTGGACGGCGTGATCGCCAAGCGCATCACCGATCCGTACACGCCCGACAAGCGCACGTTGGTGAAGGTCAAGCATCGCCGCACAGCCGACTGTGTGGTGGCCGGCTATCGCGTCCACAAGGACGGCAAGGGTGTCGGCTCGCTGCTGCTGGGCCTGTTCGATGATGAGGGCAAGCTCCATCACGTCGGCGTCGCTGCCTCGTTCACGGCGAAGCGCCGCACCGAGTTGTTGACCGAGCTCGAGCCCTTGACACACGATGCCACGGCAGCACATCCGTGGCGAGAGTGGGCCGAGTGGCAGCACGCCAACGCCGACCCTGGCCAACGGCTGCCGGGGGCCGGTAGTCGGTGGAACGCGGGCAAGGACCTGTCATGGGTACCGCTGCGCATCGAGTTGGTCGCAGAGGTGACGTTCGGGCAGTTACAGGAGGGCCGCTTCCGCCACGGTTCGCAGTTCCTCCGCTGGCGCAGCGACCGCGAACCCGCGTCGTGCACCTACGACCAGTTGGAAGTGGCCGCCCCCGTCGCGTTCGCCAAGGTTGTCAGCGGCGCCTGAACCGCGTTGGTGACTCGTCTCCGGACGGTGGTCACGCGCCGATCGTGGTGGTGGCGGCGGTATCGCCGGCGACGAAGACGTCTTGCTCGGCGACAACAGCGCCGCTGGCGGTGACAACCACCGTCCAGGTGCCGGCGGCATTGAGCGTGAAACCGTCGGACTTCTCGAGGACCGCTGTGCCGGTACCTGCGAGCGGGATCTGATTGATGGTCATGCCATTGACGAACGAGTTGACCGGCGGAATGAAGTCGATCGTCAGCCCGGTGAGCCCGGCCTCGGGGTTGTTGACCCGAATGCGAACATCGTTGGCGCCGACTCGCTCGCTGAACTGCACGTCGATCTCGATGGTGCCGGTGGTGCTGACGAAACGATGCACGGCACCCAGTTGCAGCGAATTGCCGTCGCCCGCCGCCAGACCCGCGGGAGACAGCGCCAAGAGCCAGGCGGTGAGCGCCAGCACCAGCACGCCGATCAGGGCCTCGATGCCCAAGGCTCGCCGTAGTCGTGTGGCCAGCGGTGCGGTCATGGTGTCGACGCGAGAGACGCGCTGATTGATGAACTGTCGCGCCGCGACACCCACGAACACCATCCCCGACACGAACAGTGCCTTGACGATGACCAGCAGGCCGTGGCTGGTGTTGAACGCGCCGCGATCGAGCTGGAACATCTGGATGAGCCCGGTGATGACGGTGGCGATCAGTGCCGGTTTGGCGATGCGCGAAAATCCACGAACCGCGTGCACGAGGTCTTCCTCGCCCGGACCGGCAAGCACGACGCGGGTCAGCAGGATCAGCCCGCCCAGCCAGACTGCCATTGCGAGCGCGTGGACCGCCCCGGTGAGGTTGCCCAACAGGCTGTACTCGGCGCGGCTGAAGGCCATCGTGACCACCGCGATGCCCGGTGGCACCAAGGCCGGCAGTTGGCTGCTGGGGTCGATGACGCGCTCGGGGCGCATCACGACATACGCACTGGCTGCCACGAACACCAGTCGGATGATCGCGGCCTTGCCGGGCGTCGAATCCATCAGGTCACCCCAGCCCGTGGGCACCAGCGCACTTCCGATGCCGGCGCCTGTCTGGCTGGCGGCGAGTGCGCCTGCAAAAAGGTACGTGGACACCACCGAGATGATCCAGGTCGTGCGCAGGAAACGCACGGTCAAGATGTACTCCACACCCTCGGGCCAGGCAATGGTGATCAACACCAGCGAGCCGAAGAGCACTGCCAACCCGAGGTTGCTCAGCAGGCGGAAGAGGCCGAGCGGTCCGCTGCTGCTGGACGAACCCGAGGCCTCATCGACGGCGCCGGCACCCGTGGAGGGTGATGAGGTGGTGGCCTGGGTTGTCGGAGGGGCGGTGTCGCCAGGGCTGGTGGTGGTGCTCTCCGGCGCCGCGGTGACGACCGGGTCGTTGGCCACCGTGAAGCTGAGGCTGTTGGAACCTGCCGGTTGCAGGTCGAGGTCGGTGATGACCCATGCCACCGTGCAGTCACCCTTAGGTGCCGCCGAGATGAGCGATGCGGACAGCGAGACCTGGTCGGGCGCCAACACCAGCACCGTGCCCAGCGGCACGATCGCGCCATTGCACGTCATGGTCAAGGTGTTGGTGGGTCCGAGTTGCTGCGCAAAGGTCAGTTCGATCGAGGTCGGCGACGAATCGATGGTCGATCCCGCTGCCGGCGTGGAACTGACGAGCGTGTTGTCAGCGGCGAGCGCAGTGGGTGCCCACAGCGAACCGACCACTGCAAGGATGACGCCGACGACCACGCCAACGGCCCAGCCGGTGCGCTTGCCGTGGTCGATGTCGTTGGACTGCAGGAAGTTGTTCATGGAAGTGCAACAAAGCTAGCCACCGGCACAGCGCAAAGGGGTCCACGTCGCGACCGCGCCGCGACGGTGGCAGCTTGGGCCCCTCGGTGTCTCACCCCCTGGGTAGAGTCGCAGCGATGGCCACGCAGTCGCTCTACCGCCGCTACCGCCCACGACGCTTCAGTGAAGTGAAGGGGCAGGAGCATGTTGTTCGTTCGCTGCGCAATGCGGTCATCAACCACCGCGAGGGCCAGGCGTACCTGTTCTCCGGGCCGCGGGGCACCGGCAAGACCACGTCGGCACGCATCCTGGCCAAGGTGCTCAACTGTGAGAATCCGCAAGACGGCGAGCCGTGTTGCGAGTGTGCCTCGTGCATCTCCGTCGAGCGCGGCACCAGCTTCGACGTCCACGAGCTCGATGCTGCCAGTAACAATGGCGTGGAAGCCATGCGCGACATCATCGACAAGGCGTCGCTCGGTACACCTGGCCGTCACCGCGTGTACATCCTCGACGAGGTTCACATGCTCACCAAGGGGGCCGAGGCCGCGCTGCTCAAGACCCTGGAAGAGCCGCCGCCGCACGTCGTGTTCGTGCTCGCCACCACCGACCCGCAGAAGGTCAGCGAGACCATTCGCAGCCGCACGCAGCACCTTCAGTTCCATTTGCTGCCGATGGACGTGATGGAGGACCACATTCGCTGGCTGGCAGGTGATGCCGGTATCGACATCACCGACGACGCGTTGCAGTCCGTACTGCGCCAGGGGGGCGGCTCCGCTCGTGACACCGTGTCCGCGTTGGAACTGGTGGCGTCCGGCGGTGGCGAGCCGCTGGACATCACGCCACTCGACGAGTTCATCGAAGCGTTCATCGAACACGACCCCGGTCGCGCGCTCGCCGTCGTCGCGCTGGCGGTGCAGCAGGGTCGCGACGCTCGCACCATCACCGACGACATCGTGCGTCACCTGCGCGACTGCTTCTTGTCGCTGATGGCGCCCGAGCTGGTGCAGTTGTCGGTGCAGCGAGCCGAAGAAGTGTCGGCGTTGGCGCAGCGCCTGGGAGCGGCAGCGGCGGTGCGGGCCATGGAACGGTTGGGCGAGATGTTGGTGGAGATGCGTCACGCTCCCGACCCACGGCTGCTGCTGGAAGTCGCGCTGGTGCAGCTCACGCACGAGGCTGCCAGCAACGACATCTCGGTCCTGCTCGGCCGTATCGAGCGGCTCGAGCAGCAGGTTGCCTCTGGCGTGGCAGCCGCCCCCGCTGCGCGCCCTACCCCCATCGACCCCTCCACCGGCCGCGCCGCGCTCGGCGGTCGCGCCCGGCCCCCCGCACCGGTCGCCCCGGCACCGGTCGCCGCCGCGGCACCAGTTGTGCAACCGGTTTCCGAGGCTCCGGCTGCTGCCGTTGAACCGGCCGTTGAACCGGTTGCCGAACCGGTTGCCGAGCCGGTGGCCGAGGTCCCGGCTGCAGCCACAGATCTGGTTGCCGCCGCGGTGCAGCGCTGGTCCGCCGACATCAAGCCCACGCTCAAGGGCTTCGCCCGCGCGATGTATTCCAGCACCACCGTGCTCGGCGAGCGCGACGGGATGCTCACCATCGGCGTCTCCAACGACACCCAGAAGGCGAAGTGCGACGAGCATCGCCGAGACGTGGAGGCCGCGATCGCAGCGGTCGTCGGCGGCAAGGTGACGGTGCAGTTGGTGCTCCATTCGGGCAACGACGATCACGACGACGTCGGTAGCGCCAGCAACGTGGTGCAGCTGAAACGCGAGCCCGAGCCGGCGGTGCACGAGGAGGAAGAGGCAATCGACCTCGACGACCTCGTCGATGCACCGGCTGAAACCATCGCCTCTCAGGTCGAACGCGTGGCGTTGGCGTTCCCCGGCTCCACGTTCGTGGACGAATGACCCATGGCTGTCTACACGCAGCCCGTCCAGACCTTGATCGACGAGCTCGGCCGCATGCCGGGGGTCGGCCCCAAGTCGGCGCAGCGCATCGCCTTTCACCTCCTGAAGATCCCAGCCGACGACGTGGCGCGTCTGGCCCGGGCCATTGTCGAAGCAAAGGCGCGAGTCCGGTTCTGTAGCCGTTGCTGGAACTTTGCCGAGGGCGAGCTGTGCCCCATCTGCCTCGACGATCGCCGCGACAGCAGCGTGCTGTGTGTCGTGGAGGAGTCGCGCGACATCATCTCCATCGAGAAGACCGGTGAGTTCAAGGGTCGCTATCACGTACTGCTGGGTGCAATGAACCCGCTCGACGGGGTGGGGCCCGAGCAGCTGAAGATGAAGGAACTGTTCGCGCGTATCGAGCCCGAGGACGTGCAGGAAG
>DAORTY010000027.1:0-32715 GCA_035432905.1 Ilumatobacteraceae bacterium | reverse complement strand
CCGGTACCCGTTGGACCGGTACCCGCTGGACCGGTACCCGCTGGACCGGTACCCGTTGGACTGGCACCCGCTGGACTGGCACCCGCTGGACCGGCACCCGCTGGACCTGATGAACGCTTCTTGGCGTGCGTGCGCGTCAAGATGAACGGATGAAACACTCGACCCGGCGTGGGCGTCGCTCAGCCGGCGACCAGGTGGTCGAAGACTTGAAGACGGCCGATCGATTTCCGGTCGGCGACCCTCGTCGTTCAGCCGCGCAACGTCGTGTTGCGCGGCGGGTGGCCGACGACATATCAGTGGCCGATGACCCGCGGTTGGCGGGCATGCGTGCACAACTCCGTCAGTGGGCACATTTCGCTCCGCACCTCCTGAGTGACGAGCAAGAGACAGCGCTGGCGCGTGAGGGCCGCGCCGTGGTCGACGAGCAACTGCAGCGACTGCGTTCGCTCGAGACCGAGTCGGCGACCTCCCTCTCGGCCGCCGACGACGCACTTCGCAACCTCGATGCAGAGGCCAGTGCGGATCGTCAGCACGCCGACATCGCCACCCATGCGGTTACCGACCTGCGGGCGCCGCTGACGGCCTCGGTGCTCGGGACCCTGGCTGCCTGCCACCTCGCTGACGACCGACTTCGGTCCATCGATGATTGGCGAACCCGTTTCGCAGTGGTGCAAGGAACCACTCCAGCCACCCTCGCTGCTCTGCGCGACGCAACACACGACGCTCGAGGCTTGGCCGCGCAGTGGTGGTCCGTGCGTTCCGGCGTGGTCGGCGGCGAGTACTGCGACCGCCGCGTCGGCCTACCCGCACCGGCGGGCACCTTGGAGGCGCACTCCCGCGCCGCCGCTGCCGCCCTCGCCCGTGCCGTGCCCTCGTTGGCCGATACTGCCCGCCATGCGTCGGGTCGCATCGTCCACGGGGCCGACAACCAGGTGGTCATCGAGGCGGACGGCCGAATCTCCGTCACCGTCGCCCATCGGCCAACTCCGCGCGGGTCGCTGATGGTCGCACATGAGATCGGCCACGCGCTGCACGCTCTCGAGTCGGCCAGCCCCGAGCCGCCTGGCGCGCTCGTCGGGGAAACGATTGCCTGCTGGGCCTCGTTCGTCACCGGCCAGTGCGGTGTCGATGACTCGCAGTCGGCGGCGATGGCGCTGGCCCTGGGCGACACGTTGGTCGAGGAACTCTTCATCTCGGCGGCCGTCAGTGCCTTCGAAGACTCGGTGTACGAACTTGCCGCGGGCGGCCGACCCATCAGCGTGGCGCAGCTCGACGCGGCGTGGCTGCACGCCAACCGCGACGTGTTGTCCGGAGTCGTGGTTCCGGACCTCGTCGGGTCTGGCTGGGCTCGTTTGCCCGCGCTGGCCACCGACCCGGGTCACGCGTTCTCGTATGTGTGGGCGACGGTGCTCGCGCTCGCGATCTCCACCCGGCACGGATCCGACGAGAATGGCACCGTGGCCCGCGCCATTCGCGCCGGCGGGGTGGCCGCCGACGAGTTCACCGCGCTGCTCGGTTTCGACGGCGACGAATGGATAGCGCTCGGCCTGTCCTCTCTCGAAGCAGAACTGACGCATCTCGCCCATGTGGTGAGCGCGTCGCAATGATCCGTCGTTAGTCGGCGTTCACCTGCGGTAGTACCGCATCTCAACGCCGACTTGGGGGTTGCTGGCTACTTCGGTCCTGCGTGTTCGCGCTCCAACCCGAACGCAAGAGCGAGGACGACTGGCAGCTGCAACACCCCCGCCATGACGGCCACCGTCCCGACCGACGTCGCTTTGGCGAGCACGCCGCTGCCGAGCGCGCCGATGACGCCACCGGCGCTGAGCGCGCCGCGGAAAATGCCAAAGACCCGGCCGATGAGATCGGATGGTATGAGTCGCTGGCGAATTCCGATGGACGTGATGTTGCCGAAGGTGACGGCAAAGCCCCATGCAAAGAGTGCGGCGGCCGCCACGGGCCACAAGCCCGTGGTACCCAACAGCAAATACGAGGCCGAGTTGACGGCGACCGCGCCCGCCATGGCCGAGCGCGCCGAGAGCCGCGCGCGCATTCGGCCAGCGACGAGGCCCGCCAGCGTTGCGCCGAAAGCGATGACGGTGAGTGCTGGCCCGAACCATGCGCCGTCGAGCGAGTACTGACGGCGCACGAGCAGCACCAACATTGCCAGCACCGCAGATCCGCACAGCGAGAGCGTGAACATTGCACCCGCGAGGACCACCAATGGGCGGGTGCGGCGAAAGTACTGCCACGCCGGCGCGATGGTCGGTGGCGGTGCAAGCTCGGTGAGTATCCGCGGTGGTGCCTTGGGAAGCCCGGCGAGGAAGACTGCCGAGACGAGGTAGGAGACTGCGTCGGCGGCGAACGGCACCCACGTCGCAAGTCGAAAGATCAACGAGCCAAGCGGCGGCCCGACGAACTCGCGCCCCACGTCGTCGGCCACCTGTAGTCGCCCATTGGCGTCGTCGAGCTGACTTTCCCCGACGAACGAGGGGATTGCACTCTGTGAGGCGGTGATGAAGACGGTCTCACCGGCCCCGATCAGAAACGTGATGGCCGCGAGCACCAGGCCGGGCAGCGAGCCCACCAGGAGTGTGATTGCAGCAGCAGTCACCACTGCCGCCCTCGCCAGATCAGCCGCCACCAGCACTCGCCCGCGGTCGTACCGATCCGCGATCAGGCCTGCAGGCACAGCGAGCAGCACTCCCGGCAAGAGCCCGGCCGCCGCGATGGAACCGAGAATCAGCTCGCTGGGCGGCTTGATCGAGGCGAGAAGTGGCAGCGCGGCGGTGGTCATCCCCGTACCGACTGCCGACAATGCGTTGGCGGACCACAGACGTTGGTAGGCGCGACCGAAGGACGCATTGATCATGGCCGCGCTCCTCCGCCTGGATGGTGCATGGCGCGAGGGTAGTCGCGCTGCGACGCAGACCCATCCAACGAATCTCAGCCAGTGAGATAGTATTCTCGTGATGAACGACGTCGGTGATCTCAGTGGCAGCGGTGTCGGCGTGCTGGACAAGGGCGTCGTGATCCTGCAAGCGCTCGTGGTGCGGCCGCTTGACCTGCAGGCGCTGCAGGCGGCAACAGGTTTGCCGAGAGCGACTGCCCATCGGCTGGCCGTCGCGCTCGAACATCATCATCTGGTGCGCCGCGACCCACAGGGTCGTTTCTGCCTCGGCTTCGAGTTGATCCATCTCGGCCGGGCAGCGGCCGACGCGTTCCCACTTGCCGAGTTCGCCACCGCAGCCCTCACTGCACTGCGCGACCACACCGGCGAGAGCGTGCAGCTGTATGTACGCGAGGGGGACAGCCGCCGATGTGTCGTCTCGTTGCAGTCCAGCCATGCCTTGCGGTGGATCGTTCCCGAGGGGGCGTTGCTGCCGATCGGTCTCGGTTCCGCCGGTCGGGTGCTCGCAGTGGCGGGCCCCCGGCTTGCCGACAGCGTGGAAGAACGAGAGCCCGGTGTCGCATCGGTGAGCGCTGCCGTGGTCGACCGTGTCGGTGAGGTGATCGCTGCCGTCAGCCTCAGCGGGCCGGTCGAGCGGTTGAGCCGGAAGCCGATCGACCGTTTCGGGGCGGCGGTCGAGGCAGCTGCCGTTGCGGTGGCAGCCGCGCTGCCGCACTGAGTTCCTTGCGGACTTTGCCGATTCCGCACACTCACCATGCCCAGTGAGGGTGTGAGCAACGATGAAATTCTCCCGGTCCTACTGGTGCGTTGGTTCGAGAGCCGCCTCCACGAATCCGTCGGTTTCTGCCTGCGTGGATGCCGTCTCTACGGTCTGGAACTGCTCGACCCCGACGGGTTGCATGCTGGTGAACCGATGGCCGCGAGGGTGTCGTTCATCGCCGAGGCCGATGATCGCGAGAGCGTGGTTGCTCACCCGGATGCGGGCTCGGTCGTCGCGTTCGATGCGGCCGCCCTCGTCACTGTCGAGTGGCGCCCGATGGTCGCAACCGGGCTGACGCGCCCCGGCCAGTTCACGCCACGCCGTCGGGCGAGGGTGGTCGAGCTGGTGCTGGATGACGTTGGCGTCACCGTCATCCGCTTCGAGAACGACCCGGACTTCATCGTGCTCGCGTCCGCCTCGTGAGGAGGGGCATCGCTTCAGTAGAGGGCGATGAGATCGATGACCAACACGACGTCGATGGAGGGCGGAAGTGACAATTGCTGGCTGCCCTGACCGTCGAACATCAGCACGAACGGTAGTTGTGCCTGGCGGCGCCCGCCGACCTTCATGCCTTTCACCTCTGCGATGATGCCGGGGTAGATGGTTGTGTCCGCCCCGTAGAGGAACGTGATGGGTGGCCCGCCCCAGTCCGAAGTCAACTTCTCGCCCGTGTCGGCGCGAAAGGCGACGACGTGAATCGCAACATTGTCGCCATCGGCGGGCGACGCGCCGGTGCCCTCGATCAAGTCCGTGGACGTCATGACGGGGATGTTGTCGGCGGGCCCGAGCGTGATCTGGGGCTCATCGGCCAGAGTGGACGTCGGCAGCACCGCGACCATGTCGACGACGAAGGTCAGCGAATCGCCGGCTTTGATGATGCCGCCGGCGGGTGGAGAGTCGCCGTAGGCCAGCGCTGCGGGAATGTCCAGCTGACGTCGCCCGCCCTGCTGCATCCCTGCCAGCCCCTGCTCCCAGCCGGCGATGACCCTGTGAGTTCCAAGCGTGACTTCCAGTGGCTGGCCGCGATCGAAGCTGTTGTCGAACTCGGCGCCGTCGGCCGTACGAACGCCGACGTAGTGCACGATGACGGTGTCACCCTCGGCAGCTTTTGGCCCGGTGCCGACGGAAATGTCGCTGACACCCAGCTCGGTCGGCAACTCGCTGGGCACCGACACGGTCGGCTTCTGCAACGGCCCGGTCGCGATCGGGGCCGTGGTGCCATCCGTCGAGTTGACCGAGTTGCTCGACGAGCTGGCATCGCCGCACGCGGTCACGAGGAGCAGGCAGGAAAGAACGACGGCCGTGGGCCGGAGAACACGCATCCGAACGACGCTATCCCTCGGTCACGCGGAGATGCCGTCGGGCGGCTCGGTTCCCAATGCCTCCAGCCATGCCTGCTCGGCGTGCGCCAACGGCGTGCTGGGTGGCCCGGCGACGAACGGCCACAGCTCTTCGGCGATGCGCCGATAGTTGCCGGTCGCGTGGAGCTCGCCGAGTAATGCGTACAGGCCGAGGTTGATCCGTTGGATGAACACGAAGGCCTTGGGGACGGTCGCGTACTGAGCGATGGGGCTGGTTCGGTCGAAGGTATGACGCACGATGCGGCTGGCGTACTCCGCGCTCCAGGTCACGTCGCGGTCATCGCGCACGCTCTCGTAGAACTGGCTGAAATACTCGCCGACCTCGTCGTCGGGGCTCGGGCAACCCGTCCGCAACATGCCGGCGGCTTCGACGACGGCACGGAACTGCGCAACGTCCTGATCGAAGGCTGCGGCCTTCACCATCGCGATGAACGTCGCCATCTCGCTGTCGGCGAAATGCTTGACGAGACCGAAGTCGAGAAAGGTCACCCGCCCGTCGCGATGGAACAGGTAGTTGCCCGGATGCGGATCGCCGTTGAACGCGTGCATCCAGTACAGGCTGCGGAAGACGAATCGGAAGAGCACCTCACCGATGCGATCCTTGTCGGCCTGGGGCCACTCCAACATTTGTTGCCACGTGGCACCATCGACCAGCTCGCTGGTGATCACATGAGCGCTGCTGAACGTGGGCAACACATTGGGCACATGGATGAAAGGGTGCCCGCGATAGAAGTCGGCGAAGAGCTGCTGGTTGCGTGCCTCCAGCCGATAGTCCAACTCTTCGGTCAGGCGTTCCTTCACTTCCGCCACCATCTCGTCGGGGTTCAGCCCGCCGAAGCCCTGCTGCAACAGCATGCCGAGAAGGTCGGCGTTGCGCAGGTCGGCCGCCACGGCATCGGCAACGCCCGGGTATTGCACCTTCACCGCGACCGCACGCTCGGCACCGGTGACGGGGTCGATGACGACGGCGCGGTGGACCTGCCCGATACTCGCAGCAGCGATCGGCTGTGGGTCCCAGGTGACGAACAGCTGGTCGAGGCTAACTCCGAAGTCATCGGTGATGACCTGTGCGGCCAACTCGGCACTCATCGGCGGTGCATTGGATTGCAGCTGCGACAGCGCATCGCGCAGCGGGGCCGGAAGCGCCTCATCGACGTAGCTGGCCATCTGGCCGAGCTTCATCAACGCTCCCTTCATGTTGCCCAGCCGCTCGGCAACTGCCTCGGCGGTTCGTAGCTCGCGGCTCTCGTCGAGCTCGACACGCCGCTCTGCAGAGGCGAACAACTTCCGTGCGGCTGTTCCTGCGTAGTTCGCTCCGACGCTGACGCCCAGCTTCGCAAGGTCGGCGTTTCGTTGGCCGCGGCCGGTTCGGAGGGAGGCGACGGCTCGTCGTCGGTTGGCGACGGCAATCAGTGCTGTTGCAAATGCAACAACTCCGATGATGCGAACTGATCGGCGCATCAGCTGCGCTCGACCACGGAGGCAATGGCCCGCAGCAACGTGGGCACGAAACGTGCGCCGTTGGCGATGACGGAATCGTGGTCGCCATCGACTCGAAAAGCCTCGGCCTTCGGAATGCTCTCGAACAGACGGACCTGGCGGCGCACGGGTACGACGCGATCGCGCATCGTGATGAGGACCGAGGTGGGCACGTCGATGTCTGCGATCCACCCGCGTGAGTTGAACTTGCCGATGGAGCGACCCGCCTCCAGCACCATCCGCCAGTCGTGCAGCGAGGCCTCCTGGACGGCCCACGGCTCCCATCCGCCGGTCTTGCGCTGCAGGAAGAATTGATCGGTGAGCCACTGGCGGGTCTGTGCCGGAGTCAGACGTGCCAGCGTGGCGAGGCCCGACAGGCCGACGAACCCGAGCCGTTCCTCGCGAGAGGAGCTGAAGTAGGGGGCGGTTGCACACAGCGCGAGGCCACGCACCCGGTCGGGGTGCTGGCGCCACATCAACTGCGCGATGGGGCCGCCCATCGAGTAGCCCACGGGGATGACCTTGTCGATCCCCAAGACGTCGCATACGGCAAGTGCATCGTCGGCGCAGTCCTCGAGGCGGAATGCCTTCTTCGTGCGGATCCCGCGGCCGTGCCCGCGATGGTCGAGTGCAACCACTCGATAGTGCTTCGACAGGGGTCCGTAGGTGGTGAACCAGTTGAGATCGGAGCTGGCTGTCCATCCGTGCAGCAACAGGACTGTTGGTGCGTCGGGCGGGCCGTCCATCGTGCGCACGAAGGTGGTTCCCCGGCCGGGCAACTCCATCGCTGCCCCCGGGGGTAGCACTGGGCCGTCGGTTGCTGGCGTGCCATCACGAATCACCACTTATGCCGTTCCCGTTCCCACATGCATCACGTCACGTCCAGCAGGCCGCTCAGGCGAACGCAACCTTCAGGACCTGTACGCGCAGCACACCGTTGGGTGCGTGGTACTCCACCCAGCTGCCCTGCGCCGCGCCCAACAGAGCGGCGCCGACGGGCGATTGCGGGCTCATGACGTCGAGACCGTCCATCTTCTCCTCCATGTGGCCGACCAGGTAGGTCTCGGCGTCGTCGGCGGTGTCGCCTTCGTACCTGATGGTCACGATGGTGCCCGGGGCGACCACGCCCTCGTCGCCGCGTTCGAGGATCTCGGCGTTCTCCAGGAAGTGCTCGAGCTGACGGATGCGGCCCTCCATGTGGCCCTGCTCATCCTTGGCGGCGTGGTAGTCGCCGTTCTCGCTGAGATCGCCCATCAGGCGGGCGGTTTCGATCTTCTGGGCGACCTCGATGCGGCCGCGAGTGCTGAGGTCGTAGTGCTCTGCCTGCAGGCGGTCGAACGCTGACCGTGAGAGTTGGGTACTAGCCATAAGGACGTTCAGCCTACCCGAGCGCCGACGCGCCCGATAGGCGCCCGCCGTGAACGCGACTGTCTACGTATGGGAAACGAAGAATATACGTAGAGTGGGTGGATGCCGAATCGAACCGTGTACCTGCCCGATGCGCTGGATGCCGCCAGTCGGCAGTTGGGGCTGAACCTGTCCCAGCTCACGCAACGCGCCATCGAGGCCCAGGTGGCATTTGCATCTGATGCGGCCGTCTCGGCGAGATGCGCGCATACCACTGCGCGGATGGTTGCGCTCGAGATCCAGTGGCCTGACGATGTTGTCGCCACCGGCCGACGCGAAGCAGCCGAGCGATGACCATCGTGGTCGACGCAAACGTGGCGGTCGCCGTGCTGAACCCGGCCGACCCGTTTCACACTGCCGCCGTGCGCGCCTGTGTGGAGGCTGGCAAGGTGGAGATCTTGAACATCACTCAGGCAGAGGCGCTCATCCATCCCACTCGCAGCGGAAAGTACTTCGTCGCGCATCGTGAATTGGAACGGCTTGGCTTTCAGGTGCAGGTACTCACCGATGACGTGGCCAGACGAGCATGCGAGTTGCGTGCCGAATACGGCAACCGGAACTTCCCGATGGTCGACGCCGCAGTGGTTGCCCTGGGTATCCGGCGCGGATTGACCGTCGTGACCTGTGATGCGAAGTGGCCCGCGATCGCTGAGACTTCGATCGCGGTCCTCGCGCCCTGATGACGGCGGCGGTTGCTGACGATTTCGGAAGGTGAAGCTGCCAGCCGATACGGTTCTCGCCCTATGGCACATCGAATTGCAGTCATTGGTGGAGATGGAATCGGGCCGGAAGTCACGGCCGAGGCGTTGAAGGTGGTGCGCGCCGCAGGGGTGGAGATCGAGACCACTGACTTCGATCTCGGTGGTGCGCGGTACCTGCGCGATGGTGAGATCCTCTCCGACGAGGTGCTCGACCAGTTGCGCGACTTCGACTGCATCCTGCTCGGTGCCGTCGGCACACCCGCGGTGCCGCCGGGTGTCATCGAGCGCGGATTGCTGCTGAAGATGCGCTTCGCGCTCGACCTCTACATCAACCAGCGACCGTTTCACGGCACCGTGCCCGGCGGTACCACCGAGCACGACTTCGTGGTCATCCGTGAGAACACCGAGGGTCCGTACGTCGGTGAGGGTGGCTCGCTGCGCAAGGGCACCATCCACGAGGTGGCCACGCAGGGTTCGGTCAACACCTGGATGGGTGCCGAGCGGGCCTGTCGCTACGCATTCGAGTTGGCCACCACCCGTCGCAACCACGTGACGCTGGTGCACAAGACCAACGTGCTCACGTTTGCCGGCGATCTGTGGCAGCGGGCGTTCAATGCCGTTGCCGCCGACTACCCACAGGTGACCACCGCCTACAACCACGTCGACGCGGCCTGCATCTACTTCGTGCAGGACCCGCAGCGCTACGACGTCATCGTCACCGACAACTTGTTCGGCGACATCCTCACCGACCTGGGCGGTGCCGTCAGTGGTGGAATCGGCCTGGCATCCAGTGCGAATCTCAACCCGGCGCGCACCGGTCCCAGCATGTTCGAGCCCGTGCATGGCTCGGCGCCCGACATCGTCGGCACCGGCAAGGCCAACCCGACCGCGGCGATTCTGAGCGCGGCCTTGATGCTCGACTTCCTCGGCGAGACCGCTGCCGCTGATCGCATCCGTGCCGCGTGCGAGGAAGCTGTTACCGGCAGCACCACTGAGGTCGGTTCCCAAATCGCAGCACGCGTGGCAGGCTGACCGAATGCCCATTCAAACGACCCCGAAAATCTGGATGAACGGCGAACTCGTCGACTGGGCAGATGCGCAGATCCACGTGCTCACCCACACGCTGCACTACGGCACCGGCGTCTTCGAAGGCATCCGCGCCTACGAGACCGCCGATGGCCCCGCCGTGTTCCGACTCACCGAGCACATGGCTCGCTTGCACAACTCGGCCAAGATCATGGGGATGGAGATTCCCTATTCCGTCGAGGAGCTGGTTGCTGCCGTCAAGGCGACGGTCGTCAGCACCGGTCTGCCCAGCTGCTACATCCGGCCGATCGCCTACTACGGCTACGGCGAGATGGGTCTCAACACATTGCCCTGCACCGTCGATGTCTCCATTGCCTGTTGGCCGTGGGGCGCCTACCTGGGCGACGATGCGGTCAACAAGGGCGTGCGCATGAAGGTCTCGTCGTGGACACGCCACGACCACAACACGATGCCGCCCGCCTCGAAGACCACCGGCAACTATGTCAACAGTTCGTTGGCCAAGGTCGAGGCACTGAAGGCCGGCTACGACGAAGCCATCATGCTGGCGCCGAACGGTCTGGTCGCCGAGTGCACCGGCGAGAACCTCTTTGCCGTCCGCAACGGCATCATCCTCACGCCCCCCACGTCGGCCGGTGCGCTGGAGGGCATCACGCAGAACACCGTGGCAACGATTGCCAACGACCTCGGCTACGAGGTGCGCGTCGACAACATTGCCCGCAGCGACCTCTACATCGCCGAGGAGATCTTCGTCTGCGGTACGGCCGCCGAAGTCAGCTCGGTCAACTCGGTCGACGACCGTGAGGTGCCGTGCCCCGGCCCGAAGACGAAGGCCATCGCCGACGTCTACGCCCGCACCGTTCGCGGTCAGGAGGCCGAGTACGCGCACTGGTGTGAGCTCGCCGTCTAACGTGGCGTCATGAACGCTGTCGAATTTTTTGTTACGGGCGACGCAAGCCGCGCCAAAGCCACCGTCATCCAGGCGTTGGAGTCGCGCAAGTTCCGGCTGACCTGGTCGACCGAGTGGGATGCCGTCGCCGAGCGCGGCAACAAGGTGGCCAACGTACTGGCTGGTGCATTCGCGCAGTACTTCAAGTTCGGCCTCATCGTGCGGTCCGGCCCGGAGGGGCAAAGCGTCATTCGCCTGGACAAGGCGTCGAAGGGCTACATGGGCGGTGCTGTTGGCGCGCATCGCACGACGAAGAACTTCGATGCGCTGGCAGCCGATCTCGAGGCAACCTTCATGGCCGCCGGCGTGCTGGTCGGCGTACAGAAAACCTGACCTAGCGAGCTGCCTGCAGCATTCGTCGCAGGCGGGCCGCGTGTTGGCGCGCCATCACGTGGTGCTCGTAGCCGATGGTCAGCCGCAGCGCAGGTCCTGACGACTCGAAGTGCACCGCCGAGGCGTCGACCTCGCCCACCAGTTCGGTGGGCAGACCGATCACGCGGCTCGACTCGAAGAGCAGCACGCGGGTTGCCGAGCGGCCGATGAATCGAAAGTCGGAGCCGGCGTTGAGGCCGAGCCCACCACCGATCAGGATGCCGAAGGCGACGAAGAGGCCTGGAGACCCGATGGCAGCGCTGTCGACTGCGTGTCCGACCAGCCCACCGAGCGCTACGCCGAGGGCCACGGCAGGCCAGTGCCACGACTTTCGACGCACGATGAACAGCGCATCGATCATCAACTCGTCCGCCAGCCTCCCGGCGCGATCGAGGGTTCGCGAATGCATCGACATGGTCGCAGTCAACCAGCGGCGGCCTGCGCTTCGCGTCTATCTGGCGGGGCGGCCTTTGGGCGTGCCGGCGGCATCGCGACGCTTGGCGCCCATGCCGGCCAGGCACTCGGTGAACAAACGGTGGGCGACGTTGATGGTCACGTCGGCCTGGTCGTACGCGGGTGCGACTTCCACGACATCCATGGCGACCACCTTGTGGCGATAGCCGAGTTCGCGAACGATGCGCATCAGGTCGGCCGCGACGATGCCGCCGGGCTCGGGAGTGCCGGTTGCGGGTGCGTACGCCGGGTCGAGCGAGTCGATGTCGACCGAGATGTACAGGTACTCCGGGCCATCGAGTGCCTCGGCCACAGCGTCGGCCATGACCGCTTGGAAGCCCCGCTCCCAGATCTCGTCCATCAGATGCCAGCGCATGCCCTGCTCGGCCATCCAGTCCCAGGTGTCCTCGGGTGGCCAGTAGCTCCGCAGCCCGATCTGGATGAAGTTCTTCCCGGGAATGGCACCGCTCTCGATGAGCCGCCGCATCGGTGTGCCGTGGCTGGCCAGGTTGCCGTCGCAGTTGTCGGCGGTGTCTGCGTGCGCATCGAAGTGCACCATGCCGACGTTTCCGTAGCCGTACACGTCGGCGACCGCCGTCGCCGACGGCCATGTGATGGTGTGGTCGCCGCCGATCACGAACGGCACGATCTTGCGACTGGCTACCTCGTGCACCCGGGCGCGAATGTTGGCGAGGCTTTCGTCGACCAGACCATTCGGGCAGGCGGCGTCGCCGTAGTCGACGACCTCCATCCAGTCGTACATCTCCAACCCGAGGCCGAGGTGATAGGTGCCGGATTGGTAGGCATCGGCGCGCAGCGCTCGCGGCCCGAAGCGGGCGCCAGGGCGGTTGGTGGTGCCCAGGTCGAATGGTGCCCCGACAACGGCGACGTCGGGCTGCCACTCGTCGAGCTCGGCGGGCGACGTGAGCAGCGGCCGCTGGCCGAACGTGCGCACACTGCCGAAGTTGTAGCCCCGGTCGAGCTGCTGCTGGTAGCTGGCCGATATCTCTCGCCGAGGTTCACTCATCCCGCCGACAATAGCTCCGAGTGGGTACTCGCACCCCGGGGTGCGAGTTGGCACTCGCATGGCTGGCACCCACTCGCACTGACGGCGTGGCACTCGCACTGACGGCATGGCACTCGGACCGTGGGCAAAAAGTGAAGCGCCCCGGGCTGCGCTGCTGGCCGAAGCCTGCGCGCCGCCCGGGGCGACTCCTGGGTCGGAGGGTGATCCACCATCGATCGTTCCTCGGGCGTTAGCCTTCGTCTCGACCAATGTCATCACCCGTCGGAGCTTGCGCTTCGGCGGGTGATCCGCTTTTGCCGTCTTCTTCCCCGGTTGCCCGGTTCCGTCCTCAGCAGTGAAGCCGCCGTGATCTCCGCTGCTTCTGGTTGCCCAGTTGCCGCTTCCTTCACTTCGACCGCCGGTTCTGCCTTCCCGGTTGCCCGGTACCGCTTCCCCAACCGCCCGACCGCTTGCCCGAAGGTTCGCTGCCTGGCGTCAAGATCACTCTCCTACCGTCCCCGCTTTCACCTCGTGAACCCGGTTGGCCCTCCGCTCGTCGTGACCGCCATTGCTGGCTGCCCTTCCTTGCGGCACCGTTCCTCGGGTTCCGGTTGGCGTGCGCTGTCCGGTACGAGGATCACTCTGCACCATGTGTTTGTGCTGGTCAAGGGGTATTTTCGGTCCTCACAGGGTTATCCGCAGGGAAAGGGGGTTACGCACAGAAGTTTCTCGTTCATCCCCCGTTCGCACACAGGTTGTGCACAGGTGGGCCGTTCCCACGAGGGCGTCCACGTTGACGCAGACCCAAAATGCGGCTTGAATGACCGGCATGTCGCTTGCAGCATTCCGTTCGCCCTCGGGCGCACCCGCAGCGATCATCGTCATTTGCTAGCGCATGTCGGCCCCGATGCCGATGTGCGCACTCCAGCCGCCCTCTGGGGCGGCTGTTTCATTTCTCCAGCCAAGTAGAGGTCGTCCCATGAATTCGAAGGTGCAAGTCGTCGAGGTGTTCGACACAACATTGCGTGATGGGTTGCAGGTGGAAGGCGTATCGGCCACCGTCGACGACAAGCTGCGTATCGCCGAGCAGCTGGACTACCTCGGGGTGCATTTCATCGAGGGTGGCTGGCCCGGCGCCAACCCGAAGGACATCGAGTTCTTCGCACGCGCGGCCACCGAACTGACGCTGTCCACGTCCACCCTGGTGGCGTTCGGCAGCACTCGCCGCCCGCGAGGCAAGGTGGACGACGATGCCACGCTGGCGAACCTGCTCGAGGCCAACACGTCGGCGGTCTGCATCGTGGCCAAGAGCTGGGACTACCACGTGCTCGAAGCACTGCAGACCACGCTGGAGGAGGGTGAGGCGATGATCGCCGACTCTGTCGCGTACCTGCACGGCGCCGGCCGCAGGGTGCTGGTGGACATGGAGCACTTCTTCGATGGTTACAAGCGCAACCCCGAGTTCGCGCTGCGGGCGCTGGAGGCGGCGGTTGTCAATGGCGCCAGTCACGTGGTGCTCTGTGACACCAACGGTGGGTCGCTGCCGCACGAGGTCGAGAGCATCGTCGGCGATGTATTCCGCCACGTCGGCAACGACGTGATCATCGGCATTCACTGCCATGACGACACGGGCTGTGCCGTGGCCAACTCGATGGCTGCGGTGCTTGCCGGAGGGCGTCATGTGCAGGGCACGCTCAATGGTCTTGGTGAGCGCACCGGCAACTGCAACCTCACCACGGTGATCCCCAACCTGCAGCTGAAGTTGGGTATGCAGTGCCTACCCGAGGGTCGCATCGATCGGCTGACCGCCGTCAGCAACCATGTTGCAGAAGTGCTGAATCGCCCGCTCAACCCGCAGGCGCCGTACGTCGGTGTGTCGGCGTTTGCGCACAAGGCGGGCCTGCACGTCAGCGCCATCAAGCGAGCGAAGGATGCCTACGAGCACATCGACCCCGTACTGGTCGGCAACGGCACACGGTTCGTCGTCAGTGAGATGGCCGGCCGCGCGACCATCCAGATCAAGGCCGAAGAACTGGGACTGCCCCTCGACGGTCCGGCGGTCAACCAGGTCGTCGACGATCTCAAGCGCCTCGAGCACGAGGGCTATCACTTCGAAGCTGCCGACGCGTCCCTCGAACTGCTGATGCGCCGCGCCGCCGGCTGGGAGCAGACAGATTTCCGAGTTGAGAGCATGCGCGTCATCACCGACGAGTTGCCCAACGGCCAGTTCAACACCGAGGCCACCGTCAAGGTCTGGGTGGGCGAGGGTGATTTGGCGGTGCGTCACGTGCACACTGCCGAGGGCAACGGCCCGGTCAATGCCATCGACACGGCGCTACGCACGGCGTTGCGTTCCGCATTCCCACAGCTCGACAGGGTTCACCTCACCGACTACAAGGTACGCATCCTCGACGGCGCCACCGCCACCGGCGCAGTCACCCGCGTCTTGATCGACTTTGCCAATGGCAAGCGCAGCTGGACCACCATCGGTGTCAGCGGCAACATCATCGAAGCGTCGTGGCGGGCCTTGGAAGAGGGGCTCGTCTACGGACTGCTCCACGCTCCGTCCGCCTAGATCTTCCCGCGTCTGTGCACTTCGGGTCGCCCGGCGACCGAAAGTGCACAGACGGTTCAGGGATGCGAGGCCGGTGTGGGGTATAACTGAGGTTGTTATGGCTGCACCTCGGTTCTCGCCCACTCCTGTTGTTGACGACGTTCGGTTCTACACGTCCCCTGCGCTCGTGCCCGAGCCGTGGATGCCCGACCGTCCAGCCGAGGTGATCGGCTTCCAACCGAGGGGTCCGCAGCTCGGCAATCAGGGCCCCGATCAGGGTTTCGCCTTGAAGATCGCCAACGGTTTCAAGGACCGACTGCAGATGCAGCCGGGTGAACACGCAGCTGACGCGATCAAGGGGTGCTTCGGAGTCGCGCTGCGGCGGGCGTCCATCTTCAGCCGGGGTCCTGTGGTGCACGACCTGACCGTGGCGTTCACGATCTGGGGTTTCCTCGATGCCGACCCGCCGGCCGATCTGGTGGTCGCTCGCAGCGCATTGTTCGAGGGCGTGGGTCACGGGCATCTCTATGCCGAGGCCCGCACCATCGTCGACATGGTCCCCGAGGCGACGTTGCGGATGACGCCCCAGCAGGTGGCGGCGCAGTACCCCGCAAATTGGAAGGCGTTGCTCGGTCTCTGACCGCACCGCAGGCGCGCAACGGCCCCCGGGCCGCCGCCGAAGCGACAACCCGAGGGCGGTACAGAGTGCGTAGCGTTGGCTACGACGTGTGTGATGTGTTGATCAGCCGGTGACCGACGGCGGCAGCATCACCGAGTCGACCAGGAACACCGTGGCGTTGGCCGTCTGGATGTCGCCGACAACCACCATGGTGGTGCCGTTCAGTGTGATGGTGTCACCCGACACCATGACCGGCAGCACTTCGCCGGTGAAGGTTGTCAGCTCGGTCTTGTTGGCCAGGTCGGCTGCCGAGAGACGCTCGGGGATGACGTGGAAGCCCAAGACGGTGGTGAGCAGGCCGGCCGGGTCGGCGAGTGCCGCCTTGAGCGTGGCCGGGTCGAGTGCGGCGAATGCGCAGTCGGTGGGGGCGAAGACGGTGAGGGCTTCGGCACCGTTGAGGGTGTCACCAAGGTTGGCAGCCGTGACGGCAGCGACGAGCGTGGTCAGGACCGGGTTGTGCGAGGCGGCGGTTGCCACCGGGTCGTTGGCCATGCCTTCGAGGGTGCCATCAGCATTGCCACCCTGCACTGCGGCGACGAGCTCGTCGGCGGTGCAGGCCTTGGACGAATCGGCCGGAGCGGCCATCTCTTCGTCGCCAGTCACCGACGGCGGCAACATGACGTTGTCGATGAGGTACACCGTTGCGTTGGCAGTCTGGATGTCGGGCACCAGCACCTTGGCCTGGTCGCCGCCGAGGCTGATGGACGAGCCGCCAGCGTTGACCTTGAGGGTCTCACCGGTGAAGGTGGTCAGCTCGGTCTTGGTGGCCAGTTCCTCTGACGACAAGCGCTCGGGGATGACGTGGAAGCCCAAGACGGTGGTGAGCAGGCCGGTCGGGTCGGCGAGCGCCGCCTTGAGCGTGGCCGGGTCGAGTGCGGCGAATGCGCAGTCGGTGGGGGCGAAGACCGTGAGGGCTTCGGCGTTGTTCAGCGTGTCACCGAGGCCGGCAGCCGTGACGGCAGCGACCAGCGTGGTCAACACCGGGTTGTTGCTGGCGGCGGTTGCCACCGGGTCGTTGGCCATGCCTTCGAGCGTGCCATCGGCATTGCCACCCTGAACGGCTGCGACGAGTGCGTCAGCCGAGCAGATTTTCGATGAGGGCGTGACCGCCATCGTGTCGGTGGTCATCGGCTCTGTCGTTGCGGGAGCGACTGACTCGGCCGGCGCGACAGTTGTCGAGGTGGCTTCCTTGTCGTCACCGCACGCTGCGGCGACCATGGAGAATGCTGCAAGGGCGAGCATGCCCTTGAGAACTTTGCTGGACTTCGTGTGCCTGGATTTCATGGCGTGTCCTTTTCTTTGTGGGGGAGTGTCTTGCGGGATCACGGTTCACGCTGAGCCGTGTTGTGTACCCACGAGCGGGGGCTCGTGGAGAAGGTGCGACGTCAGACGACGTCGACGAAGATGGACATCCAGCCGCTGGCGCCGTTGGGGAACGGCTCGGCTCGTTGATCGGTTTGTAGTTCGCCGTTGGCATCGGTTGCCCGAACGGTGATGCGGTGGCGGCCGGCCGGGGCGTCCCAGTCCATGCGCCATTGGCGCCAGGTGTTCTCGTTCAACTCGTCTGCCAGGTCGGCCTCGACGAAGTCGCCACCGTCGATGGCAACTTCGACCTTGGAGATGCCGACTGTTTGTGCCCAGGCGACGCCACCGATGACGAAAGGACCGGCGGGAACCTTGGCCAGGGTGCGGGGAGCGTCGATACGGGCCATCGTCTTGATCGGGGCCTTCTGATCCCAGCCACGCTTCACCCAGTACTGATCGAAGTCAGCGAAACGAGTGAGCTCGATCTCGGTGAGCCACTTGGTGGCCGACGTGTAGCCGTACAGGCCGGGAACCAACAGTCGGGCGGGGAAGCCGTGCTCGATGGGCAGCGGCTCGCCGTTCATCCCGATCGCAACCAGAGCTGGGCGGTCGAAGGCAGCCTCGAGGGGGAAACCGCCGGTCCAGCCGTCGACCGAGCGGCCCACGATCTGGTCGGCACCCGATTGCACGCCAGCCTCGTCGAGCAGTTCACTCAGTGGCAGCCCCAGCCAGCGGGCCGTTCCCGTGAGTTGGCCGCCGACAGGATTCGAGACGCAGGTGAGTGTGATGTCCTCCTCGACGAGGTTTCGCTTGAGGAGTTCGTCGAAGGAGAAACGCAGCGGCGTGTCGACCATGCCGGTGACCTTCAGTTCCCACTCCTCCGTGCGTACCTGCGGCACGGCCAGGGCAGTATCGACTCGATAGAAGTTGTTGTTGGGGGTGTAGAAGGGTGAGATGCCAGGGCCTTGGGCGGACACCGTGGTGGGGGCCGCGGGCAGCGGTTCGGCCACCGTGGGCAGCACGACGGCGTTGCGGGAAGCAGTGGCATCGAATCGTGCACGAAGGGCGCGGCCGGCCGTGGCGGCGAGGGCGGCGCCGGCTGCGACGGCACCCGAGACGATGAGAAAGCGTCGGCGGGAGGAGGTACCGGCTCCTCTCAGCGTGCCGGGCGTCGCCGCAGCCATGGCTGCCGGGTCATCATCGGTCTGGTGGGTGCTGTCGAGAGCGATCGTGTCGGTCTCGACAGCTCGGGGAGTGGCCAACTGGTGCAAGTAGTGGTAGGTGCCGGCGCCGGCGACACCGGCGAGCACGCTGGGGATCACGGCGGAGAGCGGAGCGCCGGTGACGGTCTGCGAGGCCCAGACGCCGACAGCAGCGAACGCAGCGAAGCCGATCGTGGGGATCCACGGGCGACGGCGGCCGAGCAGGCCCAGGATTGCTGCGAACACGACGCTGAAGGAGAGGATCCCGACGACGAGGGCGATCTTGTCGTTCTCGCCGAAGGTCTCGATCGCGAACTCCTTGACGGAGCGGGGCACTGCGTCGATGACGGCTTCGGCAACCGAGACCACTGGGCTCTGCCACTTGGCGGCGAAGCCGGCAGCGAGCTCGCCCAGGGCGAGTGCTGCAGCTCCGGCAAGCAACCCGCTGGAGATGGCAGCCAGGCGGCCGGGAAGGGCCGTGCTGCTCTCGGTTGTGTCGCTGGTGGGCATGCACTGTGTTCGGAGCGCCTCGCGAGTTGGATGGGAGCATTCGCACGAAATGCGCCGTCGTGCAACGATTGAGATATGTCGCAACCGATGATGCAACAGCCAATGACCATGACCGACGAGCAGCGCGAGTTCCGCTCGGTGGTGCGCCAGTTCGTCGAAGCAAAGATCGCCCCGCTGGCCGGCGACATCGACCGTTCCGAGGAGTACTCGTGGGAAACGTTCGAGGCACTGAAGTCGATGGAGCTCACCGCGCTGAGCTATCCCGAGGAGTACGGCGGCAGCGGTGCGTCGTCAGTCGACCAAGCCATCGTCGCCGAGGAGTTGGCGCGGGCGTGCGTCTCCACGAGCCTGCAGTTCCTGATCTCGAAGCTGGGCATGTTGCCCGTGCTCAACTTCGGTTCACACGAGTTGAAGTCGAAGTACGTGCCGCGCATCTGCAGTGGTGAGAGCCAGTGCAGCTACGGGCTCAGTGAACCCGATGCCGGCAGCGACGTCGCCTCGATGACGACGAAGGCCGTTGCCGACGGCGACAGCTGGATCATCAGCGGTACCAAGTGTTGGATCACCAACGCCGGCATCAGCGATCTGTACACGGTGTTCGCTCGCACGTCGGGTGACCGCCACAAGGGCATCACCGCCTTCCTCGTGGAGGCCGAGTGGGGCGTGCAGGTGGAAAAGTTGGAGCACAAGTTGGGTATCAAGGGTTCACCCACGGGCGTGATCCGTCTCGACGAGGTGCGGGTGCCCGATTCCAATCGCATCGGTGAGATCGGCGAGGGGTTCGCCGCAGCGATGCACACCCTCGATCGCAGCCGTCCGACGATCGGCGCGCAAGCAGTCGGCGTTGCGCAGGGTGCACTCGACTATGCGGTGGGCTACATGAAGGAGCGCCGTACGTTCGGCCGCCCGCTGTCGGACAACCAAGGTTTGCAGTGGATGGCCGCGGACTGCGCAATGAAGATCGAGGCCGCCCGGGCGCTCGTCTATCGGGCGTGCGCCATCGCCGACGAAGGCGATCCACGTGGTGAGCTGTCGACGGCGGGTGCGATGGCCAAGTGCTTTGCCTCCGACACCGCAATGCAGGTGACCACCGACGCCGTGCAGTTCGTCGGCGGCTACGGCTACACCAACGAGTTCCCGGTGGAGCGCATGATGCGTGATGCAAAGATCACCCAGATCTACGAGGGCACCAACCAGATCCAACGCATGGTCATCGCAAAGAAGCTGTTCAGCTAGCGTTTTCTGTAGCACCAGGGTTGCCCTGTGTTGTCGTGTTCATCGTCCTTCCCTAGTGTCACACCCCTTCCGTAACGTCGTCGCATGGCGACGATCCGCGAGCGCAAACCTGGTGTGTGGGAGGTGCGCGTGTTCGTCGGCAACGACGACAGCGGCCGACGTACGGGCCGTGATCGAGGCCGGCGAGTGGTTCGACCCGGCAGCCGGCGTCGCGTTCCGCCTGGCCGCGATCACCGGCGCCCGCCGCGCCGAGCTTTGTGCACTCGTCTATCGCAATCTCGACGGCGACCGGCTGACCATCGACTCCAGCATCGCGATCGAACGAACCGGTTCGATGAGTGACAGACAGGTGCCCGCGCTCGTCGATGCGGCCACGAAGACCGGCAACCAGCGGGTGGTGCGCCTCGACGAGCGCACGGTCGCGGCCATCGGGGCGCTCCGCAAGGAGCGTGAGCGCTACGGCCCGTGGATGCTGCAGCCGGGGGAGCGACCGCTGAACCCCGAACACCTGACCGGTTGGCGGCGCCTCACCCGCCGTGACGCAGGAATCGACACACGGTGGCGGCTGCACGACCTGCGTCGCTGGTCGGCCACGGAAGCCATCGGGCGCGGTCACGACATCCGCACCGTGGCCGGCAGATTGGGACACGCCAACCCGTCCATGACCCTGCGCACCTACGCCCACGCCCTGGACGGCGCCGACGCCGGCGTGGCGGCCACCCTCGCGAGCGCATTGGAGGAAGAGTCGTGAAGCAGCGCTTCGTCCGCCCTGGAGATGAGCTCAGCGATGAGACCGTGATCGTTGTACGTGGAGGAACTCTGGCCGACGAGGATGTGCTCGACGACGCCTTAGCCGCGTTCGAGGTGTACGGCGTGTATGCCCTCTCCGTGTTCGCATTGGTGGGCACCACGATGGACGAACTTGCGCAGGAGCCGCCTCTGGTGCGATTCGAATGGCTGACGTTGATGACTGCAGGAACGGTTCGGGCTGCTGGACTTCGCCTTCTGCCGACCGGTCGCCGCACGCTGCACCACAGCATCGAGTTCGACGACTTGCCTGACGGAATTGAGCGGCTTCAGTCGTGCGAGCATCGGACCGTTGTCAACCCGTATTATGTTCGCTGAGATGGAACGTCGAAAGGAGGCCGACCATGGGCGATGAGCAGATCGACATTCGGGCAGATCTCAACGCCCAGGATGATGACGGCTACGGGTGGTCGACTCTGTCGCGAGCGCGTCATCGGGACATGGTCAAGGTCGGCTCGATGCTTCTCGCGGGCAACTCGCAAGCGATCGCTGTTGTGCGTGTCGTAGCGGTCGATGACGATGGCCAGGTACATTTCACTATCCTCCCGGGCCCAATCAGCAAGAACCGTCACCTGCTCGACCACGCCGCAGCAAGCTGACAGCGTGGAGGCTCCTATCGAAGTCGACATTCCGTGCGACCCCACCCAGATCGACCACACCGGAACACCGTGGACGTTCCTCGACGAAGCGGCGCACCCGGAACGGATCCTGGAGGGCGCGATCATCGTCACCGGCGACGCCGAGGATGCCGTGTTGGCCCGTGTTGCGTCGCTCACCGAGCGGCCCACGGGCGTCAAGGTGCACCTCGAGATTCTTCCTGGTGATCCGCTGGAGTACGTCGAAGCGATGCGCAGGTCGCACCTTCTGAGAGCTTGAGACGGGGAGCTGATCCCGATGGTCCGACAGCTCACGGTCGACTTCAACCGGGTGGTCGAAGGCTCGATGATTCGCACGAACGCAAGCCGAGCCGTGACCCGTACCGAGTTCGAAGTTGGCCAGACCACTGTGGTCTGCGACGACATCTGGGGAGTTGTCAGGGTCGAAGTGGTCGAGCTCGATCAAGCGTCGGGTTCGATTGTGTTGCGCCTGATGGGTGAACTGGTCGACGAGGACGGCGACTCACGCACGTACCTGTCGTGCGAGTGACGTCAACGCCGACCTCAGCCAAACCCTGGACGCAGCGGTGCTCCCGCTCCTCCGGCGAGCCGGAGTGGCTCTGCTCGCCGATATGTGCGGATTCGGCGACCAGCGGGGTGTGTGATATAGGCAGTTGGGCAGGTACAAACGGTTCAGCTGAACCGCACACTTCGGCAGTTCGGTGCTAGGGCTGGTTCCGGATGACGCGACTGAGTTCAAGCCGCGTTCCAGTTCGGCGCAACTCCCACAGCGCGATCCGAAGAAGCAGTGAACCGACGACGACAAGAGCCGTGACGAGCGCGCCTGAAGAAGGACTCACCACGAGGAGCACGAGGCTGATCGCAGCGAACAAAAGGTGCACGCGATTGTGGCGCCATCCCGCTTCACCTGCGAACCAAAGCTTGAACACGAGGTCACTCTACGCCTGACGCGACGATGCGTCCATCGGACGGTTGGTAGCGCCCAATGCCCGATGCAACATCGTTCGCCCAGCGAGCAGCACAGTTCCGGCGCCACGGACAAGCTTGCTACTTAGGTAGTACCATTGGTAGTATGACGGTATGAAGGTCAGTGTGAGCCTCCCCGATGATGATGTCGAGTTCCTTGACACCTACGCCGAACGAGAGGGATTTGCGTCCCGTTCGGCGGTCGTACACAAGGCAGTTCGGATGCTTCGAGCATCCGAACTCGGGTCAGCGTACGAGGATGCGTGGGCCGAGTGGGCCACCGGCGACGACAGCGGCGTGTGGGGCACAGCGACCGCTGATGGGCTATCCGATGCGACGGGGTGAGATCAGGCTCGTCGACCTCGAACCCGTGCGCGGCGCCGAGGCTGACAGGCAACGGCCGGCCGTCATCGTGAGCAACGACGGCGCGAACAACACCGCCGAACGCCTCGGCCGCGGCGTCGTGACGGTCGTCCCGGTGACGTCCAACACCGATCGGGTCTACCCGTTTCAGGTTCTGCTGCCCGCCAGCGTCACCGGACTTGCCGTCGATTCGAAGGCACAAGCGGAACAGGTTCGCTCCATCGCTGTCGAGCGTATTGGTTCACGAGTTGGCCTGCTGACCACCGACCTGCAAGCAGACCTCGACGAGGCGCTCCGCATTCACCTCGGTCTGTGATCGCCAGTCAGACGACACGTAAATCGGCACCAATTGCGCGGACTTTCTGTGCGAACTCACTTCCGGAAACCGGGACGAAACGCGCCCAGAACCAGCTCGGAACGATTCAGCCCCAGATTCCGTGGCAGTACCGATTGCCCGAGGAGGACAGCTTTGTTTAGCCGCCAGCGAGCGGGAGCGTGGAACGCAAGGCCTCAGGCACATTCGCCAGCAGAGGCCGGGACAACCTCGACCTCTGCACCGGCTGTACGAATCTCGAAGGTGTCGATCGCTTCCGTGAGAAGTCCGGCGCCCACCAAATCCGGTTGGGTTGGATTGAGTTCCATCCCGTAGAGGGCGTACCACACCTCGACAGCGGTTTCGAGCGTGATCTTGTCCGTCTCGCAGGGCGTGCGCGGTGCGGCGCCCGTGTTCTCATCTGGCTGAACTGAAACCGTGTGCACGCGACTCACATCGGCGTACCCAAGCACGACGAACGTCGCGGCGATCGCCACGGCAATTCCCGTGAGAAAGGGCCAGATCCAAAGTGGGCGCCCGAGGGCGCCGTGGGAGGACGATGTGTCGTTGGTATCGACCGATGACGCCGAAGTCGGATCAGGGATGTCGGGACTCACACTCGGCTTCCTGCAATGTTCATCAGACCCTCTATCGACCACAAGGCCGCATCGCTTGAGAAGCGCGACGAGGACCCCCAGATTGCAGGAAGCGGGCGGCTTTGTCCAGCGACCTAACGGCCTTCATGATCCTTCCCGGCACGATCAGCAAGAACCGCCACCGGCGCGATCACGCACCAGCCGGCTGAGGTCGACGAGGCCCGATCACGCGACTGGCATGTACTTCACTTCACCGCTGGTTGTCATCCGCCGGACGGCCCGACAGTGAGGTCGACGTCGCCGCACCCTCCATCGGTTCCGACTGCGGGGTCTTGGGCGGTGACGACCTGCGCAGGGTCGCCGCGCAGCGGATGGGCGATGATGAGCCCGGCTTCTCGGACTGCGTCAGCAGCGTCGTACATGGGCATGCCGATGAGGTTGGGGACGATGCCGTCGTTGTTGGAGACCGCACAGACAGTCGGAGCGAACACGACCGGATTGACGAAGTCGATGTCGGATTCGGACAGGTGGGTGCCGGCGCCGTCGAGAACCGTGAGGTGAGCCGAGAATCGGGTGCCTTGGTCGGCGAGGATGCGGTAGCCCCAGGCTCGGCGGGCGAATCCGGCCACCGGGTGCGTCGGGAGTTCGATGACGGTGTCGTCGGCGAACGTGAGCCGCACAGTGGCAGCGTTGTCGGGGACCCAGCCGGCGACGACGTCGGAATCAGGGTGCGGCTGTGTTGTGGTGATCTCGCCGCTGGTCCAGCCCAGGGCTTCCGAGGGGCAGGTTGTGGCAGCGGCCGATGGGTCGGTAGGCGCGAAGCCAATGCTGAGGCACTCCCGGTTGTCGCGGTGGCTGGCGATCACGTAGGGGTGGTTGTTGTCGGTTGCGGTCCAGTCGATGCCGAAGTCGACAGCGGCGATGGGCAGGTCGACGTCTTCGGGCCAGGGGCGGTCGATGAGCGTGTCGACGAGGGCGTGGACATCGGCGTCGGGTGGGGCGTCGACGGACCGGAACTGACCGATCACCCCGGGACGCTCTTGCCAGACGAGGAGCACGACGCCGTTGTGTCCATCTCCGAGCACGGCGGCTCGACCGCCGCGCACTGTCAGATCGGTTCGTGTGAACGCCGGGCCCTCGGCGACGAGGCCGCGAAAGTAGCTCTCGAGGTCGAGGTCGCTGAACACGGTCTGGATCTCGTAGGTGGGTGCGACGTCGGTCGTGCTGCTGTACGCGACTTCGATGCGTCCCTCGATCCGGTTGCAGACGACCCCGGCTGCGAGCGTCTGTGCGTCGAGACACACGCTGAGGCCGGTGAGTTGATCATCCGCGACCCGTTCGAAACCCTCGGGCGGCGTCCGCATGTCGAACCAAGCGACAGGCGTCGCGGGGCCGCTTGACCCGAGGGATCTTGTGACCGCTGGGCCGCGACGACGATGAGGCCGGCGACTGCTGCCGCTGCAAGCCCGGCTGCGGCGAGCGTGCCGGGCCAGCGGCTGCGGCCGAGCTGGGCGGCGTCGGGAAGCTCCGTGAAGTCGCGCGGTGTCCCTGCTGCGTCACCGATGTCTTCGAGCAGTGATCGCAGCGCGTCATCGAGTTCGATCGTGTTCACAGCAGTGCCTTTCGTAGACGGGCTCGGGCATGGTGGAGGTGACGCTCGATGGTTCTCGGTGCCAGCGAAAGCGTTGTCGCGGTTTCATCGACTGTGAAACCCACTCAATAGGTGAGGAACACGACCGCACGTTGCGCGGTCGACAGCAACGCCAACGTTTCTGCGAGATCGACGGCGGACTCGGCGGTGTCGGTTGTATCGGCCTGTGCGGCCCGGAACTCGCGTGCCAGGCGTCGCCGATCGCCCCGGAAGTGCTGGCGTGTTTCGTTGAGCACGGTGCGATACAGATACGACCGTCGATCCTTGATCTGCGACCAACGAGGCGAGGAGATCGCTTTCACGAACGCCTGCGACAGCACGTCATCGGCCGCCGACGGCCCGACGAGACCAGCAGCGAACCGGAGCAGCTCGGCGGAGTACTTGCCATAGACCTGCTCGTCGGTCGCATCCATCTCGTCGGTCAGATCCATCTCTTCATCAATGCCGCACGCGAGCACATCCCGCCAACAGGTCCGCCGTTCATCGTTCGATACGTCGGTTCTGCAGCGTGACGTCGGCCACCGGGGTTGCACTCCTAGTCCCTAGTGCTCGCTGACACTCGGCAACACCGACCAACACTCGACGGACTGTCAATGCAGGTCAGCGGCATTGTGTAGCACGCAACCAGACTCAACGCATCGTGATCACCCAAGAAGCTGTTCAGCTGAAAGTGAGTCTCATCGTAGGGGTTCGATCACTGCGTGACTGGCTGATCTAGTCGTACGCGCCATTCCTCTGCCAGCAGCGCGTACCCGTACCCGTCCATCCACTCGCCCGAGCGGTGCAGGGCGTGGCGAATGGTGTGCCGCTCCCGGCGCATCCCGACCCGCTCCATCAACCGCCACGACTCGGTGTTGGCGGAGAAGCAGCCGGCAATGACGCGACGCAGGCCGAGTTCGTCGAAACAGACACGAAGGATGTCGTTCACCGCTTCAGTGGCGTAGCCGCGTCCGGCATGGTCCGGGTGTAAGGCCCACCCGATCTCGGCTTGCGTACGCGCCGCCTTGTCGCGCATCTCGGTCTGTGACACACCATCCTCGATACGCACGAGAAGATCGCCGATGACAGAGTCGCCGTGCTCGATCACGAGTGTGTTTGCCCGCGCCACCGGGTCACGGAATGACTTTCGGAACGATGCGCGATCGCCGTGACTGGTGTTCAACCACGTCGATGTCGTGGCGAGCTTGCGGTACGACCAGACGGCCGCTTCGTCGTCATCGACAGCCGGCCTGATCACCAGCCGGCGAGTACGCACAGGCCAATCGATTTCATCGAGCGATGCGGTCACCAGCCGAAACTATCGCAGCCCAATACCTGAGCCACGCCAGGAATCGACCGTCGGCCAGCTCGGGGTAGTCCGTCAGAGTTGCGGGACTACAGCGGAGTCGACGGCGATCAGTACGAGCGTTGCCGCGACGATGGTGAAGGCGTGGAAGACCTCGTGGAAGCCGAAGACTCGTGGCCACGGGTTCGGCCAACGGGTTGCCAACGCCACAGCGCCGATCGTGTAGCACGCGCCACCGGCGAGCAGGAGCGTGAAACCGACGGTGCCCAGCCCGTGTGCCAGCTGCGGAAACACCAGCAGCGCCGACCAACTGACGATCATGTAGCTGGCACCCCGCCAGGCCTTGGGCACGCTGGGTACCCAGTGCAGCGCGATACCGATGGCGGCACCGACCCAGGCAGTGGCGAGCACTGCAACCCGAACCCAACCATCCAGACAGACGAACGCGATGGGGGTATAACCGCCGGCGATGGCGAGGAAGATGGCGGACCGATCGAACTTCTGCATCAGTGCTTTGGTCGGCGGCTGCCAGTGGCCACGGTGATACAGCGCCGACACGCCGAACATGGCGCCGGTGCCTACGACGTAGACGGCCAGGAGAAACTTGCCGGAAGCGGGTACGTGGGCAAGGGTGATCATCGTCAGCCCCACCACCATCCACAGGGGAAACGACACCAGGTGGGCCCAGCCGCGAAGCAGCGGCGACGGAGACGGCAGCTGGACGTCGGTCACGAGCCGTCGACCTGCATGGTGATGGCCTCGATCTTCGATCGCAGATACTCGACGGCGTTGACCGTTGCGCCACCGCCGAACGGCGTGATCAACGTCTCCGGGTCCGGTTCGCAGAAGTAGACCAGCGACAGCAGCGACCCCTGCGCTGCCGCACCCACGGGTGGCAGCACGCGGTGGATCGCGGAGCGCCAGCGGCCACCCGTCCAGTGCGCCAGCATGTCGCCACCATTGACGGTGATCGCGTCGTCCACCACCGGGGCGTGCACCCAGATGCCGTTCGCAAGTTGCACCTCGAGGGCGGACGACCCAGGTTCGCGGTGCAGCAGCGTCAGCGTTCCGAAGTCGGTGTGCGGCCCGATGCGGTACTGGTTCGGCTCCGGCTCGCCGACAACGGAGAGCGGCGGGTACCAGTTGACGTTGAGCGTGTTGTCGTTGCGCGTGGCGCATCGGGCGAAGAACTCCTCGTCGGCCAGCCCGGCAGCAGCGGCGCACACGCGCAGCAGTTCCATGTGCAGTTCGTCGATGGCGGCGATGTAGCTCGTCACCGTCTCGCAAAAGGCGCCGGGCCGCGCGGGCCACACGTTCTCGCCGCGGAGGGCGTGGCGGCCGGGTAGCACGTGAGCGCCCAGTCGGTAGCTTTCCTTCATGTCGGGCGGGGTCTCGTGGCCGAACGAATACCCGTTGGCCTCCATCCCCATCGGTGCCCAGCCGGCCATGCCCAGCTGTGGCATACGGACCGCGGATTTCTCATCGGTCGACAGCGCGAAGAACTGCGCGAACGCTGCGCGAGTTGCCGCCAACAAACTGAGATCCACGCCGTGAGCCGTGACCAGGAAGAACCCAACGGAGCAAAGTGCTTCGTCGACTGCGCGTGCAACGCGTGCCCGATCACTGCCGTCGAACCACGGCGTGAGGTCGATGAGAGGGACTGGGATCGCAACGCTCATGCAGGCACCATCAGGTCGCGGCGTCGACCGCGTGTGAACGCAGGTCGGCCAGCGAGCAGTACTCCAAGGCCGACAGGTGGGTGGAGGCAAGCCGCACGTGTGGGGCGCTGCCGGCCTCGAACGCTTCCTGCCAGCGGCTGGCGCACAGGCACCACTGATCGCCTGTGCTCAGGCCGCTGAACCCGTGCTGCGGCATCGGCGTGCTGAGGTCGTTGCCCACGCTCTTCGAGTACGTCAGGAACTCGTCGGTGCACACCACGCACACCACGTGCATGCCAGGGTCGTCGCCGTGGTTCTCGCAGCAACCCGTGCGGTAGTACCCGGTGAGTGGGTCGAGCGAGCACGACTGGAGTTCCTCGCCGAGGACGTTCATCTGGGCCATGCGCCGACGATACCTGCCTGCGATCGACGGTGCGTCAACCGGCGCTGTGGCACACTGGTTGACACCTAGTTCGCGACAGCGTCGTCGGGAAGGGACAGCAGTGAGTATTCAGGGAACCGTCGGGGAGGTGGCTGCCGACTGGGTAGCCGCAACTCGTGAAGCATTGGCTGCAGCGATGGGTGAGGCGCCGGCCGCTGGGCTGCTCGACCGCCTGCTCCCCGTAGTGCCAGCCGGCTACGACGAGCTGAACTGGCCGAGCAGCGCGGTCGTCGACCTACCGATCGTCGACCGGCTCGCCACGGTCGACGACGACAATGCTGTCGAAACGGCCATGCTGCACTTCTCCGAAGCGACCGGCAATGAGTGGCGTTTCCGGGTGTATCACGCCGGTTCCGCAGTGCCGATCGCTGACCTGCTGCCGCTCCTCGATCACCTCGGCTTCCGTGCCATCGACGAGCGTGCCTTCAGGTTCCAGCTCGGTGAGCGCACGGTGTGGTTGCACGACGTGGGCGTCCAGATACCGGATGACGTGGAGCTGACCGCTGCAGCGCAGGCCGAGGTCCAGCGAGCGTTTGCAGCGGAGTTCAACAACACCGTCGAGGTTGACGGGCTGAACCGGCTGGTGCTGCGTGCAGGTCTGACCGCCCGCCAGGTCGAACTGCTGCGCGCCTATGCCCGCTACCTGCGCCAGATCGGGTTCCCCTTCAGCCAGCAGTACATCGAGACCACACTGGTTCGTCACGCGGGCATCGCCACGCAGCTGATCCATTTCTTCACGGCGCGGTTCACGCCCGACAGCGCAGATCGCACGGCGGAAGCCAACGTCGCTCGTACTGCGATCATCGAGGCACTCGATGGCGTCCCGAGCCTCGATGACGACCGCACGTTGCGTGCGTTGCTGGCACTCATCGAAGCAACAGTTCGGACCAACGCGTTTCGGGCTGGCCCCAACGCCGGTTACCGCGATGTGATTGCGTTCAAGTTCGATACGAGCAAGGTGCCGGACCTACCGCTGCCGCGACCGCTGTACGAGATCTGGGTGTGCTCACCGCGGGTGGAGGGTGTGCATCTGCGCAACGGACGCATTGCTCGCGGCGGTATCCGCTGGAGCGATCGTCGGGAAGACTTCCGTACCGAGGTGTTGGGCTTGGTGAAGGCGCAGATCATCAAGAACGCCGTCATCGTGCCGACGGGGGCGAAGGGTGGCTTCGTGCTGAAGCGGCCACCGGCGGGTCCCGATGCGTTTCGGGCTGAAGGCGTTGCCTGCTACCGCCAATTCATCGCCGGCCTGTTGGACCTCACCGACAACATCGTCGGTGACGAGATCGTTCCACCTCCTGAGACCGTTCGCCTCGATGGCGACGACCCGTACCTCGTGGTCGCTGCAGACAAGGGAACTGCCAGCTTCAGCGACATCGCCAATGGCATCGCTGCCGACTACAACTTCTGGTTGGGTGATGCGTTCGCCTCGGGTGGCAGCGTCGGGTACGACCACAAGGCCATGGGCATCACCGCACGCGGTGCCTGGGAGAGCGTGCGTCGACACGCTGCCGTGATCGGTAAGGACGTCGACCGCGACGAACTGTCGGTGGTCGGTATTGGCGACATGAGCGGCGACGTATTCGGCAATGGCCTGTTGCGATCTCCGCACGTCAAGCTGATCGCCGCGTTCGATCACCGCCACATCTTCATCGACCCCAGCCCGGACCCGGCGATGTCCTTCGCAGAACGTCGGCGGCTGTTCGAGCTGCCGCGTAGCAACTGGTCCGACTATGACGTCGGCCTGATCTCCGCCGGCGGTGGGGTGTACCCGCGCACGCTCAAGACCATCGACCTCAGTCCCGAGGCGCGGCGCCGCCTCGGCACCGACCGAACCTCGATGGCCCCCCATGAGTTGGTCTCTGTCATCCTGCGCGCACCGGTCGATCTGCTGTGGAACGGGGGCATCGGTACCTACGTCAAGGGCGCCGGTGAGACGCACACCGACGTGGGCGACCGCGCCAACGACGGACTGCGAGTCAATGGCATCGAGCTGCGTTGCAAGATGGTGGGGGAGGGCGGCAACCTCGGCTTCACGCAGCGGGGTCGTGTCGAGTACGCACTCGCAGGCGGGCTGATCTACACCGATGCCATCGACAACTCCGCGGGCGTGGACTGCAGCGACCACGAGGTCAACATCAAGATTGCTCTCGGAGCGGCCGTGGCCAGCGGTGCGCTCACGGTCGAGCAGCGCAACGTCGTGCTCGCGGAAATGACCGATGAGGTCGGCGAACTGGTGCTGGACGACAACCGTGCGCAGACGCTGGCCCTTGCCATCGCTCGCCGCCAGGCGCTACCGATGGTCAACGTTCACAGCCGGTACCTCACCTTGATGGAGAGCGAGGGCTGGTTGAACCGGGCGCTCGAGTTCCTGCCCACCGATCGCCAGATCGCCGAGCGGCAGGCGGCCGGCACCGGGCTGACCACTCCTGAGTTCGCCGTGCTGCTGTCGTACACGAAGGCGGCCAACGTTGCCGAGATGGAGCGCAGCGACCTACCCGACGACTCGTACCTGGAGCCGGACCTCGTGCGCTACTTCCCGCAGCGTTTGCGGCGCGAGTTCCACGACCAGATCCTGGGTCATCGCCTGCGGCGCGAGATCGTCGCAACCCAGGTCTGCAACCAACTGGTCAACCTGTCGGGTATTTCGTTCGACCATCGGCTCAGCGAGGAGACGGGTCTGGGTGTGGTCGAGATCACCCGCGCGTGGGTGGCGGTCCGCGACATCTTCGGGCTCGTCGACCTGTGGGAGCAGGTGGACGCGCTCGGCGGGCTCGTCAAGCTCGATGCGCAACTGGAACTGTTCCTCGAGCTGCGCACGATGTCGGAACGGGCCGTGATGTGGCTGCTGCGGCACCGCAAGGCCCCCATCGACATCGGCGCCGCGGTGGCAGAGTTCCAGTCGGGCATCGCCGCGCTGTCACTGGGCCTGGAGGGCCAGATGCGCGGGCGGATGCGCGAGGAGGCGTTCGCCTTGGAGGCTGGCCGGCTCGCAGCCAACGTGCCTGAAGCGCTTGCGCAGCGCAGTGTCCTGTGGCCGCTGCTGCACACGGGGTTCGACGTCGTCGACCTCGCCGAGCGGACCAAGCAGCCGCTGCACAGTGTCGCCGGCGTGTACTGGGAGGTCTTCGAACAGCTGGACCTCGGATGGCTGTGGGATGCCATCGGCAAGCTGCCGCGCAGTAATCGTTGGCAGAACCAGGCGCGATCGGCGCTGCGCGACGATCTACTCGCCGCGCTCGCCGACCTGGCGGAGGATGCCATCCTCGCCGGCTCTGTGGCCGATTGGATGGAGGCCAGCGAGCGGATGATCGCCCGTGCCCGCACGTTGTTCACCGACATCCGGCGCGTGGACACCCACGACCTCACCACCCTGTCCGTCGCCCTTCGTCAACTCCGCAACCTCGCCCTCCTCGCCTGACCCGTTTTACGTAAAGGCTGTCGGGCGCTGACCTGGGGCTGTGAGTTCAGGGTTTTGACACAAAGCCGGAAGGTCTGCCTACCGATCCGCCACCGACCCGGCGGGTAGCCTCGGAGGCGCATGACTGGCCCTCGATTTCGAATTGCACCATCACCCACCGGCTACTTCCACGTAGGCGGTGCGCGTACCGCGTTGTTCAACTGGGCGCTCGCTCGCCGTCTCGGCGGCACCTTCGTGCTGCGCATCGAAGACACCGACGCCGAGCGCAACCAGGCCGAATGGACACAGGGCATCATCGATGCGTTGGCATGGATCGGTATCAGCAGCGACGACCCGCACTTCGAGGGCCCGTACTTCCAGAGCGAACTGGCGGCTGCGCACGTGGCCGCCGCACAGCAGCTGTTCGACGGCGGCCACGCCTACTACTGCTCCATGACCGCTGCCGACGTCGAGACCCGCAACAAGGCGGAGGGAAACCAGGGTTATCAGGGTTGGTCTCGCGATCGTGGCCTCGGCCCCGGGCCGGGTCACGTGCTGCGCTTTCGCGTGCCCGCCGGC
The DNA here is from genome assembly GCA_035432905.1 of Ilumatobacteraceae bacterium. Lineage (GTDB taxonomy): Bacteria > Actinomycetota > Acidimicrobiia > Acidimicrobiales > Ilumatobacteraceae > UBA668. The sequence continues at coordinate 109 of DAORTY010000027.1, read as the reverse complement.
AACACCGTCGTACACGACCTGGTACGCGGCGACGTCGACTTCGACAATTCCCTGATCGAGGACTTCGTGCTGCTGCGCGGCAACGGCAGCCCGATGTTCCTGCTGGCCA
>DAORTY010000026.1:17305-34071 GCA_035432905.1 Ilumatobacteraceae bacterium | reverse complement strand
AGTGTAGCGGTGTCAGGCGGCGTTGAACCAGGTCTGGTCGCCGTAGCTGCGGTCCATCTCGTAGTTGCGCAGCTGCACCAGTTTGTAGCAGTAACCGCACAGCGAGACGAACGCAAGGGCGAACGCGTAGACCATGGCGTTGGCGTGCGTGGTCGCGGCAAGGAAGCCAGTAATGCCCACGGTGACGACCAGGATGAACAAGACGTTGGCACGGCGACGGCGGAGCACTTCGCGCTGGCTGACCTTGTGCAGGTGCATCTGGCGATGGCCGGCGGTGTTGTCGGCGTGCGCCCCGCCATGGCTGCGCTGCTGTGCCCCACCTGTCATCGACGCCGAGTTCATGGAGGGCGACCGACGAACCTGGCCGGGCTGGCCGTGCATCATCTGACGCTGCTGGGGCGCTTGAGCCAGCGGACGGCCCAGGGATCGGATGGGCACCATGGTGCGAGTGGGGACGGCACGCTCCAACGTGGAGAGCTGTCGACGAAAGTCGGTGACCGACGAGTTGGGCCGGTTCTCGACCCGTGACCGCAACAGCGGTGGGACGATGACGGCGGCCCATACGGCGGCGACGGCGAGGAGCACGATGGGCTGCATCAGAAGGCGACCGTTCTGATCGAGGGCGAGCCAAGTGCGGCGAGAGCAAGAGTTGAGATCATGGTGTTCACAGGAGTTCCTCCGGGTGTCTGGCAACCGAACTTCGTGGTGACTGGTGACATCCGATTCATTACGGTTCTACTACTTTCGTAACATCGGACGCAATGTTAGCGGGTCGCCGGTACGTACCGGACCGCCCACCTGTTTTCTCCCAGAGTGCAATTTCGCCGATCACCATTGCCTTGTCGGCGGATTTGCACATGTCGTAGATGGTCAAACCAGCGATGGCGCAGGCGTGCAACGCCTCCATCTCCACACCGGTGCGGTCGACCGTGTCGACCTGTACTTCGATCTCGATGAAATCATCACCGATTTCGAAGTTGACATTTACCGAGCCGATGAGCAATGGATGACACAGCGGGATCATGTCGCTGGTGCGCTTGGCGGCCTGGATGGCGGCGACGCGCGCGACAGCCAACACGTCGCCCTTCTTCACTTCCCGGTTCACAACGGCTGCGGTGGTGGCGGGTTGCATGAACACACGGCCACGAGCCACGGCCCGACGATGCGTCGGATCCTTCGGTGTCACGTCCACCATGCGAGCCCGACCCATGGGGTCGAGGTGTGTGAAAGTCAAGTCACTCATCCGTCACGGAACTGTAGTACCTCGCGCGCTTACGAAGTGATCACCGCACCCGTGTACACCGCTTCGAAGGCCGCACCGGGGATCGACTTCAACTGATTCAGGTCATCATCGTTCCAGCCGCTGCTCGGCGCCCCTTGGAAGAACCAGTTGCTGCCGTTGTCGGCAACGATCACTCCGTAGTTCTGCATGGCGACCGCGATCACCTTCGCCTGACCAGTGAGACCGCTGGTGTCGAAGTCGGCTTTCAACCGCAACCGCTGCCCCATCGCCGGCGCGTTCACGTCGGTGACCGACGAGGCGAAGTGAGTAGCAGGCAGGATGTAAGCACGACGAGTGGTGTCGAAGGTGATACGGATCGCGTGATCGATGTGTCCCGCGGCGACCTCGTCGTAGCGCACCAGTCCGGGCAGGATCGGTAGCCCGGCGGCGTCGGTGCTGGTCCATCCCAGGGGTCGCAACGCATTGCTGGTCATGTCGAACCTGGCGCCACCGGCTGCCAGCCACCCACTCCCGCTGCGGCGAGCGACACCCAACTCGTACAGCGTGCACGTGCCCTGTTGCAGTACCAGCACGTGTCGGTCACCCTTGGCCGGCGCTCCCTCGACGGGCGCATCGAGCGGAATCGGGAACGGGCCGGGGTCGCTTTCATCCTCGTACGCGTCGTAACTGATCGGCACCAGCGACTGGTCCGGCGGCACGACGACGAATGGGATGCCGTACGCAGGGTTCTCGCCGAAGTCCGGGTGCAGGTTGTCGCCGCCGTGCGTCTGGATGTAGTCGACCATTGCCGTGCTGTTGGCCAGCAGCGGCGCATCACGGATCGACGTGTTCCAGGCGTTGTCGGCGGGGTACATCGGGCACCCAGCCAGCGTCGGCCCCGGGGGTCGCACCCGCACGGCGGGCTGGATGGCAGTTGCGGGGCCGATCACGGTTGCAATCGCGGCGGCGCCCAACCCGTTCGTGGCCGCGTGCGTGACCGGGTCGAACCGGACGCCGGCGATGAGGATGCCCCCAACCGCCACCGCACCCACGACAGCACGAACCTTCACCCCTGAATCCTACCCTGGGTGGCGAATCGGGTGCTGAACATGACATTCGGTTCGGCCTGGTCGATCAGTCCGACAGGGTGAACGTCAGCCGCCGATCTGGCTCATCGAGCGACGGGGCTTGACGAAGGTGACCTGGTTGATCTGGTGACCGGCCCACTTCGTGCCGACTGCCCGCTGAATCTCGTCGGCCACCTGATCGTCGGTGGCGCCGGCACGCATCATCTTCAACAGGTCGAACTCGGTGGTCGCGAACAGGCAGGTGCGGAACTGGCCATCAGCGGTCATGCGCACGCGGTCACAGTCGCCACAGAACGGCTTGGTCACCGTCGGGATGACACCGACCGTGCCACGGCCATCGAGGTAGCGCCAGCGGTCGGCGGGCGCGGCACCACGGGCAGGTACCAGTTCCAACGGAAACTCGGCCGAGAGCGCAGCGACGATCTCGTCCTGACCGACGACCTTGTCGTTCATCCAGTGACCGCTGGCATCCAGCGGCATGAACTCGATGAAACGCATCTCGACGTCGTTGTCACGTCCGTAGCGGGCCAGGTCGACGATCTCGTCGTCGTTCACGCCGCGCTCGATGACCGCGTTGATCTTGACCGGGGCGAAGCCGGCCTCCTTGGCGGCCTCGATGCCATCGAGCACACGCTCGAACTCGTCGCGCTTGGTCATGCGATGGAACTTCTCGCGCACCAACGTGTCGAGGCTGACGTTCACCCGTCGCAGCCCGGCCTCGCGCAGTTCGTGCGCCATGTTGCGCAACGTGGAGCCATTGGTGGTCATCGACAGGTCGACGCCGAGCGCGGCCAGCTTGCCGACCAGCACCGGCAGGTGTGCCCTCATCGTCGGTTCGCCACCGGTGAGGCGCAGTCCGTCGACCTCGAATCGCTCGACGAAGATGCGGGCCAACCGCTCGATCTCTTCGAACGTGAGCACCTCACTGCGCGGCACCCATTGCATACCTTCCTCCGGCATGCAGTACGTGCAGCGGAAGTTGCAGCGATCGGTGACCGAAATACGCAGGTCACGGATGGTGCGACCGAACGGGTCGATCAGGTCCATCGCGTCAGGCTACCGACAGCAGCATGGTCTGGACGTCGCCACCCGCCGCCACCCCGTCACCGTCGACCACGATCGCAATCGCGTTCGCCTGCGACGTGGCCGCCAATTGATGACTTCCCTGCGCGCCGACCGACCGAATGTGCACACGCCCGTCGTCGCCGAACGCGGCGAACACTCGCACGTAATGGGTCTTTCCGTCACGGCGACGTGGGAGGCCGTCGTCGGCGACGGCCGCGATGATCGTGCGATCGATTGCCGTGTGGCCCATCATCTGGCGCAGGGCGGGGCGGGCCAGAAGTTCGAAGCTGACCAGCGAGCTGACCGGGTTGCCAGGCAATCCGAACACGGGCACCCGACGGTCTCCGGCAGCGAGCAGGCCGAATGCGAACGGCTTGGCCGGCTTGATGGAAATCTGCATCCACTGCATGTCGGCGATGCGAGACAGCACGGCCTTCACCACGTCGTAGTCGCCCATGCTGACGCCGCCGCTGGTGACGATTGCATCGCAGGTGGTGGCGGCCGAGCGGAGCACTTCCTCCAGCACCGCTTCGTCGTCGCGCACGATGCCGAGGTCGACTGCCTCGCAACCGGCGTCGCGCACAGCACCCAACAGCATCGTGCGATTGCTCTCTCGGATCTGGCCGGGCCGCAGCAGTGAGCCGTCATCGATCAGTTCGTCACCCGTGCTGAGCACCGCGACACGCACTCTTGGAACCACCGACACCACGGCAGCGTTGACGCTGGCCAACACACCGGCAACCGCCGGCGTTACGAACGTGCCCACCGGGTAGAGCGCGGTGCCTGCACGCACGTCGTCACCAACACCACGTACGGCGACTCCGGCAGTCGTCGAGACACGAATGCGAACGCGAACCGAACCATCCACACGTCGGTTACCGAGCAACTCTGTGTCCTCCACCATCACGATGGCATCGGCTCCAGCGGGCACTGGCGCACCGGTCATGATGCGGATCGCCTCGCCGGGCTGCAGCACTCGGTCGGTGTATGAACCAGCGGCCACCTCGCCCACGACGGGCAGGTCGGCCGGCACCTGGGCCACCGACGCCGCGACGACCGCGTAGCCATCAACTGCACTGTTGGCGAACGGCGGCACGTCCTCCGCAGCCACGACTGCAGCGGCCAGCACGAGGCCGGTTGCCTCACGACACGGCACCGGGATCGGTGCCGCCGTAGGGCAGCGGTCGAGCACATAGCGGCGGGCTTCGGTGATGTCGATCACGCTGCAACGGTACCGTGAGGCCGGTGACGTCGTACTCCCCGTTCCCCGCCGCCCATGAACCAACGGGCCATGTTGCACGCTGGGCCACGTGGGATGGCGCTGCCGAGGAGACCACCACCATCCTCTGGGAGAACGAGGGCTTCACGGTCAGCGGGCAGGTCGGTCGCGAGAACGTGCAGTACGTGCTGCGGCTCTCACCGACCTGGCAGGTTCGCCAGTTCCTGCTGTTCCGCGACCTGGAGGAACCGGACCTGTGGTTGGCCACCGATGGCAGCGGCCGATGGGGCGAGATGAACGGCGACCACCGCACGGAGCTGGACGGTTGCTACGACATCGACATGGCATGCACGCCGTTCACCCACACGCTGCCCATCCGTCGCCTGCCGCTGCACGAGGGGCACGGTGCGGAGTTGCCGGTGATCGTGGTCGATCCCGAGACGTTGGGCGTTCGTAAGGTGGTGCAGCGCTACACGCGCCTCGCTTCGCATCGCTGGCTGTTCGAACAGGTGGAGACCGGGCACACCGCCGAGTTGGAGGTCGACGAGTTCGGTCTCGTCGTGGATCATCCAGCGTTGTTTCGCCGCGTGACCTGACGCGCGTCGTAGAGCGCACGCAATTCATCGGCATCGGCCAGCCTGCGCAATGGCTCACGCAGCGTCACCAGGTTCATCTGCGCCATGTGGTCTCGTAGCCAACTCGACACCATCTCCGGGCGGCGCGCAGCGACCTCGCGCAGAACCCAACCGAGCACCTTGCGGATGAAGAACTCCGTCTCGGGCAACAACAGCGTCGCATACGAGAAGAAACGATCCAGCTCTCGATCGTGACGCAGCAGAGTGCGTAGCGACAGCACCGCCGATCGCCGAATCCAGAAATCGGCGTCGTGCACCCAGCGGTCGAGATGGGGCATCAGGCCCTGCGGGTCGCGTGCCGCAAGGTCGGCGACGGTCGACCCCGCGAGCGGGTCGACCAGCGCCCACGTGTGGCTGTCGCGCAGCGTGTTGTACAGCCACGGCACGTCGAGGAGAGTGATCAGCCTCGGTCGCATCACGAGCAGCTCGACGGCCGACTGCCGACACTCATGTACCGGATGGGCCCACAGTGCATCCGCAACAGCGAACAGGTCATCGTGGTCGAGGTCTGGGTGCCTTTGCAGCCAGGCCTTCACGATCGCTCTAGTGGCGGGCACGCCGGAGCCCACGAACTGCAGCTCGCTCTTCAGGTACGCCTTCTCGCTGATCGCGCGAGCAGACGAGCCGGCCACGGTCAGCTGCGCCAGCAGTACCGCAGCCTCGGCCGCAGCCGTCACACTCGCCCGTGCAACCACGTGCGGAACTCGGCACCGATCTGCTCGTCGTCGAGCGCAATCTCGACCACGGCGGTGAGCCAGCCGAGCGGGTTGCCCGTGTCGTAGCGGCGGATGTCGCGCAGCACCCCGTGGAACGGCCCAGCAGCGGCTTGCATCCGCAGTGCGTCAGTGAGCTGGATCTCACCACCGGCGCCGGGTTGGACGGCGGCGATCTTGTCGAAGACATCGGGGGTGAGCACATAGCGGCCGATGATGATGAGGTCGCTGGGAGCGTCGGCCATCGACGGCTTTTCGACCATCGTGCGAATGCTGATCACCCCGTCGTCATCGAGCGCGCTCGACGGGTCGATGACGCCGTACGCACTGACCTCGGACATCGGGACCTGCTTGAGGCCCACGACACTGCCGCCTGTCGCTGCACTGAGGTCGCACATCTGGGCGAGCAAACTGGAATCACCCATGATTTCATCGGGCAGCAGCACGGCAAACGGTTCATCACCGACCGCCTCACGCGCACAGCCAACGGCGTGACCCAAACCGAGGGCTTCGTCCTGGTAGGCGAAGGTGACTTGCACGTCACGGCCGATGCGTTCGAGCTGGTTCGCCGCCTGATGACGACCGGTGGACCGAAGTTTGGCGACGACTTCAGGGGCATCGGCGAAGTAGGCCTCGATGGCCGGTTTGGCGTGGCTGGTGACGACAACGACGCGCTCGATGCCGGCGCCGACAGCTTCGTCGATGATGAGCTGCAACGCCGGGGTGTCGATGATGGGCAGCAGCTCCTTGGGGACTGCTTTGGTCGCTGGAAGGAACCGTGTTCCCATTCCTGCCGCCGGAATCACTGCCGTTCGTGCCCGCATCGGCTCACTCTACGGGGCGAGTGCCGGGTAGCGTTGGCACTCGCACTACCCGACTGCTAGACCATGCTGTCGCTGACAGCCACCGGAGCCCCGATGCCCACCTACGTGTACAAGTTCATCGATACCGGCGAGACCATCGAGGTCCAGCAATCGTTCAGCGACGATGCGCTGACCGAAGCCGTGCATCCGGGGTCTGGCGCCGTCATGCCGGTCAAGAAGGTGTTCCTCCCCGTGGGCGTCACGTTCAAGGGCGGCGGCTTCTACAAGACCGACAGCCGCGGCGGCTCGAGTTCCTCGTCCAAAGCCGGGTCGTCGGACAGCTCGTCGTCCACCGGCTCCGCTGCCGCATCGTCGTCCAGCAGCGACTCGAGCAGTTCGTCGACGGCGACCCCCACGAGCACGCCGGCCAGTACGCCTGCATCGACCAGCAGTTCCAGTTCCAGCTCCAGCAGCGACTGAGCCACTGAACGACGGAACGACTGAACCACTGAACGACTGAACTGCTCGTGCACCGATATGGTGCGCTGCAGCGGCTTCCCCCGAGCACGGCGCACCTCATGGGCGCGCCTCACCTGTGTGGTTGCGGAGGTACGCCATGTCCATTCTCCCCCGGCTGCGGCTGCTGTTCGCGCGCCGACCGTGGCTCTACTGGCTCCTCGTCGGCACGTGCGCGATCGGGGTCTGGCTCAGCGTTGCCGGCGCACAGGCGCGGCTCGACCACGAACGCGACAGTTGGGGCGCGACACGTACGGTGTGGGTCGTCAGCGAGTCAGTTGCTGTGGGCGAGGTCGTGCGGGCGACCATCAGCGAGTTCCCGACAGCCATGGTTCCACCGAGTGCGCTGTCATCTCTGCCAGCCAACGCAGTTGCTGCTCGCACGATCGCTGCCGGCGAAATGTTGGTCGCGGCGGATGTGGCTGTCGATGGCATCGCCCCTGCCGACTGGATCGTGTTCGCCGTGTCGGCGCAGGGCGCGCCGTCGCTGACCATCGGCGACGACGTCACCGTCTTCGGCAGCGGTCAGGCGTGGTGCGACGGCGTGGCGACGATGGTCGGTGAAATCACGATCGAGTTGGCCGTTCCCATCGACTGCGCCGCGTCGGTGAGCGCGCAGCTGGCCCTGGGCAGCGTCACCCTCGCCCGCCACACCTAGCCGCTCTACTTGGTTCCTGCGATGCAGCGGGCGACTCCCGGTACACGGATCTTGCCATCCTGCTCGTACGCGCTCACGGCTTCGATGACGGTCGAGCGGACTCGCTGGCGGGCCTGGTCGTCGATCTGCTGCAATGCCGAGACGGCGAGCGACACGTGCTCGCTCATCACCTCCCAGTACTCCTGCGGCGAGGACGTGACCAGTTCGACGTCGACATCCCACTCGACGACGTCACGCAGGCCAGCGGCCTCGTACACGGCAGCGAGTTGTCCCGGAGCCGCGAACCGGAACATGTTGGGGCCATCGGGGACGGGTGGCGGCATCACCACTTCGGTCGCAAGTGCCTGCATGAGAATCGTCGTCCACGGGTTCGCCTCCGGCTTGACCCACACCGAAGAAGCGATGCGCCCGCCGGCCGTGAGCACGCGGACCAACTCTGCCGTCACTCTGGTCGCGTCCGGGAAGAACATGTAGCCGAAACGCACCGACACGCTGTCGAAGCTGGCGTCGTCGAACGGCAGATCATCGGCACTGCACACTCGCGTCTCGACATTGGTGACACCCTGCGTCTCGGCTCGTCGAACGGCGACGTCCAACATCTCGGACACGAGATCCGTCATCACGACGCGACCCTGTGGAACGAGCCGTGCGATGCTCAGACCTGGCTCGCCGGTACCCGACGCGATGTCCAGATGCCGCTGGTTCGCAGCGAGGTCGAGTGAACCGCTCATCGCAGTACTGACCGGGCTCATCTGGTCCATGATCAGGAGATCCCACTTCTCCCAACCGCCGGCGAGCCCAGCCCATGTCGCGCGCTGCGCGGCCTCGATCTCCTCAGCGCTGGCCATCGTCCATCCAATCGTCGTGCATTCAGCAACGAGGACATCGTGGATGCTCGGCGTCCACCGCGCAAGACCCTTCTGCACCACTGACACCCAGATCTTTGAGGGGCCACTGTCGATTCATCGTCGTTGGCGTTGCGCCCGACCGAGCCGAAGTGTCAGACGGACCGTGACGACGTCGCCGTCGTCGATCTCCTCAGCGTCGCGCACGAGGTCGCGCACCGGAACCAGGTAGCCACCGTTCTTGGGGAATAGCGAAGTCGTGTAGTGCGTCTCGCCGATGCGCGCCGTGACAGGGATCATTCCCCAGCCGTAGCTGGCGAACGCCCACTCGTCCTTCAGGATGCGGACCTCGGCGTCGGGCACGGCGATGAAGTGGAACGGCGATGGGCCGCGCCAGATGAAGATCTCACCGCTGAACTCGACCTCCATCGGTCAGTCCACATCCACCGCGGTATCGACCACTGCCATCACGTCGAGGCCACCCTTGCGGCCAGCGGGATCGGCGACCTCCACGACCGGGTCGTCCTTGTCGTCGAACTCCAGTCGCAACGCACGGCTCATCACCGCATGCATCATGTACGTGGTCGTGATGTACGTGAACTCCAAGATCTCCTCATCGCTGAGGTGCTCGCGCAGGGCGTCGAACACGCCGTCGGGCACGCGACCGTGTTGCAGCACCAGGGCGTCGGCGTACGCCAACACGGCACGCTCGACGGGCGACCAGCAGTCGGTAACCGACCACGAAGGAATGGCTGCCACCTGCTCGTCGGTGAAGCCGACGTCACGGCAGGCCTTGCAGTGCTGGCTGAACACGAACTGGCTGCCGACCGCCCAGCCGGCACGGATCTGCCCCAGCTCACGCAATTTGGGCGACAGCTTGCGATCCGGTGATCGGTAGAACTGGAAGCCGGCCGTGGTGTGGTCGAACGCGTCGGGCACCACCGCGAAGACCGTCCACCAGTTGCCCGGCGTGCCGCTGGCGGTGCCGGGTTCGACCACCGGGTCGCGGTCGCCGAACAGCATCGTGTAGACCGCCTGCGCGAACGGGTGGGCATCATCCTTGGAAACTTCACGAAGGCGGGGCATGCGCGAACCGTACTGGGCGCAGTCGTCAGCTGACGAGGGAGACGACCACCAGGTCAGTCGCCGGCTGCGCCTCGGGTTGCGGCACGGGGGTGGTCTCACAGCGATGACCCACGACCTGCACGAGCGTCAGTCCCCCATCGGTCGTCTGGACGACACCCTTCACACGCACGACCACGCCGTCGACCTGGTCGTGCAGCGTGGCGAGCCATGCGCGCAGCTCACTCACCGTCAGCCCAGCAGGTGCCGCGATCGACTGGACTCGGTGTGCATCGAACAGGGTCGACTCGGGCAGCGCCGCCGCCCCACCCGGCCGACGGCCACCGAGGGACAGGAACCGCCCGAGCGTTCCCGGCTCGACCACACCGCGGCTGGCGTCCAACACCGGCGTGCGTGGAGCCAGTTCGTCCAGCCGCTGACGTGCACGGCGCGCCGCATCGGAGTCGACCAGGTCCATCTTCGTCAGTACCAACAGATCAGCGGTAGTGATCTGCGTTGCGAGGTGGTTCGCGATCCACGGCGGCAGCGCACCGTCGACCAGTTGGTCGGCTGCAACGACAACGACCAGACCGTCGAGGACGAACCCCGCGGACTGCGCCCACGGGAGCATCCGTTGGGGTTCGGCGACGCCGCTCAACTCGACGATCACATGGTCGGGCGGGACGGCGCGTTCGCGGATGCGGTCGAACGCCTGCCCGGCTTCATCGATCGACGAGCAGCAGATGCAGCCGTTGGTCAGTTCGATGGTGTCGCCGTGTCGCTGCCGAATCAGTGCCGCGTCCACGTTGATCGCGCCGACATCGTTGACGAGCACCGCGATCGGGCGATCGGTCGCGCGCAAAAGTTCGTTGATCGCGGTCGTCTTGCCTGCGCCCAGGTAGCCACCGACGAACGTGATCGGCACCCGCCGGCCGTCCCACGGCAGATACTCCGGCTCCCTGTACGACACGCTCACCATCCTCGCAGCACCCGCTGCGCGAGCCGACCAGATTTCTCGCCGGCGGGCTGCTCGCAAACCCCAATCGGACTTGGCAGACTTCTCGCATGGCTACTCCCGTTCGCTTCTGGCTCGATCCCATCTGTCCGTGGTGCTGGGTCACCTCGCTGTGGATTCGCGAGGTTGCTCCCGAACGCGATCTCGACATTCAGTGGGAACCCATCAGCCTGCTGCTCAAGAACGAGCCTGCGGCCGACAGCCAGTACTACGCCCCCGTGAAGTGGACCTACGGCCTGCTGCGGGTGCTCGAGTCCGTGCGCACCGACGGCGGAAGCGCTGCGGTCGGCGAGCTGTACCTCGAGATGGGGCGTCGCATTCATCAAGACCGTCAGCGCGAATGGCCAGTGGTCGAGGCACTGGAGGCAACCGGGCTCGACGTCTCGCACGCCGCTGCGTTCGACGATGAATCGTGGGACGCCGAAGTTCGCCGCCGCCACGACGAGGGCCTGGCACTCGTCGGCAACGACGTCGGTACACCGATCATCTCGGTGATCACCGATGACGGAACTGAGGTCGGCATCTTCGGCCCGGTCATCACTCGGCCACCCGCGGGTGAGGCCGGCCTGAAGCTGTGGGACAGCGTGGCGTTCCTCGCTCGCATGCCCGAGTTCCACGAGCTGAAGCGCACCCGCAACGTCGGCCCCGACGTCGGCACCCGGCCGTAGCCAACTTTCCCGCAACCCTGTGCGCTGTGTAGCGCCCAGCGCGCCGCTCGACTGCGAGACTCGCGACATGTCCGAGCCGACCCCCACCTCCGCCCGCGCCGCCGTCCTTCGTGCTGGCGACGCTCCGTACGCCATCGAGGACGTGCAGGTGCGCGCCATCAAGGGCAACGAGGTGCTGGTGCGCATCGTGGGCGTCGGTATGTGCCACACCGACGTGCTCCCCCGGACGCCAGGCTTTCCGGCCGCGCCGCCGCTCATCCCCGGCCACGAGGGTTCCGGTGTCGTCGAGCAGGTCGGTCCCGACGTCACCGCGCTCGCCATCGGCGACCACGTCGTGCTCTCGTTCGATTCGTGTGGCGCCTGCGCCAACTGCCTGAAGGGCCAGCCCGCGTACTGCGACCAGTTCATGCTGCGCAATCTGTTCGGCCGCGAACTCGACGGCACCGCGACCGTTGTCGATGCACAGGGTCAGCCGATCGGCGGCCGCTGGTTCGGGCAGTCATCGTTCGCCTCGTATGCAATCGCCTCCGAACGCAACGCCGTGAAGGTCGACCCGGCCCTGCCCCTCGAGCTGCTCGGCCCGCTCGGGTGTGGCATCCAGACAGGCGCCGGCAGCGTGCTGTGCGCGCTGGACGTGCAGCCCGGTTCCAGCATTGCCGTTTTCGGCGCCGGAGCCGTCGGCCTGGCAGCCGTCATGGCTGCCAAGGTGGCCGGTGCGACGACGATCATCGCCGTCGACCTGCAGCAGCACCGCCTCGACCTCGCCACCGAACTGGGCGCCACCCACGTACTCGACGGGTCCACCGATGCCAGCGGCCAGATCACAGTGATCACCGGCGGTGGCGTGCAATACGCGTTCGACACCACCGGAGTACCGGCCGTGATGCTCGGGGCGATCCGAGCCACCCGCATGACCGGCACCATCGGTTTCGTCGGCGTGCAGACCGGTCCCCTGGAGCTGACGTCGTTCGACTACATCGGCAAGACGATCATCAACATCCTGGAAGGCTCCACCGACCCGCAGGTCTTCATCCCACGCATGATCGCCCTGTGGCAGGAAGGTCGCTTCCCGTTCGATCGACTGATCGAGCAATTTCCTCTCGATCGCATCAACGAAGCCGAGCAATCGTCGCTCGCCGGCGGTGCGATCAAACCCGTCCTCATCCCGTAGGCCATCACCTCGTAGGCCCTTGCCCAACTTCCTCAGGAGCGCACTGTGACAACCAACTTTCCCGCAATCGTCGTCCGCGAGAACCCCGATTCGACCCTGCCGCCGATTGCGGCCATCGAGCAACTCACCGACGGCGACCTGCCCGCCGGCGACGTCACCATCGACGTCGAGTACTCCTCGCTCAACTACAAGGACGGCATGGCCCTCACCGGGCAGGGGCGGATCCTGCGTTCCTTCCCGATGGTTCCCGGCATCGACCTGGTGGGAACCGTTGTGTCGTCCGAGTCGCCAGATTTCAGCGCCGGCGACGCAGTGGTGCTCACGGGTTGGGGGGTCGGCGAGCGCTATTGGGGTGGCTACACACAACGTCAACGCGTCCGCTCGGAATGGCTGGTCCATCGCACTGCGGGGATGACGAGCCTGCGCGCAATGGCAATCGGAACCGCCGGCCTGACAGCGATGATGTGCGTCGTCGCGCTCGAGGACGGCGGCGTCAGTCCCGACACCGGCCCTGTCGTCGTCACCGGTTCAGCAGGCGGTGTCGGCAGTGTCGCAGTCGCGATCCTCGCCAACCTCGGCTACACCGTGACAGCGGTGACGGGCCGACCCGCCGAGCACGACTATCTCCGCTCGCTCGGTGCCACCGACATCCTCGACCGCAGCACGCTGAGCGCTCCGGGCAAACCGCTGCAGTCCGAGACGTGGGCGGGCGCCATCGACACGGTCGGGTCGACAACGCTCGCCAACGTCATCGCTCAGACGAAGTACCAGGGCGTCGTCGCCGCCTGCGGCCTGGCGGGCGGCACCGACCTTCCCACCACCGTGCTGCCCTACATCCTGCGCGGCGTGCGGCTGCAGGGAGTGGATTCGGTGATGGCCGATCGCGCCACACGTACCAGCGTGTGGGCCCGACTGCAGACCGACCTGCCGACCGACATCCTCGACTCACTCACCGAGGTGGTCAGCATGTCGACGCTGCTCGACCTCGCGCCTCAGATCCTGCTCGGGCAGACCCGCGGGCGCATCGTCGTCGACACCCACGCCTGAGGCGACTGGTCAACGATGCCGCTGTCGAACCGACGCTTGAGGGCGGTGTATCACAGCAGGGCGTTGTGTCCTGAGCGGTGGTCGCCGAATCGATCGACCGCACTGCGGCCCGGGTCGTCGACCGGCGAGGCCAACCGCGACTCGGACTTGTCGTCGTTGAACGTCCAGTCGGCGCGCTTGGAAAGGAACGAACCGTCGACCGATTCAGGGGCATCGTCGAGCGACATCAGTTCGGTGATGAGTACCGGCACACCTGACCTGTGGCCCGGTTGCAGGTGTGTGCGGACCTCGTCGTCGAAGGTGTCGAGGATGCTCCGCACGACGAGCTGGTGTTGTGTGGCGAGGTTGCAACGGGCGCCATCGGTGAGCGTGCCGAGTAGTCGATCGACTGCCACTCGATCACGACCTGTGCCCCCCTGCACGAGCATCGCGCGCAGGCTCTCGAACACCGCCAGCCCGCCCTGCTTGCACGGCGTGCACTGACCGCAGGACTCAACAGCCAGGAAGCGTGATACGCCGGCGGCGACGGCGAGCGGATCGGTGCCTTCCTCGATGACGATGAACGATGCCGAGCCCAGTCCGCTGCCCGCGCGCTTCATGTCCTCGTGGGTGATCGGCGTGTCGAGGTGCTCGGCGGTGAGGATGGCGTTGGAGACTCCCATCAGTACGGCGAGGATGGGGCGCCTGCCGGTCACCTCGACGTCATCATTGACGATGATGGCGTGGTCAAGCACCGGGCGAAGTGGCTCGCCGAATGCCACCTCGATCACCGATGGGCTACGTCCGGCACCCGAGACGGTGCAGATCACGGTGCCCGGCGAGTCGTCGGTGCCGACCGAACGGAACCACGCTGCCCCCTTGGCGATGATGGCAGGCACGTTGGCCATCGTCTCCACGTTGTTGACCAGCGCCGGTGGGGCGATGCTGCCCGACGCCTCGGTCGCCATCTGGACCTCGCCGGCCAGTCCACTTCCCGAACCGAGGTCGGAGCGATCCAGTACCACCTCGACCAATCCGCGCCGCCACGGCGGAGCGATTCGCGGGAACGGTGGCCGCCCATCGATCACCTCGAGCAATCCCGTCTCCTCACCGAACAGGTACTCGCTGGGACCTTCAGCGATCTCGATGACGATGCCGTCACTCCACCCGGCACGTTGCACATCCGCGACGGCTGCACGCAGCCTCGCGATCTCGACGACGAACCGTCGCTTCACTGCGATGGTGATGCTGTGCGACCCGACGACATGAGCCGCTATCAGCGCACCCTCGATGACCGCGTACGGGTTCGCCCGAAGAATGGCTCGATCCTTGTACGTGCCCGGCTCACCTTCGGCAGCGTTGACAACGACGGATGTGCGCATGACGCCGGAGGCATAGGCGGTCACGGTGCGCCACTTGGTCGCGGTCGGGAAACCGGCGCCACCGCGACCGCGCAAACCCGACGCCTCCAATTCATCGAGCACGACATCGGCACTGACCGCGCGTGCGTCGAAAAGTCCGGCTCCGCCACCGACGGCGAGGTACGAGGCGAGTGTGTCGTACGGCTCGAGCGGCAGAACCCGGTGATCGGTGAGGTCGGCGAACAAGGACATGGTGGCTCCCTGGCACGACGCATGCTCGCGGTGCGATCACGCTGATGCCTCTGGCAAGGTACCCCATTCGCGACCAAACGGACCCACGACACGATCCCACGAGAAGGTTTGACGGGCAGCGGTGCTGGGTAGGTGATGCTCGTCACTGAATCGAAAGAGGCATCCCATGTCGAGCGAAGAACTCCACGCACCGCGCGAACGGCTGACCAAAGAGACGCTGGCAACGCATGCCGCGATCGTCTCGCTGACGGAAGAGTTGGAGGCGATCGATTGGTATCGCCAGCGAGCAGACGACACCGACGACGAAGAGTTGAAGGCGATCCTCGTGCACAACATGAACGACGAGATGGAACACGCGGCAATGCTGATCGAGTGGCTGCGCCGCAACGTGACCGAGTTCGCCACTCAACTGACCAAGTTCCTGCATCGCGAAGGCCCTATCGCGAAGGCGGGCCCGTCATGAGTGGCGAACGAATTTCTGATTGTCGTCGATGACGCGTTCGACGACCGTTCCGCAGACGTCCCCAGCGGGTTCAGCAGGTGATCGGCAACGCCGCCGAGGTCCACGTCATTGCGCGATGGCAACCCGCGAGTAGGACCTGCTCCAGAAGCTCCGAGGCAAGATCACGCGCTGAGATTCGACCTCAGTGACACGAAAGGGCCCGCCCGGTCTGGGCGGACCCTTTCGTCACCTGAATGTGAGCTGTCAGACCAAGGTGCGCCTGCGTCGGCCCGCAGCTATCAGCAAGAAGCCGAGGATCGACAGGAGCAGACCGGTGGCAGTGATACCGCCCCACAGCACCCCACCCGTGATGGGAATCCCGGTGCCAGGGGTCGGTCCCGGTACCACCGGCAAAACGCCGGTCTCATCCACCTTGGTGTTCGTGAACCTGCACGAGATCTCGGCACCAGCCGGCGCCGTGAAGGTCACGCTCGAGGAAGTCGACGAGGTGACCTCCACACCAGAGCAAGCGGTGAACGTCGATACCCAACCCACCTTCACGGACTCGGTCAGGGTGTACGTGCCGCCTGGTGTCAGACCAGCAGGATCCCACACGTACGAGCCAACTCCATTGGTGGTCGACACCGGAACCATCGATCCGCCGTCACCGGTGAGGGTGAACTCGAACGTACCATCACCACCCACTGCCGTCTTCAGAACGGAGATCGCCGGCCGCTTCGTGTTGGTGAAGTCACACGAGATCACTGCTCCTGCGGCGGCCGTGAAGGTCACGCTCGATGCAGTCGACGAGGTCGGCGTGACACCGGTGCACGACTTGAACGTGGAAACCCAACCGTCCAGAACCTTCTCGCTCAGCGTGTACGTACCACCAGGAACCAGACCCTTCGGACCCCAGGTGAACGAACCAGCACCGTCATCTGTGATCACAGGAACGGACGAGCCCCCCGTACCGGTCAGCGTGAAGTCGAATGTTCCGTCGCCACC
>DAORTY010000026.1:0-17205 GCA_035432905.1 Ilumatobacteraceae bacterium | reverse complement strand
GAACGGACGAGCCCCCCGTACCGGTCAGCGTGAAGTCGAATGTTCCGTCGCCACCAACAGTCGTCTTCTTGACCGAGATTGTCGACCGCTTGGTGTTGGTCACCGAGCATACGATGACCCCATTGGCGGGCGCAACGAACTGCACCCCGCCGACGATCGTTGTCACCGGAACGTCGACATCGCCGTTCTTGCAGGACAAAACACCAGCCGCATAGGAAGCAGCATCGCCAGCGCTACCGGACTCGGTCAGCGTGTAGGTGCCACCCGGGGTCAGGTTCGTCCACGGGGTTGTCGTGCCACTGCCGTTGGAGGTCGTCACCAATTCGGTGCCACCGCCGACAGCAGGGTTAACGGGCGTCAGCGTGAATGAGAACGTTCCGTCATTGCCGATCGGCGTTGTCGACTTCTGCACCTGAACGCTCGGGTTGGCAAGATCGATGCCGACCTTGCGCGGTTCAGCAGCAAGGAGCCAGCTGGACCCACCTGTGGGTTGACCCGTGAATGCGAAGCTGTTCCATGCGATAGCACCCACGAACGGTGCCACCGGTGGGGCTTTCATCTGCCAGCTCAGGGTGAACGAGCCTGCCGGAGGAATCGGCGTGCCCGCAGCAGTTGTTACGTCGATGCCGATCGACTTGGTGTTGGCACCCAAGTCACTGGTCGACCAGTCGCCACCCCAGGCGCCGCCGCTGTTGGACAGCGAGGCGATGTTCGGGGTATAGCTGGCGGAGTAGTACAGCGTGTACGAGGCCCCCGCCGGTAGGCCACTTACCGTCACCGGGCTGATGAAGGTCGGTGTCCATTGGGTGCCCCTCGACTGACCGGTGAGGATCACACCGGTGTCACCCACGTGCGGCAACACGTCGATGGCTCGAGCCTTGTCGATCGCAACGTTTCCGGAGTCGGTGATCTGCAACTCGTAGTTGAAGATTCCGCCGACGTGGGTGTGCGCGATACACGGGTAGTAGGTGAAGCCGCTCACGTTCGGGCAAACGGCACCCGGGTTCGCGATGTTCGTGAAGGGAACGTCGTCGCCCTTGATCTTCTTGATCGAGGCCATGCTCTCGGCCTTGATGATCTTGACCGCTGCCGAGTCCGTGCAGTACGTCGTACTACCCACGACCACGCTGGAACCCGAGGTGCATGAGACTGGCCCGTTGACGGTGACGTCGTACGTGATGCCGTATGTGTTGGTCACAACCGTGCCGGCTGCCAGACCAGGCTTGGTCGTCAACACGACGAGGATGTACGCGGTTTGCCCGGGCGCCAAATAGTCACCCGATGCGAACGTGAACTTCACCTGGCCAGGCACTGCTGTGTCGACGGCAAGCCCGAGACCCGTCAGCGACGACGAGTTTGCAACGAACTGATAGCTGCCCGACGGATACGCCTGGCTCGCGTCGTACCCGAGCAGTAGCGGGTCGAACGTGTCGAGCACGACCGGAGCGACCAGGTTGCGATTGCCAGTGTTCTTGATCTGCAACTGATAGATGAGGGACTGGTTCGGGTTCACATCAGTCGATGAACCTATTGGGTACAGCTTCTTCACCGGAGCAACCTTGACCGTGCCGGAAGTGATCGTGTATTTGGCGTCGGCGACAGCTGGATTACTCGATGCGCCGTTGACGACCACGATGGCGCTGGACTGGTTGTCGACCATGACGCTGCCAGCGGGCGGAACCACGATCTGTGAGCCTGTACTGCGCAGGGTGGGGCGCAGCGTGACGTTGACGCCCACATTGCCTGTCTTGGCCGCGTCCGTCTCCACCGGCAGCTTGGCGCCGGTGGAGTTGGTGAATGTTGCTCGAATTCCGACGATGGCGTCGAGGGCGACCCCATTGACCGGCGCGGTGGACGGCAGCGTGGCTGCCGGTGCCCCGTCGTGCCAATTTCCGTCGCCGGTCAACACATCGATCTGCACCCGATCGGCGCCGGCAGGGAACACGAGTGCGGAGAAGCCGGTGACATTGAAGGCGTCGAAGGCATTGGTGGCCAGTGCGATCGGCGTTTCCACGATCGCCGGATCCTGGAGGATCATCGAGTTGACAGGCACGTTGCCCGAGTTCCGGCCCTTGATCGTGATCACGCTGGAGGGCAGATCGTCTCGCACTCCTGAAGCTGAAATCCACGTCTTACCTGCAGAGACGCCGGGCGACTGCACCGCTGGTGTGTAGTTGGCACAGGGATTACCGGTGAAGGTGAAGGTTCCCGCCGTGGCGCTGGTCTCGAAGCAGTTCTTGACAATTGTTGTGTCGACCGCTTTTTGAGGGTTGGAGCCTCTCACCGTGGTGCGCAGCTCCAGCTGCAGCCCCACCTTCATCGAAGCATCCTTTGCGATGGTTCCGGTCGTAGCGGTGTAGGTGAAGCGGACCGCGGTGACATTCGTCGTGACGATGCCGCCGGGAATTGTGACGGGTTCGCTGGTGAGGTAGCTACCGACGGTCTTCCATCCGCTGTCGTACGCCTCGATCTTGACCTGCACGTTGCCAGGAATCGAGATCGGCCCGAAGCCCGCAAGGTTGAACTGGTCGAACGGCGACGTCGTGCCGCTCGGCGATGTGGCGGTGCTCGGATCGGTGACGACGATCGAGTCGATGCCGACGTTGCTCTTGTTCGTAACGGTGAGCGTGGCCGTGGTCCTCGTGGCCGGAGTCATGTCCAGGGCACCGGAGGAGGGGGCGAAGGTCTTCGACTGATCCACGACATGGGTCTGTGGCGTGATGGTGATGGTGTCACAGACGACAGTTGTCACGGGTGCGATGTACTCGCCGTCGTAGATCTGCTGCATGCAGTTCTTGACCGGACTGTCCACGGCAGCAGCGGTGGTGTCCTTGAGCTTCGCACTGAACGTCGCCTGGACAGCCGCCTTCGGAGCGAAGGTTCCAGTCCAGGTGTAGCGCACGCCGAATACATCTCCATTGTTCACGCCGGAGGGCAAGGTGGCGGACACGTCGCCTGTTCCCAAATAGGTGCCGACTGTCACCCAGCTGGTGAGGTCAGCCTTGAGGTACTGGATCGTCAGCGACGTGGTGCCCGTGGGCCGAGTGGTCGTGCCGAACCCGTTGAAGGTGAACTTGTCGAAGAATTTGCCAGCGGGTGGCGGACCATAGCCGTCCTTGTCCTCGATCTGGATGCTGGTGATGGGGGTGTTCGAGTCGTTGCGACCGTTGAGCGTGACGTTGGTGGTGGCACCGGTCTTCTCGATGAGCGACGGCGCCACGATGTTCTTGCTTGCACCGACACCGGCACCTGCGTCGATCTTGTCGATGGTGAACGTGTCACACGCGGTGGAGCTCTCAGCACCGGTCGAGCTGACAGTGAGACAGTTGTACACCTCTCCGGAGTCGATGGCTTTGCCATCGCCTCGGTGGGCATCGAGCAGCTTCAGTGTGTTGGTGGTGCTGAAGCTGCCGGTGAAAGCCGGCATCTCGCCGCCAGCCAAGGTGTACTCGACGCCTTGGACCTGCTCGGCAGTGACACCGCTGCCAGCGAGAGACGGGGTGGAGTTCGCAGCGTACGGGCTGCCGGTGGTCAGCGACTTCCACGTCGTCCCGTTGTAGACCTTGACCGTCCAGGTCGTGCCGGTGGGGGCGGTGATCGGGCCGAAACTGACGAATTCGAAACTGTTGAACGTGGGGCCCGAATCGATGCCGGGATCGACGACCATGAAGTTGTCGACGTTCACGTTGGAGGTGTTGGTTCCAACCAGGGTGACGACGGTGGTTGCGTCGGTCTGTGCTGTTGCCGATTTCGGTAGGGAGAAGGACTTCGACGACTTCACCGACTTCGAGATCGCCGTCACTTCGAAGTCTGCGCACGCCTGGTCGAAGCGCGCACCACCGCCGAATTTCGTATCCAGTTGCACCGTTATGCAGTTGACGTTCTTCAGGATGGCGGCCGCAGCTGTGCCCTTGAGCGTGGTCACGAACGAGTTGCTGATGGTGACGCCTGGTTCGATGCTTCCGGTGTAGGTGTACCGGACGCCCTCGACGGACGCCGCGGCGATGCTGCCAAGAGTGGGAATCTGTGTATTGGTATAACCACTGCCAACTGTCGTCCATGTGCCGCTGACGAGAACCTCCACCTTCGCCGTCACACCGACCGGCAGCGCCAGAGCCTTGAAGCTCTTGAACGTGAACGTGGTGAATGGGGTCGCCCCGGTCGACGGGTCAGGATCCGTCACGGTCATGCTGGTGGCAGGCAGGTTTCCGCTGTTCTTGCCGTCCAGCCGCATCGTGATGTCAGCGCCGCTGTTCTGCTGGGCCGACGTGGGCGTGATGACCTTCGTGGCCGTGGTCTTCGGCGACTGGGCGATCACCGTGTAGTCGGCGATGGCGGTTGCGGGCTGGTCGGGTGCCCCTGGGTAGGTGGCAGTCACTGCGGCCTGGTTGTGCACAGTGCCTGGCTGGACGTCAGTGACCGAATCAGACGAGCGGGTCTTGTCGCGCAGTTGCACGCTGGCCTTGACAGTCAAGGTGGTGCCGGCTGCGATGGGCGCAGCGTCGGTGCGGGTGTAGATGACTTTGACACCTGTGACGTCGATGGCTGCAATACCGCTCGATCCGGGAAGGGTGACCGTGTTGCCGGTGGTGTACGTGCCGACTGTCGAATAGCCACCGGTGGACTTGACTTGGATCTGCGCCTGGACGCCCGCGGGCAGCGACAGCGGACTGACGAATCCGGTGAGATTGAACGAGTCGAACGGATTGTTGTTGGTGGTGAGGTTCGGGTCGGGGTCAACAACGGTCACGCTGCTGGCCGACTGGTTGCCGCCGATTGTCGTGGACAGGTCGAGCGTGGTGGCGGCGCCGGTTCCCTGGACACCCGATGTCGGAGTGGTTCCAGTGGAGGGCTGGGTGTAGCTCTTTTTGAGGCTCACACCGTAAGAGGGTGTGGTCAGTGACATCGCGCTGACGCACGACTTTGCGGGAGTGGCCCCGTCGGCGGTGATGGTCGAGCAGTTTGTTGCAGTCGTTCCGTCGACCGTGTTGGCCGGAAACGTCACGGTGACCAACAGCTGACCAGTGGCGCCGGCGGTCAGGCCCGGGGTGGGTGGGTTGGCGGAGTCGACCGGCGACAGAAAGACAACCTTCAGTTGCTGCGTGCCAGGCGTGTATGTGATGTTCGACGGGTCACCAGTGGAGGTGTTGGTCACGAAGGACAGTTCCGACGGGATGGTGTCGGTGAGCGTGGCGTTGGGGCACGCAGTCTCCAACGACGAGCAGCTGTACTGGATCCTGTAGGTGAATTGCTGGCCGGGCGAGAACGGACCAACAGCGACCAGGGTCTTGACGACCGTGACCTCGGGCGCATTCGAACCAGAGCCCTGGGAGCTCGCGTCGGACTGGGCCTCGAACTGCGGCGAGACCTCCGTTGCAGGCTGGTCCGGCGTCAGCTGTGTGTCGCTCGTTGGCGGTATCGCGGCGTCGCTCGTCGGTGGGGCAGGAACCTCGACGGGCGCTGCCTCCTCGACGGGCGCTGCCTCCTCGACGGGTACTACCTCTTGGACCGCACCATCGGTGGTCGATCCCTGATCTGGACCGTCGGCAAACGTGAACGGCGTGACCATGAAAGAGATGCTCATCAAGAGACTGAGGGCCACCGAGCCCCTAGCGGCTCGTCGTGAGCTGCGTTCCCTGCGCGACCTCACACCGGTTCCAAAGAAGTTTGACATTGTTCGCCTCCGCGCCATGTGGAGAGCGGGTAGAAGCTTGTCAAACCTTCGGCTGTAGTGCTCGCCTGAAGGGAAGGTGTGACGGACCGCCTACTCTCCGTGGTATGGACTACCACAAGGCTAGCTTAAGCCGCACCCGCTGGAAGAAACAATATCTATGTCGACTATTTCAGAAACTTTTTCCCGAAGTTACAGCAATGGTAAAGCTTCTATCCTCCTCCACACCTTCAGTGTTGGACCCATCACTTTTAGCGGTTGACACACGCAATTCGTCGGGCGCGAGTCCAACGTCTCTCTCGCAACCCCCAGCTCTGGTACCGCCCACATGGGCTGTACAGGGGTCGCGAGCATGGTCGAAAGCAACGGAGATCCAGGCTTGTCGCGCCAGTCGACACGTTGAGAACTGGCAACGTGACGCCATCCGTTGCAGCCCTTCGAGCTGCGACCGGTAGCGCCGGGAGTGCCCACAATCTCCAAAGGTCCATACCCAGAGTGGAACGTTATTTTCAATCATCACGTCAGTAATCAGCGGGTTGGTCGATGAACCTCGAGCTTGGCCATCACGGAGGGTGGCTTCTGTGTCGGGTTGGGGTGACTGCCCAGTGGCCACGATCGTCTCAAGGACATCACAGCGTCATCGAAGCCCAGCGTCCTTCGTACGGATCGCAACCGTCTACAAGAGAGTGAGGGTTGCCTGCCATATCGTCGGTCGCCGACACCAGGGGTGAACGGTACGGATCGAACACCCGAGATTCCCCGACAGCGAGCGTTGGCTCCGCGGTCATCGACCAGTCGACGACCTCCAGGTCGCTTCGCTGTAGCGTCGCGACGTGAACGACGAGTCCATCACCAGCGACTCACGTGAGTTCCTGGTGCGGCCGGGTACCCTCGATGCCTCCATCGTCGAGTGGGTGCACGGCAAGAACGAATACCGCCTTCCGCAACAGTTCGCGCCCAACACCGTCGTCATCGACATAGGCGCCCACATCGGCGCGTTCACGCTCGCCGCCGTCGACCGCGGAGCACAGCATGTGGTTGCAGTCGAGGCCATGGCCGAGAACCGTGTGCTGGCGTTCATGAACATGCGCGAAGAAATCCGGCAGGGCCAGGTCGATCTGATATTTGCTGCCGTGGCCGACCCATCGCGCGCTGCAGTCGCGATGACGCCGGGCGAATATCTCGATGGCAGCCTCAACACCGGCAGTCATCGCATAGCGGTCGCCAGACCCACAGATGCCGGAGCGGTGCCCGTTGTGACCCTCGAGACGCTGCTCACCAAGGCCAGGGAGCACTTCGCCGACGACGAGCCTGGACACCTCTGCGTGAAGTTGGACTGTGAAGGTTCCGAGTGGGAGATCCTGGGCACGAGTGAATCCCTCAGCGACTTCGAGATGATCGTCGGCGAGTTCCACGAACGACCCGGAGAGGTTTTCGGGCCACAACGTCCGTGTACTTCCGACGGCCTGACCGATCACCTCCGAGCAGCGGGTTTCGAGACAGCATTGACCGCGACGACACCTGGACTGGGACTGTTCTGGGCCTGGCCGCGCCGATCTTCCTGACTCCCTGCCGACTGCGGCACCCATCGATGCCACCATGGAGCCTGTGACTTCAGATGACTCCGACACCAGCGCCCGACGCATTCGCAGGGAGCCGCCATCGTTTCGCCGGGTGAAGGTGCGAGCGAAGCGCCCGCTGAGTCAACACATGGTGCGCATCGTGGTCGGCGGTGACGAACTCGCCGGGTTCGCCATCGAATCGCCGGCGTCGAGCGTTCGCCTGCTGCTGCCGACGAACGGCGCGGACGCCATCGAGTTGCCGATCTGGACCGGCAACGAGTTCGAACTCCCGAGTGGCGAACGAGCCCCCATCCGGACGTTCACACCGCGTTCGTTCGACGGCGATCGACTTGAGCTCACCCTCGACGTCGTTCTCCACGACCACGGGGCTGCGACCGACTGGGCCCGACGGGCCACCGAGGGCGACGAGGTAGCCATCTCCGGACCAGGGCGAAGCGCGACGCTCGACCCGGCCGCTCGCTCGTTCCTACTCGCAGGCGACGAGTCGGCGATCCCGGCGATCTCCCAGCTACTCGAGTCGATCGAACCTGCCTGCACGGTCAATGTGCACGTCGAGATCACCGACCCCGGCGCTCGCTTCGACCTGCCCGATCACCCCGGCGCGACGATCACATGGCACGACGCTGTTGTGGGCGCTGCACCTGGCAGTTCGTTCGCAGCGGCGGTCGAGAGCCTCGACCGGTTGCCCGATGCCGTCTGGATCGCAGGTGAAGCCGCCGTGGTACAGCGTCTTCGCCGGTATCTGTTCGACGAGCGCGGGCGCGACCGCGCCAGCGTCACGGCGCGCGGGTACTGGAAGCTCGGTCGTTCTGCCACCTGATCGGCGACCGGCGTCTACGGGGCGTCGTCGCCCGTCAGGTCTTCCACGTGCAGCGCAATGCCCAAGGTGGCGGCGAGTTCCCCGATCGAATCGAGCACGGCATCAATGCCGGTCACGATCGGTACGGTCAGCTGGACGGTGATGTGGAACTGCCGCCCACCGTTCTCGCCCGAAAAGTCGGTGACCGTACTCAGTCGCGAGATGCTGATTCCATGATCGCTGATCGCTGTCGAGATCTCATGGATCACACCCGGTCGGTCATCGCCGGTGAGTCGTAGGCGCACCTCATCGGCGTCGGGCGCAACGGTGGGCTCCTCGATCTGTTGGGCCGTGACGTGCAGACCCTGATGACGCAGAACCAGCAGGTTGGCGAGCAGTTCGTCGACGTGGTCGTCGCCGACCTCCACCACCACCACGCCCGCGAACGTTCCCGCGATCTCGGCCAACTCGCTGCGCTTCCAGTTGCCGTCGTGGAAACGAACCACGTCAGCGAGTGACGCAACGACGCCCGCTCGGTCGCGCCCGATGATGGTCAGTACCAGTTCGATCATCCCGTCACTATGGCACGCGGTTCGGGCCGCTCTCCGACCCGGTCAGGGTTCGCTGTGCTGGCGAGAACGGATGACATCGGCCATCATCTTCTGGCCGGCCTGGATCTCGTCGTCATCGTGGAGGACACCTGGCACGATCGCCGTGCTCAGCGGCGCACTGATGAGCGCTCCATCGACGACGAAACCTTCCGGCCGACCTTCGAGTTCGTCGATGAGTCGTTGCCTCCAGCCCGCAACGTCCTCGGGTCGTTCGGACGCCCGGTCATGTTCCTCGTTGGGATCGACATCGATGTCGAAGAGCAACTCGCGACCGGTGAACGTGTGGCGGAGGTACTTCGTGTGCCCGTCGGTGAGCCAATGGTTGTCGATGACGACCGTGCCCGCGTGTTCACCATGTACGAACGTGCGCCATTCATCACCGCCGTTCGCCAGTGACAACACACTCGCGCCGTCGATCGTCTCGGGAACCTCGACGCCGCCGATTGCACACAGCGTCGGCAGCACATCGCGCAGTTCAACCGGGGCTGCCACACGACGTCGAGTCGTGCCGCCTGCCGACCTCGGAAGTCGCAGCATGAACGGAACTCTCGTCGATGCTTCGTTCCCGACCATCTTGCCGACCGACCGGTGGTCATAGAGCATCTCACCGTGATCACCGACGAGAACGATCGCGGTCGAGTTGAACAGCCGGGCCTCCTGCAAGGCGTGGACCAGGCGATTGAGTTGGTTGTCGATGAACGAAAGTTGAGCCCAGTAGCCGCGGATGGCTCGCTCGATCTGGCGCTGCGACTCGGGTATCGGGCTCGACGGTTGGCTGTACAGGCTGATCGGGCTTTCGGGGTCGACCCAGTCGCCGATCACCGGCTCGGGCACTTCGACGTCGCGGTAGAGATCGAGCGTCCACTGGGGAGCGTCGAGAGGTGGATGTGGGCGGTGGAACGAGAGGTTCAGGAAGAACGGGTGCGTCGGATCCCGCCATCGCAGGAAGTCGATCGCCCGCGTGACGGTCCAGGCACTCGGGTGGGTGAGATCGGCGTACGGCCACGGCCGAACGGTGTACCCGTTGCACCCGATGCCCGCATCGATGATGTCAGCCTCGGGCGCGCCCGTGCGCTCGCGGAGCCACGGGAGATAGTCGTCATAGACCGCCTGGTCGACCTGTTGGGTCCTGGTGGTGGCGAGGTAACCATCGTGCAGTTCGATGCTTTCGAAACCGAGTCGCTTGCGAGGTGGTGACACGTGCATCTTCCCGATGCAGTGCGTCTGATAGCCCGCATCGGTGAGCAAGCCGGCCAGGGTGTGTTCGTAGTCCCATGGCGCACCATCGAAGTAGCCGACGCGTCCGTGGTGGGCCTGGTGAAGTCCGGTCATGATCGATGCCCGCGCGGCGATGCAGCTGGGCACTGCGGCGTAGGCGCGGTCGAACACCGTGCCACCGGCGAACAAGTTGTCGATGTTCGGCGTCTCGACGATGCGATGGCCGGCGATCCCGAAGGAATCAGCTCGCCACTGATCGACGATGACCAGGATGATGTTGGTACGTTCGGCCATGCCGCAGTATGACCGAACGCCGCGAGCCAATGCGAGTGAGTACTCCTACCCCGGGGTGCGAGTGCCCACTCGCATCGACGGCGATGGCTAGAGGGGCGGCGAGGCGTGTCGCAAGCAGAGCGTGCGACGTCGTCAAACTCCCGACGCACCACAATGTTGCTCCGCTGGAAACGCGCCGCCAGCGTGAGCCCTGGCCGGGTTGCCTACGCTGGATGCGCGAGAAGGAGAACCCGGAATCGGGTTCGACTCAGGCGCTCGGCGAGGCGAGCCAGCAGCGGTACGACGAGGACCATGCCGGCGGCGGCAACGGCGCCGCCGAGTGCGAGGCCGGCGATGACATCACCGGGGTAGTGGGCGCCGACGTACACGCGGGTGAAGGCCATCACAATGGCGAGAACTGCGGCCACGATCCCCAATCGCCGATTGGTCAGGAGGAGCCCGACTGCGACGGCTCCGGCAGCGGTTGCGTGGTCGCTGGGGAACGAGAAGTCGGTGGTCTTGTCGACGAGGAGGTGGACGCCGGTCATGGCGTCGTAGGGACGGGCGCGACCGATGGCACCGCCGATCAGTTGTCCGATGCCGAGTGCGGCGAGCGCAGCGCCGGCGGCCCACACGCTGCCGGCGACGGCGCGGAGGTCGTCGTGTTGGCGCCCGTCGAGGTAGGCGGCGACGAGCAGCACAGCGAAGAGCACGATGCCGTACTTGGCGTAGCTGGTGAAGAATCCGTGTGCCCAACCGGTGCGGTTTGTGAGTCGGTTGATCCAGCGGAAGATGCTGTTGTCCATTCAGATGTCCTTGTCGTGTAGCAGCGATGTTGCTGTTGCCGGCGCGAGGCGTTCGAGGATCCTTCGTTCTGCGGGCCAGGCGTCGATCATCACGATCCACGAGAGAGCCACGAGCACCACAGCGATGATCAACCAGCGAACGATCATGGGTCGTGGTTCTCATCGGGTTCGAGCAGGATGAGCGAGAAGGTCGTGGGCTCCGCGCGGGTGAGGATGAGGCGTCCACCTTCGGCCTCCGCGATCGAGCGGGCGAGAGCGAGTCCGATGCCGTGTCGGTCGCCGTGGCCGCGTTGGAAGATCCGTTCGCGGTCGTCAACGGGGAGGACGGTGCCGTCGTCGGTGACGTCGATGGCACCACCTCCGGCGAGTCGACGCGCCGTGACCGTGATCGCACCCTGGCCGTGGTGGAGCGCGTTGTCGACGAGCACGTCGAGGATCTGTTCGATGGAGCCACCCGAGCCGCGAGCGGTCACAGGCTCGGAGGCGACGATCGTGATGGTTCGGCCCGGGGCAGCGACCCGAGGTCGCCATCGTTCCACCGCCTCCCTCGCTGCGTTGTCGAGTCGCACGGCGGAGGCGGCAGGGATGGCGTCGCGGGCGAACGCCAGCAGGTGATCGACGGTCTGTTCGAGCCGTTGCAGGTCGTCGAGCGCCAGTTCGATGGCATGCGGGTCGTGTTCGGTGCGCGCTGTTTCGAGGCGGAGGCGCATGCCGGTCAGTGGAGTGCGGAGTTGGTGCGAGACGTCGGCGCTGAACCGTCGCTCGCGGGCGAGCGCGTCGTTGATGCGCTCGGAGCTGTCGGCGAGCGCACTCGCCAGGGTGTCGATCTCGATGACACCGGAGGGCACTGTCGGTCGGGCGATTGCGCCACCGTCGCCGAGACGGATTGCGGCGTCGGCGAGGTCGGTGACGGGTTGGGAAAGTCGCCGGGCGAGACGCTTGGCGATGAGCCACCCGAGTGCCAACGCGGCGAGCGCGGTCGCCGCCATTTCGAGCCAGGCAATGCGGGATCGGTGGTTGGCATCGGCGAGGGATTCGGTCAGGCGGAGTGCTCCGACGATTCGTTCGCTGCGGTCGTCGGTGATCGGAGTGGCGACGACGATCTCGGTGTCGGTGGTGGAAGCCGGGTTGCCGGCGAGCGCTCGGCGGACTGCGGCATCCGCCTCGGGTGGGCCATCGCCGAAGCGGAGGGTGCCCGTGACGTCGTAGACACTGAACGGTGGCGGGGCGTCGGGTTCACTGCTGACAGCGGCGAGCTTTTTCGGATCGAGGGGCACGTCGATCTCGGTGAGGGTTCGTGCAGCGGTGGCCTGGACCTCGACGACTTCCGAGTCGAGGATCGACTGGTGGACCGCGAGGGCCAGTGGTATGCCGAGCACGAGCAGGATCAGCGCGGAGACACCGACGATGGCTTCGGTGATGCGACGCCTCAAGGGGCCACCAGCCGGTAACCGACCCCGCGAACGGTGGCGATCTCGATCGCGTCGCCGAGTTTGCGGCGCAGTGCCATGACGTGCATGTCGAGGGTCTTGGTCGATGTTTCCCAGTGGAGGTCCCACACTTCGGAGAGGAGCCGTTCGCGGGTGACGACCCGACCCGCTTCGCGGCACAGCAGGGCGAGCAGTTCGAACTCGCGCCGGCGCAGGTCGACCGGCTCACCGTCGACGGTCGCGACGTAGGCGGCCGGATTGACCCGCAACGCGCCCACCTCGACGGCGTCGTCGGGGCTCGCCGCTGTGGCGCGGAGGTGTGCGCGAACTCGGGCGAGGAGCACGTTCGTCGAGAACGGCTTCGTGACGTAGTCATTGGCACCGGCGTCGAGACCGACGACGATGTCGATCTCGGCGTCTCGTGCGGTGACGAGCACGATCGGCAGGTCACGATGCTGTTCGCGAAGCCACCGGCAAAAAGTGAAGCCATCGACGTCGGGAAGCCCGGCGTCGAGCAGCACCAGATCCGGCACCGCTGCTTCGACGGCTGCAGTCGCGGATGCCCCGTCCGTGCACCATTGGACGAGGTATCCGTGCGACTGCAATGACGTGGTGACGGTCTGGCCGATCGGCTCGTCGTCTTCCACGACCAGAATGCGCTGGTTCACCGGGTCACCCTAGGGCTGGCTGGTCCTTCTTGGTCTTCGCCAGGTAGATGACGACTCCGAGGATGGTGGCGAGGAAGATCGCACTGGTGCCGACGGTGCCCAACCCGAGGCCGCCATCGGCTCGGGCCTGTGAGAGGTAATCGCCGATCGAGGCGCCCAGTGGGCGGGTGAGGATGTAGGCGAGCCAGAACGAGAGGATTGCGTTCATGCCGAACTTGAAGTGCGCCAGCGCGGCGATCCCGATGCTGCCGGCGAACAGAAGGGCGGACTTCCAGTAGCCGAGGTTGAGGTGCTCGGCGATGAGGTCACCGGCCGCGGTGCCGAGGGCGAAGGTGAACAGAATCGCGAGCCAGTAGAACGCTTCGCGCTTCGGGGTACGGATCGAGTGGATCGAAAGCGTGCCCTCGCTGGCATACCAGGCGGTGAAGGTGACGGCGAGTGCGACGGCGAAGATGGACGTGCTGACCACGAGACTGACGCCGAGGTTGTCGACCAAGTTGTCGGTGATGAGGGTGCCGACGATGCTGATCAGTACGACGGCCAACCAGTAGATGCCCGGCACGTACTTGCGTGCCCGGAACTGGAACACCAACACCGCAGCGAGGCAAGCGCCCATGATGTAGGTCGTGTTGGTGAGCCCGAGGTTGAGGGTGTCGGACAAGAAGTCGGCTGCGGTCTCGCCGACAGTGGTGGCCAACACCTTGATGATCCAGAAGAACAGGGTCACTTCTGGGACCTTGCTCATCATCGTGCCCATCTGGCGTCGCTCGACGGTGGCCGTGTTGGTGGTCGTCATGATCTCTCGTTTCTCGGGTGGTGGCCTCAAGGTAAGGAACCGCGGGTCAACGCCGACGGGTGTGTCGTTCAACGCTCGGTAAACCAGCGGGTGGATGACTGAAGGTGAGCGGACTGCCAGAACTGGTCTCGGTCGCTGCGATCGTTGGTCGGGCTGCCGTACCGTTGGGTCGTGCCCGGTGAGCGAATCTTGATCGTCGAGGATGACGAACGCATCGGGTCGAGCTTGCTGCGCGCCCTCGAGAGCAGTGTCTACGACGCCCGTTGGGAGCAGACAGGGCGGGGCGCGTTGACCGCAGTGGCTGCGACTCGCCCGGACCTGGTGCTGTTGGATCTTGGGCTACCGGACATGGATGGGTCCGGCAGCGTCACCTCGTGGACCGGCGACGTGGTGCTGGTCAGCATCCCGGCAGTCGGTCAGCTGCCGGTGACGCCGGATGCCACGCGAGCAGTGCTGTCTGGGGTGATCCGGGTTTTCGGGCTGTCGGGACGTAGGAACAACCACAGCACCGGGACCAGGTAGCCGACATAGGCGAGAACGCGGATGCGTTCGGGGTCGGACGACCAGCCGAACAGCCCACTGAGGAAGTCGTAGAAGGTGCCGGTGGCGAGCGGGCCAGAAGTGATGGTCCATGCCGGCTGGAACAGCCACCCGCCCTCGAGCTCGAGCAACTCGCGGAACTCGTGAAATGCCTTGCCGACCAGGCCAGCGGCGAAGACGATGAGCAACACGCCGGTGATGCGGAAGAAGACGCGCAGGTCGATGTTCTTGCCGAACCGGTACACGAGCACACCGACGAGGGCCGACACGGCGAGACCCAGCAGGCCACCGACGATGACCTGAGCGCCCGAGGCGTTGCCTGTCTCAGCGCCGAGTAGGAACAACACGGTCTCGAAGCCCTCGCGGGCAACGGCGACGAAGGCGATGAGCATGATCGCACGCGCCGAGGCGGCGCCATCGACCTTCGAACGAAGGTCGCCGCTCATGTTGCGTGCGTTCTTGCGCATCCACAGGATCATCCAAGTGAGCACCAGGGCCGCGGCCAGCGCCAGCGAGCCCTCAATGGCCTGCTCGGCTTTCCCCTCGAACTCGCCCACAATTGCGTGGAACAGCAGACCGGTGATGAGGCAGACGGCGACGGCAGTGCCGGCACCCACCCACACGGAACCCATGCGGTCGGAACGGCCCGACTTGACGAGATAGCCGAGGAGGATGGCGAGAACGATGGAGATCTCCAGGCCCTCACGAAGGGTGATGAGGAATGCTGCAGACATACACGTATGTTAGGCAAACCTAATGGCAGTCCACAAGTCTCCCTGCCCACTTGAGGGCGTCCATTAGCAATCACCGCGTCACTTGGAACTGTGACGAAATGTCACGGCTGACCCATCGGCAGCTCGGTGCTCTCGAGCGGTTCAGCTGAACCGCTCACTTCGAGAGTTACGCGGCGACGATGCCCTCGCGTCGATTCCCGATCCGCCGCATCGAGAACATCACGGCGACGATGGCGACGAGTGCAGCTCCGGAGATGAGTGCCTCCGAAAGGTACTCATCGGCTCGCCCGGCGAACCATACGACCAGGGGAACCGCTGCGATGCCAAGGAGCTCTGTGAGTGCCTTGTGCTGCGGGCGAGGTTGAACCCACGCACATGCGAGCAAGGCGGCGCTCGTCGGCAACACGACGAGTCCGAGCAAGAGCACGAAGTATCCGAGCAAGGCCGGACCCAGCACCCAGGTGGACATCAGGAAGAGCACCGTCGACAGCTGTCGCACGGCGAACGTCAAGGGGCGGCTGCCATGCCGCTCCTGCCAAAGCGTGAACCCCGCGAAAGCGAGCAGTGGGACCACCGGGGCGATCCCGAGAACCACCATCAGACTGTTCCAGTCCTGATACGCCAGTCGAACAATAAACGGGTTCGCTGCGATCAGGACGGTCGCCCACACCGTCGCGACGACCAGTCGCCGCGTCACCTGCGGCTGGATCGACATGAACCGACCCTAATGCCCGAGTTGGGGCCCGATATCCAGCGGCCTATCTACAGTTCGGCACCACCACGGTCGGTTCAGCTGAACCGCACACTTGAGCAGGGCGGGGTCATGATCTCGCCCGGCGGCAACCGTGGTTGTCGCCGCGACAACCTCCGTTGTCGATTGGCAAGTACTTCTGCTCGCGCATTTTGGGCGGGTGACGAGAAGGTCGATCCGGCAGCGGCCCTGACAGTCACTGAAATCGATGTTGCTCGAGGAACGCATCGACCTCGCCGTGCGCCGTGCGCTTGATCTCCCGGTAGTCCCCTACATCGTCGATACCGACGTCTGAGTCGAGGTCGAGCTTGCTCAACTCGAGCGAGAACAGCCGGTCCTCGTAGTCGGTGTGACGATGACGAATGAACGCCCGTGCGGCCAACGCAGCACGTTCGACGAGCGTCAACTGCTTGGTCCGCCCGACCCGGCCACTGCCGACCACCGCCGCACGGTCAACCGCGCCACGAGCGATCTCGTCCGCGATCGCCTGATGCTGCGGGGCGAACGCCAACCATCGCAACACGGCCTCTTCGAACTCGGCGCGATAGGCGGTCTCGGCTCGCTCGCGTTGACGACTGCTCGACTCGCGGTGCGTCTCGCGCCTCGCGGCGGTGACGGCCGCCGATTCACGTGCTGCTGCAATCGCTTCGATCGGGGCGAGCAGACCCAACTGCCGGCGATGCTGCCCGCGACCCTTCGGGCGGAACAGCACCCAGTAGTGACCGGCAGCCTTCACCTGTCGCGTGAGGAACGCGTCGCCAGAGGGCAGCAACTCCCAACCGTCCGGCTGAACGAGGTCGCCGAGGTCGGGATGCCACAGGCCGGACTTGGTGTCGTACACCTCCAGATGCAGCAGTGTCGGATCTTCATCGACCATCACCAGACATTCTCACGTCCTCGAACGTGATTCCAGCACCGTCGCCAACACCAAGAACCGCTTGCGCGGCCACGCCCTATCGGGCATCCTGCTCGGGTGCTGACCAACGCAATACGGCTGGTATTCGTGGCAACTGCGGCGATGGCATCGTGCGCCGGTTGTGTTTCAGACGTCAGTTCGGCCCCGCTGAAAGCTCAACTCCGGCGCTTGAGCCCGCATCCTCAACGATCGGCGCTGTGACTACGACGTCTGATCGCTCCTGTGTCGTGCCGTCGCCATCGCAGAACCCGCAACGAGGAGACTGCACCCTCGTGGACTGGCAAGCCGTCGCTGTCGACGGCACCAGCGTTACCGTGGACTACTACCTCAACGATCCCGGCTGTTCGCTCGGGTTCGACCGCGTCGAAGTGGACGACAATCCCGCCGTCGTGACACTGCGATTCGTCGT
>DAORTY010000025.1:0-35683 GCA_035432905.1 Ilumatobacteraceae bacterium | reverse complement strand
CTGCCCCATCCTCTACCCAATGATGAACGACATCAAAGCCGTCATCGACGCCTTCACCAACTGGACACCAGACATCCCCTGACAGAAATCAGCTCGGCCGTGGGGCCCAGTCACCGTTGGCGGTGTAGCCACCGTCGACGGCCAGTATCTGACCGGTGATGAACCGGGCGCGATCCGACGCCAGGAAGACGACGGCGTCGGCGATCTCGTCGGGCTCGGCCAAACGCCCGAGGGGGATCCGTTCAGCGATCCGGTCGATGGAGAGCGCGCCACTGGCGGCAAGTGCGACGATGCCTTCGGTGAGGACGTGACTGGGGGAGACGGCATTGACGCAGATCCCCAGGGGGCCCCACTCGAAGGCGAGGGCTCTGGTCATTGCATCCAGCCCTGCCTTGGCAGTTCCGTAGGCCGCTTTGCCGTACATGCTGTGGGTGGCCGACACGCTGCTGAGGTGCACGATGCGCCCGGTGGTGCCGGCGGCGACAACCGCTCGGGCGAAGGCTTGCGAGATGAAGAACGCCCCGTTGAGGCCGACGTGGATCACTGCGGTCCAGTCGGCCGGGTCCTGGTCGAGTGCGGGGGATTCGCGGTACAGGGTGGCGCAGTTGACGAGCACGTCAGGGGTGGCGCCGAAGGAGGTCGCATCGGCGATGAGTTCGGCGCACTGACCGGGGTCGGCGATGTCGACGGCCGCTGAACGGGTGACGCCACCGGCAGCGGCGATCTCGGCGGCAACGGCTGCCGCAGGTTCGGGGTTGATGTCAGCAACTGTGACCATCGCACCGGCAGCGGCCAATGCATGGGCACATCGACGCCCGATCCCCTGGCCGCCTCCGATGACGATGGCGTGGTGTCCGCTGAGATCGTGACTCATTCGCTGTCCTCTCCTCATGCCGAGTCGACGATCGATTCTTCGGTGGGCCGAGTCTATTGCGACGGCTTCGACGGTGCGTTCGAGCGGCTAAGGTGCAGGTCGGTCAGCCGAGACCCAGGTTTCGGCAGCGGAGGGTGTAGAACTGCTCCGTCCCGTCACCCGGCGACATTCGGGGCTGCAGGAAGCGAACCTTGCAGCCCATCAGGTCGAACCCGGGCACCGCTTCCTTCATGGAGGACATCAGCGAATCCGTTCGTTCGGGCTCTTCGTGTCAGTCGTCGTGGAGGCGTTGCAACTACAGCGAGGAAACTCAATGGATCTCGAGGGAAAGACAGTACTGATCACCGGTGGCGCCGCACGCGTCGGCCGGGGCATCACGCTTGCGATGGCCGCTGCCGGGGCGAACGTCGTCATCAACTACAACTCGTCAGCCGACGCTGCCGCGCGGACCACCATCGACGCCGAGGCGCTCGGAGTGCAGGCGCTCGCCATCCAGGCAAGCGTCTCGGACTACGAGCAGGTGGGTGCCATGGTCGACGCTGCCGTTGATCGGTTCGGCACGATCGATGTGCTCGTCAACAATGCCTCGGTCTTCGTGGCCGACCCGCTGCCGACGAATGACCTCACCGCATGGCACCGATCGATCGACACGCTCGTGCACGGGCCGTTCTATTGCGCCAACCGGGTTGCGCCGGTGATGTTGGCAAATGGCGGCGGCGTCATCATCGGCATCGGCGACCTCTCTGCCTTCGAGCCCTGGCCAGGGTTTGCGGGGCACGCGGTGGGCAAGGGAGCCATACTCTCGCTGACCCGCCAACTCGCCTTGGAACTGGGGCCGACCATCCGCGCCAACGCAGTGGTGCCCGGCCCGGCGTTGCGTCCGGTCAACTACGACGACGCCACCTACGAACGAGTGAAGAACGACACCCTGCTCGAACGCTGGGGAACCCCTGCGGAGATGGCCCACGCGGTGCGCTTCCTGATCGAGGCCGACTACATCACCGGTGAGGTCATCACCGTCGACGGCGGCCAGCGCCTGGCGCACCGCAAGCATGCCCATGGGTAGGTTGCGGGCCGGCGTTCACATCGTGCCGATGATGGGTGCCGGCGACGTCATCGAGATTGCCATCCATGCCGAGCGGCTGGGCTACGACTATTGCTTCATCGCCGATGAGGGGTTTCTTCCCGACGTCTATGTCAGCCTCGGCGCGATCGCCCGCGAGACGCAGCACATCACGCTGGGAGTGATGACGAACGGGTACACCCGCCACCCAGCGGTGACCGCGGCAGCGCTGGCAACCGTCAACGGTCTGGCCCCGGGCCGCGTAGTCGGCACCATGCTCGCCGGTGGCTCGATGGTCCTGGGCCCGATGGGGATCCAGCGTGACCGGCCCTACCAGGTGATGGCAGAGACGATCGAGGCCATGCGGCAGCTCTGGTCCGGCGAACCGGTCACGTGGACGGGTGACACCACAGCCTTGGTCGGAGCGGAGCTCAGCCTTGGTCGCCAGGAGATACCGATCTGGATCGCGGGGCGTGGGCCGCTCGTACTGGGCCTGGCCGGCCGGCACGCCGACGGGGTGATCCTCACGGTCAAACCCGACCTGGGTGGGGCCCTCGAGATCGTTGCCAGCGCCACCGGTGCCGACACGCCCGGCCCGAAGCGTGTCTACCTCGGCCGAATCTGTTACACGCCCGAGATGCTCGAGGCACAGCGACCCATCTTGTCGTACGTGCTGATGGACTCACCACCACGGGCGCTGGAATCACTTGGTATGGATGCTGATGCCATCGCTCTCGTGCAAGCGGCAGCGCAATGTCACGATGCATCGATGGTCGCACCGCTGGTGACCGACGAACTGCTGCGGCACTACCAGGTGGCCGGCACGCCAGCAGAATGTGCAGCCGAGATCGCCGAAATGGCCGATGTGCATGGCCTGCACGCGGTGTTCGTCGATGCCCTCTCGTCAGACCTCGACGAGAACATCTCCATCATCGAAAACTCTCTCCCCATCATCACAGGAAGCAGCACATGACAACTCGCAGACTCAACCGCATCTTCGCCAAGGACGGTCGGACGGTGATCGTCGCACTCGATCACGGACTGATCGACGGTCCGTGCGAGGGTTTCGAGCGGCCCGGGGAAACGATCTCGGCCGTCATCGCCGGCGGCGCCGATGCAATCCTGACCTCGTTCGGCATCGCGGAGGCATTCGCCCGTGAACTCAGCAGTGTCGGGCTCATCATTCGTAGCGACGGTGCCTCGACCAACCTCGGAACCCCCAGCACCGGGTCGCTCGGTCGTTTCTTCGGCCCCGAGGACGCGTTGCGACTGGGTGCAGACGCTCTTGTCGTGACAGCGATGCCGGGGTCGGACAAAGAGGACATGACCCTCGAGAATCTGGCTCGAATCATTTCCGAAGCGCATCGCTGGGGGCTTCCGGTGCTGGGCGAGATGGTCCCTGGTGGGTTCAACAGCGGGCCCGAGTTGCGCGGTACCGCAGCCGTCGCGCTGGCAGCCCGTCTCGGTGCCGAACTGGGCGCCGACTTCATCAAGGCTCCCTACTGCGCCGACTACTCCGCGGTCACGGCCAACACGTTCGTTCCCGTCGTCATCCTCGGTGGCTCGAAGGGAGACGAGACCGAGATGCTCGCCAACATTCGCGACGCAATCGATGCCGGCGCCAAGGGTGTGGCCATCGGTCGCAACGTCTTCCAATGCGAGAACCCGACAGCCATGACAAAGGCCATCGTCGCCGTGGTTCACCACGACGCATCGGTCGCCCAGGCTCTCGAAATTCTGGCGGGCTGAGAGTACGAACTTGGGCGCGTCGCTTGCCACACAGGTGGTCGTTGGCATCGATGCCGGAACCACGTCGGCGAAGGCTGTCGTCGTCGACGCGGCCGGTCGCGAGTGCGCGACCGGATCCTCGGACCCCATTCGCTGTGACACTTCCGAACCGGGAGGTAGCGAGCAGGACCCGGAGGAGATCTGGCGGGCGGTGGTCACATCAGTTCGGCGCGCACTCGAGCAGGTGCCGGGCACTGTAGAAGTGCTCGCCGTGGCCATTGGCGCTCAGAGCGGATCGGTCGTACCGATCGGCCGCGATGGCACCGCGTACGCGGCGGTCACGTGGATGGACACTCGGTCGCGCCCGCTCGTCGAGACGTGGACGAACGCAATGGTGGCCCGAATCCGACACACGTCGGGGTGGTCGCCTTCCCCAGGCCTGGGGCTGGCGACCATCCAGTGGCTGCTCGACTCCGGCGTGGTCGGTGATGCCTCACGGTGGGCCTCGGTCGACGACTTCCTCGTGCACCGGCTCGGAGGCGGGTGGACCACCAACCCATCGAACGCCACCGGCATGCAACTGATGGATGTGGCCACCCTCGAGTGGAGCGACGAGTTGTGCACCCTGTGTGGCGTGGAGCCGGCTCAGCTGTCTCGCATCGTGTCGTCCGGCTCCGACACTGGTTGCGTCGGCAGCGATGCTGCAACGGCGATGCAGATTTCGCCGAGGGCACGCCTGATCGTCGGTGGCCACGATCAGGCCACCGCGTCGCTCGGTCTGGGTGCCACCGAGCCCGGCGACGTCGTGCTCTCTGCTGGCACCGCGTGGGTCCTCAGCATCGTCACCGACCGGATCGCGGTCGGCGATCTTCCCGCCGCATTCAATCTCAGCCCCCATGTCGTACCGTCTCGCTGGTCGGCATCGCAGTACCTCGGCGGGTTGGGCGCAGTCATTGCGTGGTGTCTGGAGTCGGTCGGTTCCGTGGGCTTCTCGGCGCGCGACGTGGCGCGTGACCCGCGCATGGACCAGCCCTACTTCTTGCCGTCCGTCCACGACGCCGATCGCATGGGTTGGGGTCGGTTCGTCAGCCCGTCCGAACCCGTCGATCCGGCAGACCGCGTCAGGGCCGTGTTCGAGTCGTGTGCGTTCGAGGTTCGCTCCGCTGTGGAGGCGATGCCCAGATCGATACCGATCACGGAGCGTCCGCTGATCTTCGTGGGTGGTGGTTCACGCAGCGAGGCGCTCTCGCAGATCATTGCTGACGTGCTCGGGCGCGATCTCGCTGTGTACCCGGATGCCAGTTGGCCTGCGTTCGGTGCAGCACGATTGGCGGCACAGTCGCGGGGCTGGACCGCCCCGAGACCCACCGCGAGTACCCCGACGGTGATCACCCATCGTCCGGACCGCACCCGCATGTACGAGCAGCGCTACCAGATCTACAAAAAATTGGAGACATCAGATGACTGAGCCCATCGTGGCAGTGACCATTGGCCGATCGAACTACGCCCGCATGTTCAGCCAGAAGGCGTGGGATCAGCTCGAATCGTTCGCGACCGTTGTTCACCACGACGCCGACGGCCCTGCCGGCAAGGCCGATCTCCTGGAGCTGCTCTCCACGGCACAGGGGTGTATCACCAGTTGGGGTGTTGCCCAGATCGACGGTGATGTCGTTGCTGCTGCGCCCTCGCTCGAGGTCGTGGCTCACATGGGAAGCAGCGTGAAGCGATTCGTCTCCGACGCGGTCTGGCAGCGTGGAGTTCGTGTCACGAGTGCCGGCATCACCCTCGCTCGTGACGTTGCCGAGACCACCCTGGGGTTGATGATCGTCGGCCGTAAGCGGATCTGGCCCCTGGGTCGCCACGTTGCAGAGGGTGGGTGGCGCGACCTTCCGGTGTGGGCAACGTGGGATGCGCGTGAGCTGACTCGCTCGACCGTAGGACTTGTCGGGGCCAGCAACGTGGGGCGGCATGTGATCGACCTGCTGCGCGCCTTCGAGGTAGAGATCTTGGTCGCAGACCCCTTCCTGTCACCAGACGATGCCACAGCGTTGGGGGTCGAGGTGGTCGCACTTGATGAACTGGTGCGTCGCAGCCAGGTGGTGTCGTTGCACTGTCCGGAGAACGATCACACGCGCCACATGATCAATGCCGAGGTGCTCGGCCACATGCAGGACGGGGCATTGTTGATCAACACCGCTCGCGGTGGGCTGGTCGATGAACCAGCGCTCATCAGCGAGCTGGAGAAGGGCCGCATCTTCGCCTTCTTGGACGTGACGGAGATCGAACCGCTGCCGAGTGACAGCCCGCTTCGCAGCCTCGACAATGTGGTGGTCACACCCCACATTGCGGGCTGCATCGAGAACTGCAACCGAATGGGCGAGCTGGCTGTGGAGGAACTTCGTCGCCACTTCAGCGGTGAACAACCCGTCTACGAAATCCGTCCCGAGATGCTCGACCGAATCGCCTGAGGTCGAGTCGCCAACGACACCGGCAACTCAGCTGAAGATGATGCCGCCGTCGGCTTCGATGGCCTGCCCGGTGATGTAGCGGGCATCGTCGCTGGCGAGGAAGGCGATGATGCCGGCAATCTCGTCGGGCCGCCCGAGACGCCGCAGAGCGGTGTCGTTGGCGCGCATCTCCAGCCATTCCTTGCCGGTCATGCCCTTGTCGGCGCCGACCTCCTCTGCCACCTTGAGAACCATGGCAGTCAAGGTGTTGCCAGGACACACGGCGTTGACCGTGATGCCATGCGGGCCGAGCTCCATCGCCGCCGACCGGGTGATACCGATCACGCCACTCTTGGTCGCCGAATATTCGGCTGAGTTCGGCCAACTGGTCTTGCCTGCCATCGACGAGATGTTGACGATGCTGCCGCTGCGCTGAGTGATCATCGTTGCCGAGGCCAGGCTGTTGGAGATGAGCAGCCCCGTGAGGTTGACATCAACGATGTTGCGCCAGCGATCGAGGGGCACCGACGGGAGTGGGCCGCCGACGAAGATTCCGGCGCTGGCCACCAGGACGTCGACGCGGCCCCAACGCTCCATCACCTCGGCGAAGGCGGCGACCTGCTGCTCGTGGCTTCTCACATCGCAGTGCAGCGCAATGGCGACACCACCTGCGGCGCATGCCGCCGCCACGGTGTCGGAATTGGCCGTCGGTTCGATGTCGAGGCATGCCACCTTGGCCCCCTCGGCAGCAAACCGCGCGGCGGTGGCAGAGCCGATCCCGGTGGCGCTTCCAGTGATGACGACAACTTGATCCTCGAAACGGTTCGACACTTGAGTGAGTCTAGTTCTGGGGGGCTGATCGGGCGAGACGCCGGACGTCGGCTGGCACCAGCCGACCCGGCGCGCATGGTTCCGTGGAACGTGTCGAGGGTGGGTACAGTCCAGACAATGATCCAGGTACTGGCGAATGCGCGTATGGCCGATGGTCGATTGATGGATGTTCACATCACTGATGGCCTCATCTCGCAGATGGTGAAGGCTGGTGGACCGATCCCTGAGGGCGCAGCGGTGCATGACCTCGATGGTTGGTTGTTGCTCGCGGCAATGGCCGAGCCCCACGCACATCTCGACAAAGCGTTGACGGCTGAGTTGGTGCCGAATCCGCAGGGCGATCTCATGGGTGCGATCGTCGCTTGGCGTGCCGCGGCGGCCAAGGGGGCGTTCACGTACGAAGCCACCGTCGAGTCCTCGGCGGCGGCAATGGAGCTGTTGTTGGTGCATGGTGTGACAGCGGTGCGAAGCCACGTGAACGTGCTGGCCGAGAACGGCACCAGGTCGCTTCGCGCCGTGAAGGCAGCGGCTGCACGTTTCGAGGGACTGCTCGATGTCCAGACCGTGGCCCTCACGGATTCGCCGATCACGGGGCCCGATGGTGCGGCGAACAGGGCTGCGCTCGATGCCGCCGTTGAAGAAGGCGTCGATTTCATCGGGGGCTGTCCTCACCTGGACCCCGATGGCCCCGCTGCGGTCAGGCACGCGCTCAGGATCGCCAGCGACGCCGGCCTGGGAATCGACCTCCATACGGACGAGACGCTTGACGCGGACGTTCTCACCCTGCGAGACCTCGCCCGTCAGGTGCTCGACACCGGATT
Source organism: Ilumatobacteraceae bacterium (assembly GCA_035432905.1). Lineage (GTDB taxonomy): Bacteria > Actinomycetota > Acidimicrobiia > Acidimicrobiales > Ilumatobacteraceae > UBA668. The sequence goes on along the minus strand of DAORTY010000025.1, from coordinate 27,919 downwards.
CAGCGGGCTGGTGGCCGCCAGCCACTGCGTGTCACTCGGGGTTCAGACGCCCAAGGTCCAAGCCGAGATCTCGGCGCTCGTGGCCGAGGCCGGCATTGCTGTGTTTCCCTTGCCGCAGACGAACCTGTTCCTCCAGGGCCGCGATCACGCCGCGTCGATGCCCCGCGGGCTCACCGCACTGCGAGCGCTGCAAGAGGCGGGTGCCCTGGTCGCTGCCGGTGCCGACAACGTGCAGGACCCGTTCAACCTCGTCGGTCGCTCCGACCCGCTGGAGACGGCGGCGTTGATGATCATGGCCGGACATCAGCTTCCCGACGTGGCCTACGACATGGTGTCGAACAACGCTCGCCGAGCGATCGGGCTCGCCCCGGTGACCATGTCCGTCGGTGACCCGGCCGACCTCGTGGCCATCGACGCCCCCTCTGTTCGCGGGGCGATCGCGAATGCTCCCATGGCGCGCCAGACCTTCAAGGGCGGACGCCTCGTGGCCAGCGCCAGCCAGCAGACGCGCATCTACCGAACGTCGACCTGATCGTTCCATGATGGATGCCGCCACCTCGTCCAATGACTCTGCGCCGCCAGCGTGGCAACGCCACGCATCCGAGGTGGCGATGGATCACGACGTCGACGTGGCCACCGGGCTGAGCTCCGTGGAGGCGGCGGCACGCCTCGGACGCAATGGCCCGAACCTGCTCGACGCTGCCGAGTCGGTGCCTGCGTGGCGAAAGCTGCTGCGCCAGTTCGACGATCCGCTGATCTATTTGCTGCTGGTGGCCGTGGTGGTGTCGTTCATCGCGTGGCTACTCGAGGGGCGCGAGGGTGTGCCGTTCGAAGTGATCGTGATCCTGGTGATCGTCATCTTGAACGCCGTGCTCGGGTTCTGGCAACAGGCCAGAGCCGAGCATGCGGTGGCCGCGCTGCAGCGGATGGCGGCGGCCACGGCCGGGGTCCTACGGGACGGGCGGGAAACTCGCGTGCCGTCTGCCGAGGTGGTGTGCGGCGATGTGTTGACGTTGGCCGAAGGCGATGCCGTCAGCGCCGATGCGCGGCTCGTGGAGGCTGCCTCGCTGATGGTCGCCGAAGCGTCATTGACGGGCGAGAGCGAAGCGGTTCTGAAGGACGTCGCAACGATCACCGCGCCGGTGGGCTTGGGGGACCGGGTCAACATGGTGTTCGGCGGCACTGCGGTCAGTAGCGGTCGCGGCCGGGCGGTGGTCACCGCGACCGGCATGGGCACGCAGATGGGGCACGTCGCGCGGCTGCTGGGGGACACCGACGAACACGACACACCGCTGCAGCGCGAGATCGATCGGGTCGGGCGGATGCTGGGCATCGCCGTCATCGTCATCGCAGTGGTCGTCGTCGGGGCCATCGTGTTGACGACCGACATCAAGAATGCCACGGACCTGATCGACGTTCTGCTGGTCGGGGTGTCGTTGGCGGTGGCAGCAGTCCCGGAGGGTTTGCCGGCCGTGCTGTCGGTCGTCCTGGCGCTCGGCGTGCAGCGCATGGCACGCAGAAATGCCATCGTGAAGAAACTGTCGTCGGTCGAGACGTTGGGCTCGGCGTCGGTCGTGTGTTCGGACAAGACGGGAACACTGACGCGTAACGAGATGGCGATCGTCAAGGTCGTGACAGCATCCGGAGAGGTCGATGTCACCGGCTCCGGCTACGGCTGCGAAGGTGAGCTGCAAGTCGACGGCCGATCGCTCGACGACATCGTGCTGCGTGAGGAAGTTCGCCTCGTGGTTGGTGGGGGCAGCCTGGTCAATGATGCGAGCGTTCGTGACGACGGTGGCGTGCCGGCGGTTCAGGGTGATCCGACCGAGATTGCATTCCTCATAGCCGAGGCGAAGATCACCGGCTTGGCGCACGATCGGCGTTCGCGGTTCGAGCGCGTGGGAGAGGTGCCATTCACCTCCGAACGCAAGCTGATGACGACCCTCGAGGCCGATGGCGAGCGTGAGGGCCAGATCGCGATCGTCACCAAAGGTGCGCCCGATGTGTTGCTGACACGCTGCACTCACATTCGCACCGGTGGCGAGGTCGAGCTGCTCACACCCCAGTGGCGATCCGTTGTCCTGGCGACGGTCGACCGTCTCGCAGATCTTGCGTTGCGGACGCTGGCGGTCGCGTACCGACCGATACCCGACACGATCCCACCCGTGCAGGACGAGTCGATCGAGGACGGGCTGATCTACCTCGGCATGGTCGGCATCATCGACCCGCCGCGCCCCGAGGCTCGCATCGCGATCGAGGAGGCCCATGCTGCGGGCATCCGGATCATCATGATCACTGGCGACCACCCGCGTACAGCCGTGTGCATCGCACGTGACCTTGGCATTGCCGTCGGGGATGGTCGCACCATGAGTGGTGCCAACATCGACGAACTCAGTGACGACGAGTTGCGGGTCGAGGCCCGTTCGGTCTCCGTGTATTCGCGGGTCGCTCCCGAGCACAAGCTGCGGATCGTCGCCGCGCTGCAGGCCGACCACAACATCGTGGCGATGACCGGTGACGGGGTCAACGACGCGCCGGCCTTGAAGGCAGCGGACATTGGCGTGGCGATGGGCATCACGGGGACGGACGTGACGAAGGAGGCCGCCGACATGATCCTCACCGACGACAACTTCGCCACGATCGTCGTGGCTGTTCGTGAGGGTCGGGCGATCTTCGCCAACATTCGCAAGTTCCTGCGTTTCCTGCTCTCCTCGAACATCGGCGAAGTGCTGACGATGTTCTTCGGCGTCGTTCTTGCCGGAGCCCTCGGACTGGACACCACCGGCTCGACGATCGCCGTGCCGTTGCTTGCCACCCAGATCTTGTGGATCAACCTCCTCACGGACACGGCACCGGCCCTGGCGATGGGTTTCGACCCGCCACCAGACGACGTCATGGCGCTACCGCCGCGACGGGTGACCGATCGCATCATCGATCTTGAAATGTGGATCGGCATCGCATGGGTCGGCACCGTGATGGCAGTCGTCACGCTCGCTGCGCTCGACCTCGGTCTCGACGGTGGCATCCTCGGTGGGTCCGGCGACATCGTCCGGGCGCGCACGATGGCGTTCACAACCCTTGTCTTTGCGCAACTGTTCAACGTGTTCAACGCTCGCTCGGACACCGCCAGCGCCTTTCGTCACTTCTTCACGAATCGCTTCCTGTGGGCCGCCATTGCGTTGTCGGCAGTGCTGCAGGTCGCTGTTGTGCAACTGCGCTTCCTCAACGAAGCCTTCGACACCACGGCCCTGTCGAAAGGTGGCTGGGCACTGTGCATCGCACTCGCCAGCGTGGTGCTGTGGGCGGACGAAGCCAAGAAGCTGATCAGTCGACAGGTTCGTCGCCGTCGCGCCGCGAGGCGCTGATCGGAGCTGGTTCAGGTATCCGCCACGATGGTGGTCGAGATCTGAGAGGTTCGTTCGAGGGTGCGATGCACGGGGCACTTGTCCGCAATTCGCAGGAGCGCTGCTCGTTGGTCATCGTCGAGGGTGCCGGCGACGAGGATGCGTCGTTCGAACCGGTCGACGAGCGGACCCGCCCCTTCGACGCAGGCCTCGCAATCCTGAGCGTGCGACTTGGCGTGGCTGACCTCGACGGTGACGCGGTCGAGCGGAAACCCTTTGCGGTCGGCGTAGAGCCTGAGCGTCATCGATGTGCATGCTCCGAGGGCCGCGCCGAGGAGGTCGTACGGCGATGGGCCGGCATCGAAGCCTCCGACATCGACGGGCTCATCCGCGAGGAAGTGATGATCGCCGACCACCACATGGTTGAGGAACGTTCCCTGCCCGGTCTCGGCCACCACCACCGGCGCGCTCGCCTGTGGCGACGGTGCGGCCGGATGCTCGTCGATGATGTATGGCTGCGACCAGCAGGCGATCATTCGTGCGGCGTAGATCGCGTCGGCTGTCCTGGTCAGGAGATGGTCTGCTCCGTCGAGTGCGAGAAAGCTCTTCGGGTGTCTCGCCGCAGTGAAGATTTGTGCAGCGTTGTCGATGCCGACGACGTTGTCGGTCGGTGCATGCACGACGAGGAGTGCTGCGCGGAGTGTGCCGGCGCGTTCCATGATCGAATGTGTGGCCAGGTCGTCGAGCATCTCGCGTCGGATGGTGAAGCAACGCCCGGCGATGTCGACCATCGCGCGACCCTGCTCTTCGATTTCGGGTAGTTGAGGGCTGAACAGCTGGGTGATGTGGGCGACATCCGCGGGCGCTCCGATCGTCGCGACTGCCCGCACTTCGGGTAGATCGGCGGCAACTGCGATCATGGCGGCACCGCCGAGGCTGTGGCCGATGAGGAGCTGGGGCGCCGCGTGGTTCTCGCGGAGCCAGGCGGCGGCGAGGCGGAGATCGTCGAGGTTGGAGGAGAAGTCGGTGTTGGCGAAGTCGCCGTCGCTGGAGCCGAGTCCGGTGAAGTCGAACCGGAGGACCCCGATTCCCTGCCCGTTGAGTTCGGCCGCAATGCGGCCGGCGGCGAGAATGTCCTTCGAGCAGGTGAAGCAGTGAGCGAACAGCGCGAACGCCCGCGGCGGGCCGGCGGGCAGGTCGAGTCTGCCGGCCAGTGGGGTCGCGCGGCTGCCGGTGAAGGTCACACGTTGGGGCGTGCGTGTCATGGCGTCACCTCCGTCTACTGTCGTGCACCTCCACGACAGTAGACCCGGCGAGGTGTCGGTGAGCGACCGTCAGCGGCGCTCCATTTCGCCATCTTCGACATTGCCCCTGGGTTTCTGCGCGGCCACCGTCGATACTGCAGGGGTGACTCCATCGCATCGCGCTCAGCCCGGTAGCGACGGCGCACCCACCGCCGCCCTCGACCCCGAACGCCTTCGCCTCGTCGAGGCTCACGATGGTTGGAAGCAATGGGGGCCGTACGTCAGCGAGCGCGCCTGGGGAACGGTGAGGGAGGACTACAGCGCGGATGGCCAACCCTGGGAGTACTTCCCGCACGACCATGCGCGGTCGCGGGCCTACCGGTGGAGCGAGGACGGGCTGGGCGCCATCTGTGACACCCAGCAACGTCTCTGTCTCGGATTCGCATTCTGGAACGGGAAGGACCCGATCCTCAAGGAGCGCATCTTCGGGCTGACCGGCGACGAGGGCAACCACGGTGAGGACGCCAAGGAGTACTGGTGGTATCTGGACTCGACCCCCACACATTCCTGGATGCGCTGGCGCTACGCCTACCCGCAGGTGGCCTTTCCCTACGATGAACTGGTTGCCGAGAATGGGCGCAGGGGGCGCGATGAGCCCGAATTCGAGCTGTTCGACACGGGAGTCTTCGAGCAGGACCGTTACTGGGAGATCACGGCCGACTACGCCAAGGCCTCCCACGACGACATCGCCATCCTGCTCACCATCCGCAATGCCGGCCCGGATGCGGCGACGCTGCACGTGTTGCCAACGCTCTGGTTCCGCAACACCTGGTCGTGGGGCCTCGATGATCGGACGCCGACGATCTCGTTCGACGATGGATGCCTGGCCGCTTCGCATCACTCGTTGGGGATGACACGGTTGGCCGCCGATGGGGACCCGACACCGCTGTTCTGCAACAACGAGTCGAACACCCAACGGCTCTGGAACACCGAGGGTGACCCGTTTCCGAAAGATGGCATTGGCGACCACGTCCTCCACGGCACGCCGACAGTCAACCCGCAGCGTCGAGGCACCAAGGCGGCACTGCACTACGAAATCGACGTCGCTGCCGGCGGCACCGCGGAGATCCGGCTGCGTCTGAGTCGCAACGCAACGAAGGTCGGGCCCGACTTCGATGAGTTGCTCGCTCGACGCGCCGAGGAAGCGGACCAGTTCTATGCGACCTTGTTGCCGGACACCCTTGGAGCGGAATCGACGATGATCGCCCGTCAGGCCCTGGCGGGGATGCTGTGGTCGAAGCAGTTCTACCACTACGACGTCGAACGCTGGCTCGACGGCGACCCCAGCGGTGTGGAGGCCCCGGCGAGCCGGCTGAGCGGGCGGAACTCGGGGTGGCGGCATCTGAACAACGCAGACGTGATTTCGATGCCCGACAAGTGGGAGTACCCGTGGTACGCAGCATGGGACCTCGCGTTTCATTGCGTCGCGCTCGCCGCGGTGGACGCTGAGTTCGCGAAGAATCAACTCGTCCTGCTCTGCCGCGAGTGGTACATGCAACCCAACGGGCAGCTTCCGGCATACGAATGGGAGTTCGGCGATGTCAACCCGCCGGTTCACGCCTGGGCGGCGCTGCGAGTGTTCGAATCCGATGGGTCCACCGACTACGCCTTCCTCGAACGTGTCTTCCACAAGCTGCTGCTCAACTTCACCTGGTGGGTCAACCGAAAAGACGTCGAAGGCAACAACGTGTTCGAGGGTGGCTTTCTCGGTCTTGACAACATCGGGCCGATCGACCGCTCTGCGCAGCTGCCCATCGATGGTGAACTCGAACAATCCGACGGAACAGCATGGATGGCGATGTACTGCCTCAACTTGCTCGAAATGGCGCTCGTTCTCGCCCAACACGATCAAACCTACGAAGACCTGGCGACGAAGTTCCTCGAACACTTCACCTACATCGCCAATGCCATGGATCGCTGCGGCCTGTGGAGCGACGAGGACGACTTCTACTACGACGTCGTGCAGATGCCCGGTGCCGAACCCGTGCCGCTGCGGGTCCGTTCGATGGTGGGCTTGTTGCCACTTGCCGCAACGGCCACGCTGACCAACGACATGCTTCGGCGATTGCCGGACTTCGCGTCGCACTTCGAGTGGTTCCTGCGCCAGAAACCTCAGCACGCGGCAAACGTGGTGCACAACGACGTCGAAAGTTTCGACGGCTGGCTGTTGTCCATCGTCTCGCCCGAACGGCTCCCGAAGATACTTCGCACGATGTTCGACGAGGACGAGTTCCTGTCGCCGTTCGGGTTGCGTTCGCTGGCCAAGAGCCATCGCGACGCCCCGTTCGTGCTGCACCTCGGCGCGTTGTCGGCGAGCGTCGGCTACGAGCCGGGCGAGTCGCGCTCGGGACTCTTCGGGGGGAACTCGAACTGGCGAGGTCCGATCTGGTTCCCGCTCAACTACCTACTGATCGAGTCGCTCCTTCGCTTCGATCGCTACCTCGGCGACAGCTTCACGATTGCCTACCCGACCGGCGACGGCGCCCCTTCGACACTGCGCGAGGTTGCAACCGACCTGTCGGCGCGACTGGTGTCGCTGTTCACCGACGACCCGAGCGGCAGGCGACCGCTCTTCGGGGAGTGTGATCGATTCCAACATGATCCGGCGTGGCACGGACAACTGCTGTTCCACGAGTACTTCGACGGCGACACCGGCTGCGGTCTCGGCGCTTCGCACCAGACCGGCTGGACCGGGCTGGTTGCCAATTTGATCAGGAACCGTGGGTCGACATGACGTGGTGGACGACGTCGGCCGCCGTCCACGAGCCGGAGTCACCTGCGAACACCTGCACCACCTTCTCGAGGTCGTCACCGGCGGTGACGAGCGGGGCCTCGACCTTCCCGACACGAACCTGGCCGAGTTGGACGGTGGCGAGCAGCCCGTTGCACAGGCACAGGCGTCCGACGGTGTCCTCGATGGCACCGCCCTTGCGCACGTAGGCGTCCACCGGTTCGCTCGGGCAGCGGTACCCAACGGTGCCGTCGTCCTGCTTGAACGCTTCGCGTAGGAAGCCGAGGTCGCACACTCGTTCGCGGGTGGCGCTGACCGATGGATCGCCGATCGTGCCGGGCAGGCGAACGACCTTGAAGGGGTATCCGCTCGGCGACGCATCCGGGTCGGTGAAGACGGTGGCATCGCCGGCGAGTGCGGCTGCCACCATCGAGCGCTTCAGTTCTGGGGCGATCCCCGACTCGGCACACAGCGCAAAAGCGGTACCCACCTGTACGCCGGCCGCGCCGGCAGCGAGCGCGGCCACCAATTGGTCGGGGTCGGCGTAACCGCCGGCCAGCCAGAACGGCAGCCCTGTGCCGGCCAGCCGGGTGAGGTCGACCTGGTCGCGCTGGCCGTAGATCGGTTGGCCGAGTTCATCGAGTTGTCGAGGGCCACGCGGTGGAGCGTTGTGGCCCCCTGCGCTGGCGCCTTCGACCACGAAGCCGTCGGGTCGTGTGGCTGGATCCTTGGCCAGGAACATCGCCAGCGTGTGTGACGACACGATGGCGAGGAACGGGGGACGGGCAAGACGTGGGGCAGGGGAGCCCATGACCTCGGTCGGGTCGAAGCGCAACGAGAAGTCGTCGTCAGCCGCCGCGCCCGTCACCGTGTGGCGATAGGTGACGGGGTCTCCATCGGCGAGCGCATTCAGCAATGCCGGGATGCCGGCGGGGATACCGGCCCCCATCAAGACGGCGTCGACCCCGGCGAGCATGGCACCCCAGACGGCGTACGGCGTGGGCAGTTGTACCTTCTCCAGGTAGTTGATTCCGACCTGTCCGTCGTGGCCGTCCTTGGCGAGCCACACTTCGGCAAAATTGGCCATGATGGTCAGCGCCCGGAGTTCCGCCGACGGCACCTCGGTGAACATCGGCACGTTGCGGTAGCGCACGTCGGTGGGCCGGCCGGCGGGTCGGAACCAGCGGTTCAGCACGCTGTCGGCCATTGCCGGGACCGGGAAGTGTGCGTACGCGAGGCGCAGGTGCCCGCCCGGGTCGCCGTCTGCCAGTCGGCGGGCGTGGACGACATCCAACGCGGTACCGGCGACAACGCCGAGCTGGCCGACCCGCGCGACCGCACCGGCCAGGCGCCAGTCGGAGACAGCCACGCCCATTCCACCTTGAAACAGCACCGGAAGATCGAGTGGGCGGGTCAGGTCGACGGTCACCGCGCCAGCCTACCTACCGGTAGGTAGGCTGGCTAGAGTCTTTGGTCAGAAGTACCGGTTGCCCTTCGGTGTGGGTGGCGTGCGGACGGCCGGCATCTGAATTCCACCGGGAAAATCGAACACCAAGAGGTCGCCCTCGCACACGTACGAGCGACCGCCGCCGCCGTTGCTTTCGTTGAACGGTGAACCGAGACCACCGGTGCTCACCGCACCCTGGTTGGTGTAGCCCGACACCACCACGGTGTTGCCGTCTGCGGTGTAGGGCCCGGTACCGGTACCGGCGACATCGACGGACATCGTGGCGCTGAGATCGGGCATGAAGAACTGGAGATTGCGACGGTCGACCATGTCCAGCGCGCCGTCCGGTGGACCGGGTAGGAACTCGGTCGTCCAGGAACCGCGCACATCGACGTTCGCCCCCTGCGACTGCGAGGCGACGAACTCGTTGATCGACACGAGGTCCAGCGTCCAGTTGCCGATCACACATGGATCGCAGCCTCCCTTCTTCGCAGCGTCGATCTCCAACATGTGGGGGAGGTTGGTGACTTGGAGATCGGGGCCGGTGACCACAGCGATCCAGGTGCTGTCATCGGCGCACGTCGTAACTACCTCGTCGAGTGCGCTGGTCGCTGGGTTCGTCAGCCGAACTTGCGGTTGATGAACGCCGCCATCCATGCGGCGTACTCGCCGCTTGCGCCGAAGTCGGCAGGTCCGAGCAGCGAGAGTTGCGTAGTGCCCGACACCCAAGTCGCAGCGCATCGGCTCCCATCGTTCTCGCAGTAGCCGTACACGACACCACTCGGCGTCACGTCTGTCGGTCCGGTGAACACACCTTCGCCGCCCATCTCCAGCATGAGCGTCTCGGCGAAGGGCTTCCCGTTGTACGTGTCGTACGGCTCTTGAAATGCGTCCAGGAACACAGTCCCACCATTGTCGAGGTCGAAGCGGCAACGTACGAGCGGCGGAAACACGTCGCTGCCGTCGTCGGCCGAGCTTTGGACGAGTTCCACGACATTGCTTTCGAGGTTGACCGAGGCGCCCGGGGCCAGTTCCTGCCAGGTCGTCAGCGGGCAGTCGGCAAGCGTGGCTTCTCCAACGTCGTCGAAGTCTGCAGACTCGATGACCTCATCGACCGTCTGCTGGAAACCGGCAATAGCGTCATCGGCACCGTCGACCTCCGGTACCGGTGTCGTTGAAACCGTGAGGTCGGGAGCCTCCTCGACAGCCGTTACCTCCTCCTCAACAACGTCAGCCTCCGTCGTCGCTGTCTCCTCCGTCTCGGCATCCGTCGCGGTCGGCACGTCAACGCTCACTTCTCCATCAGACGTTGCGCCACACGCCGTAGCGCCAAGGGCGACGGCAATGACAAAAACTTCTATTGCTCTACGCATGCAGTGACAATACAGTCGCTTGGGAATGTTGAGCTGCGTTGGCCCCGTCGTGCGCAGACAGCGCTCCAGTGATCGTGGCGACACCTGGAGGTGGTTGAGGTTGAAGAACACGGCCGCCGGCATGTTCCCAGCCGCGGCATTCTGTGGGCCGATCGCTGCTAGGAGTCGGGGCTCGACGATGACTTGGCCCCATTCACAGAAGACCAGCTCACGGGACGTCGAAAACGCCCTCCCGCACTCTACGAATCGAACTCCACGACGTCGACGTACCGCCGAATCCTCAACAACAACGGGGGTCGGACACCCGCTTCGCGGTGCGGCCGTCCCGGAACTCGTCCGGGGTTACCGCGATCTGGGCCGGTGCGCTGCACTTGGTTCGAATTTCGACTTCAGAGGTGATCGCACCTGCAGCCCATGCGTTCGCCAACAACCTGGCCGCGACAGCGTCGAGTTGGCGCACGAACCCGAACGTGAACGTGCGCCGGAACGTGCCGATCGTCGATGGGGCCATCACCCGAAACGGCAGCACCGTTTGGGTCGCCCCAGCGCGCAACATGTCGGTGTGATCAATGTGGGTCGCACCGGCACACATTGCCGCGATCAAAGTACAGATCTTGCGGCCAGGAGCGAACGACCCGGTGCGCACCCACCGGTTCGCGAGTGTTTCGAGTCCGAGCCGACACATCAGCGTCGCGATCACGATCAAGCCGGCGTTGGCGACCAGGCCGTCCTGATCGAATGACGTGTCGTAGCGGTCGATGGTGCGCGATACTGGCCACACAGAAAGTGCCTCCCGGACTGGTTGCAACGTTGACTTCGAACATCAACATTCTCCCAGTTCAGGAGGCCTTTTTGGTGGACGCGCAACACCTACCCACCTCACCAACACGGTGGATCGAGGCTTAGTGGATCATGTTGGCGGGTGCCGGTGGCTCCGGTGATCTGCGAACTCGTCGGCCGGCGAGGCGCCCGACCACTCAGCCCCGAAGCTCCAGTCGGGTTGCTTGTCCCGTCGACGCTCGTCGAGTTCGACGACGCCACCGTGCAAGGAGCGCAGTTCGCTGACGAAGAGCGGCTCGAGCGGTGTATGAGCGCCGATGCGAGCCTCGATCTCGTCTGCGAACGTGTCGACGATGGCGCCGATGACGGTCTGCTGCTGGCGTCCCAGCCCGCATCTGGCCCCGTCCGCAACAGTGGTCAGCCGTTGGCGCAGGAGTTCGACGTCCCACGCGGTTGCTCCGGTGCCACACAGCCGCTCGAGCGCCCCGTCGATGGCCAAGCCGTCGACTTTGCACGGCACGCACTGACCGCATGATTCGACAGCCAGGAAGCGAGCGATTCCAGCGGCGACCGATGTCATGTCAGTGTCGCCCGGAAGCACGTGCAGGCTCGCTGTGCCCAAGCTGCTGCCGATGGCGGCCATACCTTCGTACGACATGGGGGTGTCGAGTTGGTACGCGAGTATCGGCGCTGCTGATACGCCGTTCAGCACGGCCTTGATCGAGGTGCCTGCCGCAGGACCGCCGGCGATTTCTTCGATCGCCTCTCGAATCGTGGTGCCGAGAAGGACCTCACCGACACCGGGCCGGCGAACGGCGCCGGTGACGGTACAAACGATCGTTCCCGCTGAGCCCTGTGTCCCTTCTGTTCGGAACCACTCGGCACCGCGGGCGATGATCTTGGCGATGTTCGCCATCGTTTCTACATTGTCGACCAACGCTGGCGGCGCCAACTCGCTGGAATCAGGACCGGCCATCCTCACATGGGCGCTGAGACCGCTGCCGCTGGTGACATCGGCGTCTCCTGCAACCACCTCGTCGACACCACGTCGGTACGGGGGTGCGATGCGCGGGAACGGGAGGCGACCATCGGTCACCTCGAGCAGGGCAGTCTCTTCTCCGAAGAGATATTCGTCGGGTCCGGCAACGACATCGATGGTGAGGTGTCCGAGCAGCCCGGCGGCGCGGAACTCCTCGATGGCAGCTTCCACCCGAGATCGTTCCTCGGTGAACGATCTCTTGACCGCGACGATGATTCGGGTGGCGTCCACGGCGAGGGCGGCGATCACCGCTCCCTCGAGCACCTCGAACGGGTTGTACTGCAGCAATGTGCGGTCTTTGTAGGTGCCCGGTTCGCCCTCGGCGGCGTTGATGACGACAGTTGTAGGAACCTCCGTGGAGGCGTAGTCGAGCACCGTCTGCCATTTCGCGCCAGTGGGGAACCCGGCCCCGCCACGCCCGCGCAGACCGGATGCCGTCAGTGTCGCGATGATTTCCTGGGGGGTGCTCACCCTCGCCGCGGCGAGTCCGACTCCTCCACCTCGGGCCAGGTACTCCTGCAGCGACTGATACGGATGTGGGGGGAGCACACGGTGGACCAGCGTCATGATTGCTGCCCCAGCGCCGGCGGAGCCTCGTCGCTCGACAGGGTGGCGTGCGTGAGAATCGCGATGGCGCGTGGAGCGTGATGGATCAAGTGGTCGACGACTGGTCCGAGCAGGAGCCCACCGAAGGAATGCTCCGCTCGTGCACCGACGACCGTGAGGTACGCCCCGGTGGAGATCGCGAGGTCGTTGAATACATCGGCCGCGTCGTTCAGCGGATCACTGCCGGACGCCACGACCAGCGAACGGTGAAGCTTGTCGGCGAAATAGCTGCCCCACTGCAACACGCCGGGACTGCTCTGTGTGCCGTCGTCGCCCACGACGATGGGGGCATCGTCGGCAGCGATCGGGCTCGGCGGGACAAGAACCAGCGGACATTTCAATGTGTGCGCCAGTCCGTGCGCCCGGCTGCCGAGCGCCCAGCCGGACCACCCCTCGCTCGTGTCGACACCGAGCACGACGAGATCACCGACCGTCGCCGACTCGGCGAGGGTGGCGTCCGGTCTCCGTGGCGAGACGTGGATGTCGTCCACGTCAATCTGGTATCTGGTGAGCCACTCGCGAGCTGAGTCTGTTGCGGCCTTCTCGAAGGCGGCCTCGTCGCTGGGGGATCGCTCCGTCGACGCGTTGTCGACGCCCAGCCACGCGACGAGCGGCACGCCGAGGGCAGACGCAGTCGTTCGGGCCCACTCGATGGCTCGACGGCCGTGCTCGTCAAGGTCGAGACCAATGATCATTCGGCTGATACTCGGGTTATCAGTCACGGAACTCCCGACGGCGCCCGGGACGCCCATGGGATGTGTGCTCATGTTCGGGTTCTTCCCGAGGCAGTGACTGAACAAACCAAATTTTTGCTGCGCCGACCCGGCTGTACCGTTGGCGCGTTTTTCGAACTGGCTCGTCGGCGCCGATGATGGCAGGTAGCTTTCGAGATTGTGGTCAACGACACCCGTGAGCGCATTCTCGAGGCGCTGCGGGTCGTGCTGTTCCGTGACGGATCGCACGCCGTCACCCTCGATGCGGTTGCGGCAGAGGCCCATGTTTCCAAGGGCGGTCTGCTCTACCACTTCGAGTCCAAGCAGGCGATGTTCGATGGCCTCTACCGTCAACTCGCCGATACCAGTGCCGCGATGCTCGCCGTCGTGCCGGCAGACCCGCTGGCTCACGCGGACCGCTATCTGCGCCGATCGACGCCCGACACACCCCAACGCAGAGCACTGCTGCGGTCAGTGCTGGCGACCGTTCGATCGGGTGACGACCACAGTGACGAAGCGACCGTCGCGCTGCGCGATCTCTTCGCGCAGTGGACGTCAGCGTTGCGGCGCGAGGTCACGGACCCGGTGCTGGCCGAGACGATCCGGTTGGTCGGCGACGGCATCTTCTTCAACGAACTCCTCGGCCTGCCCCGTGTACCGGCCGATGTCCTCGACGAGGTCATCGAGCGTCTGCTCGTCCAGATCGACGCACCGCCCGCGAGCGACGCATGACGGAGCCGGTGGTGTTGGAGGCGCAGGGCCTCATCGACGATCCGAAGTTGGCCAACCGGCGCTCGCTCGGGATGTCATTTCGCAAGGTGTGGCTGTCGGTGGCGATATCGAGCAGCGGCGACGGGATGTTCCTGACCGCGTTCCCGCTGCTCGCGTTGACAGTCACCCAGGATCCGCTGTTGATTGCAGGCGTCACCGTTGCATCGCGTCTGCCGTGGCTGTTCTTCTCGATGGTCACGGGTGCGATCGCCGACCGGATGGATCGACGGAGTCTGATGGTGGCGGCCGATATCGCCCGGTTCGCGGTTGTTGCCGTGCTCGGCGCCGTCATCGTCGGTGGGTTGGCCAGCGTGCCGATCCTATACGGATGCGCATTTCTCCTCGGTCTTTCCGAAACCGTGCACACCAACTCTGCGCAGGCGATCCTGCCGACGATCGTTCGTCGCGCCGACCTGATGCAAGCCAACGCTCGACTGGGCAGCATCCAGGTTGCGACGGCACAGTTCGTCGGGCCACCGATCGGCACCATCCTGTTCGGCATTGCGGCGTCACTGCCGTTCTTCGCTGATGCGGTGACCTTTGCTGGGTCTGCCGCACTGGTGGCGACGATGCCCGACGAGCACGCCGTCGAGCCGCCGACCACTCGTCTGCGTGACGACGTCCGCGAGGGCGTCCGCTTCATGATCCACCACCCGGTGCTGCGCCGGTTGGCGGTGTTGCTCGGCGTGGTCAACTTCTTCTACTTCGCGGCCGAGTCGCTGTTGGTCCTGTTCACGGCTCAGCGCCTGCACAGCGGCCGGTTCGTCTACACGCTGCTGTTCATCGCGGCAGCAACGGGCACGGTGGTCAGCCGCTGGCTGGTGACGGCGATGGTCCGACGCGTCGGTTTCGTGCGGACGATCTCCGTGTCGTTCTGGACGTGGGCTGTCACGATGGTCGGCCTCTCGTGCACCACGTCACCCGCCGCTGCGATTGGGTTGTTCTTTGCGCTGGGTATCGGCAACGGGCTGTGGACTGCGCTGGCGAACACGGTTCGTCAGCAACTCACGCCGAACCGGCTGCTGGGGCGGATGAACGCTGCCTATCGAACGGTGGCGTGGGGTGTCGTGCCGTTCGGCGCAGCCTTCGGGGGACTGAGTGCCCAACTGTTCGGGATTCGCGCTCCGTTCATCGTCGCTGGGGTGGCCCATGTCGTCGTCGCCTGTTTTGCCCTTCGGCTGCTGCGCCCAGTGCGAGGTGCAGGCTTCGACTGAGATCGCGCACTTGCTGACCCCTGACAGGCGAGTCACCAAACGCAGCATCTACTCCGCTCTGATCGAGCGCCACCGACCTCGTCTCGTTCGTCCTCAACCGACGATCTTGAGGGGGCCAACCGGAGAAAGCATGATTGCGCCGTATGGGACCCGTGTCACGGCCATCACGGTTTCGCTGCCCGGTATACACGCTGAGCCGTCGATTTGGAGTGCCGATCCGACTTCGAAAGTCGCGTCAATCGCCCCGATCGAGAACAGCGGCGAGCCCGCCATCTGGTTGTAGGTGTCGGTGAACAGCAGGTTCGGGATGACCGGGGAGCCAGTGCTGTTGAGGTCGTAGAGTTCGGGTCCCGAGCAGTCGGCTGATGCGTACACGCCGCGAGCAACGGCAAACCCCTGCTGGCCCGTCTGGAGGTCGTAGCGGGTGAGGTAACCGTCGTCCTGAATGACGTCCACGGCCACACCCCCTTCACCCGGGCTCGAAGGGTTCAAACTCAGGATTCGACCGGGTACGGGGTTCCCGTTTGCGTCCTCCAGACGGAACGATCCTGTGGGGCCGGCTGCGCCTTGCGGACCTGCGGGACCCGTCGGGCCTTGCGGACCTGCGGCCCCCGTGGGGCCCTGCGGACCTGCGGCCCCCGTCGGGCCCTGCGGACCTGCGGCCCCCGTCGGGCCCTGCGGACCTGCGGGACCTGATCCGGTTTCGGCGACGTAGTACCCGGCGATGTCGACGATCACATCCACCTCGCCATCGTTGTTGCGCAGACTGACGCCGCCATTGGCACCGAGTGCGACCGACACGAGATTCGGCTGAGGCTCACCGTCGACCCAGTTCAAGTTCGAGGTGCCGGGATACGTCTCACCGGTCGGCCAGACCGTCAGCCATGATGGCTTGGTCCCGTTGACGACGGTGACGTTGAGCATCGCGCCGGTGGCGTCTGCAGGAATGGTCCCGGTTCCACCGATCAGCACGTCGACCGTTCCACCGGGACCGAGCGTCACTGCGCCAAGACTCCTGCGGGTGTCGACGATCCGAGCGGGAGTTGTCGGGACGAACGCTGACGGCTCACCCCTGCTGGATTGTGCTGCAGAGATACCACCGCCGGCCGCGACCGCGACCCCCAGTGCCGCGGCGGCCAGCCACACTTTGCGGGTCGAGAGGCGAGCCCGAAGAGACAAGACGTTCATGGTTCACATTCCATTCCGATGGTGTGCTGGGTCCTCCCAGCAGCGTCCGCAACGTAACCCGCCACTGATGATGCTGCGGACCGTTTCCCCGTCCAATCGTTCCACCGTGGCGTGACCGGCAGGGTGCGCCCGCATGATGGCCGACAAAAAGCGGCGGCCGAGGCTGCGAACGTACTCGGCTGTGGTCGAGGGATCGGAGTGGCCGACATGTCGGGCAACATCGGCGAGGTCGAGACCGCCGTGGGCCGCGGTGAACACCATAGACAGCTTCTCGCCGTCGTACACGTGCTCGCGCCACTCGGTACGCGGCGCATCGCGCTCGAGCTGTTGCGCCGCTCGACGGTTTCGGAGGTGGGCGACCGACACCGGCGCGAGGTGGTGGACTCCCTCGGCACCTGACGTCTTGGTCGACCCGAGGACCATGCCGTCCGACGACGTGGACGACGCGAGGATCTGAGCCGTGCCGGCATCGAGGCTTGTGGTCTGGGCTTTGGCGTACGCGAGCGCACGACCAAAAACCTGTAAGTGGAGCTGGGGAGAATCGAACTCCCGTCCATCAGGCACTCAACGTTCGTGATACGACCATTCCCACTTTCTCCCTGACGCAGGGAGACCGGCGGGTCAGTTGGCCATCGGTTTCCCGGTGGCCCGCGAATCGTCTTTCCGAATCGTCATCGGTCTTTCCCGACGTCAGCAGTCTTTTCCGCTGTCATCCCCCGCTTCTGGTGCCAGGCTGCGGTGGATCGGCCCCGTGCGCCATTTCTGGTCACGATGTCTCTTCACAACCTAATGAATCAGGCGGCGAGAGCGAACTGCTCGTTGGCAATTCTGTTTGTGCCCCGTTTTACGAGTCTGAGCAACTCGGGTCGCACGCCCGCAAAATGAATCTGACGTCGAAACCTGTCAGCCCCGTTGTGTGGGTTAGCCCCGACAACCTACCAGCGGCAAGCCGCATCGAGCCCGTCGAGTGTCATCACGGCGCCAATCCTCGGTACCTGTCGCGGCCTGACCTCGGTGCTTGGAGGTCAGGCCGCGACAAGAACGGTGGAATTCGGGTGTGCCTACGAGTCGTGGGGTGCCTCCCGAGCGGAATACGGTTCGGCCATGATCAAAGTCAGCGTCACCTACCCGTCCGGTGAGGGCACAACCTTCGACCACGACTACTACTCGGCCACCCATGTTCCGCTGTGCGTCAGCACCTGGAGCCCGGTGAAGAGCGAGGTGGAGAAGGGTGTCAGCGGCCCCAACGTTGCCGGCGTGCACTTCTATTTCGAGTCGATGGAATCGTTCCAGGGCGCGCTCGCTGCTGCTGGAACTGCCGACGTCATGGCCGATGTGGCCAACTACACCAACATCGCTCCGGTGATGCAGGTGTCCGAAATCGTCGGCTGACGAACGCATGGCGCGCTTCACCCGCGGGGAACTCGATTCCTTCAACGGCGCGCTCGTCGATGATCTGGTCTGCGACCCTTTGCGCCTGCTGTTCGTGGGTATCAACCCAGGACTGTGGACGGCCGCGGCCAACGCGCACTTCGCGCGCCGTGGCAACCGGTTTTGGCCAGCGCTCTACGCCGCGGGAATCACGCCGTACGAAGTCGATGCCAGCGACGGCATGAAGGCAGCCGACCGGGTGATGCTGGCGGAACTGGGCATTGGCATCACCAATGTGGTGCCCACCGCCAGCGCGAGGGCCGACGAGTTGACCCGGGACCAACTGCGGGCCGGGGGAGTGGCTCTGGAGGCGAAGGTTCGGGCGCAGCGCCCGCACGTGGCGGCCATCCTCGGGCTCACTGCGTACCGGCAGGCTTTCGACCGACCCAAGGCGGTGGCCGGCAAACAAAGTGACCGGTTGGGCGGCGCCGAGTTGTGGGTGCTGCCGAACCCGAGCGGCCTCAATGCTCACGAGACCGTGCAGTCGCTGGCGGCCGCATATGGCGAGGCGTGGCGCGCTGGAAATCGCTGATGCGAGTGGAGCCGACCCGAATGACTGAGATGAAGGCATGCCGGAGTTCGCGGTGGGTATCGTGCGCAACCTGCTCGCCTAGACAACAACGCAGATCGCGTCCGCGCGTCCAGAACGGTTGGTCTCAGGGCGTGTGCGGCGCCTCGCGGAGGCGCACGCTGAGGCAGGTGACGCAGCCTTCGAGCTTGATGTATTCGCTGATGTCGACGGTGACGACCTCCAGGCCGCGGTCGCGCAGCAACTGTGCGGTGAGCGGGCAGTCAGCCGAGAGCAACACGGTGTTGTCGTCGAGCAGCACGACGTGCGAACCTGACTCCTCCGGGACGGCAACAAAGTTGGCGAACAGCGACACGTCGTCCACCGCTGGCTCCCAGCCGATGATGGTGCCGTCGGGGAGCGCAGTGACGGCCGACTTGAGGTGCAGCACTTTCGTCAGCGGCACCACCACCACAGTGGCCCCCAGCGGTTCGAACGCGGCGGCGAGCTGGGCGATGCCTTCGAGATTGGTGCGGCCGCCGTTGCCGACGTAAATGGTGTCGCCCACCTTCAACACATCGCCGCCGTCGAGTGTGCCGGGTGCCTCGATGGGTACGACTCGATAGCCGAAGGAACGCACGGCATCGGCGGCAGCCGCCACCTCGGGCTTGCGTTCGTCGGCACCTGGCCGGGCAATCACAGCGACGTTGCGGAAGACCACCATCGTGTCTTCGACGAATGCGGAGTCGGGCAGTCCAGGTGCCGGCGTGACCTCCGTGGTCGTCCACCCGTTGGCCTCCAGTGCGGCCACGTACGCGGCCCACTGCTGTGTGGCCAGTTCGACATCGACGGGTGTGCGGTCGATGTGGGTGACCAGACCGTCGGCGAGGCGGGGGCTGGGGCGACGAACCAACGCGAACTTGCTCATGACACGCGACCGTTCATGACACACGACCCTTGGCTTGGCGGCCCATGGCCCTGGCCATCTCCATCTTGACGTCGCGGGTGGCCAGCGCCTGGCGCTTGTCCGCCTTCTTGCGACCGCGAGCGACTGCAAGCTCGACCTTCACCTTGCCGTCCTTGAAGTAGAACGACATCGGAATGAGCGCCAGGTGTTCGACGGCAAGCTCGTGGGCGAGGCGATCGATCTCGCGGCGGTGCATGAGGAGCTTGCGAGCACGGTCGGGATCGTGGGCGCCGATGCCGTGTGCGAACTGGTACGGCGGGATGTGCACGCCATCGAGCCAGACCTGGCCATTGATGATGCGAGCGAACGAGTCGGCCACCTGGGCGTGCCCCTCGCGCAACGACTTGACCTCGCTGCCGCTGAGCATGATGCCGGCCTCGAAGGTTTCGAGGATGTCGTAGTCGCGGTGCGCGCGCCGGTTGCTGGCGACGAGCTTGCGCCCAGCTGGGTTGGTGCGATCACGAGGAGGGGCCATGGGAGCCACCAGGGTAGCGGTACCCTTCCAACGCAATGCCGACTGTTTCCGTGACACCGCTGTCGTTCACTTCGCTGGCCTACGCCGAGATGATCGGCCATGCGTACGACGGGTACCCGCTCGAGGCGTGTGGGTTGCTGGTGGGCAAGGGCGTTCAGGTGCATCGGTTCGTTGCCTGTACCAACGAAGCAGCCTCCGCCCGGGTGTACACGATCCCCGGCAAGGAACTGCTGCGAGCCGAGATGGCGGCGGAGGGCGACGGTCTCGACATCATCGGTGTCTTCCACAGCCACACCCACAGCGAGCCGTACCCCAGCCCCACCGATGTCGCTCAGGCACCGGACCCGGCGTGGTTGTATGTGATCGTCAGCCTCAAGCGGGAGGCACCCGAACCGCGTTGCTACCGCATCGTCGACGCAACGATCGCGGAAGTGCCGATCACCGTCGGGTGATCCGCCAACTGCCCGAGTAGAATCCCGACCATGACGGTCGACTACTCGCGACAGGTGTCCTCGGTGACCGGCGGTAGGGGTGTCAGCGCGTCGATCCTCGACCTCATCGGCAACACGCCGATGGTCGATGTCAGCAACCTGTCGCCGAACCCCCGTGTGCGCATCGTTGCCAAACTGGAGAGCCAGAATCCGTTCGGGTCCGTCAAGGACCGCATTGCGCGCCAGATGATCCTGCAGGCCGAAGCCGATGGCGTGCTCACACCGGGTCAGACGATCATCGAGCCATCCTCGGGCAACACCGGCATCGCGCTGGCGGCAATTGCGCAACTGCGCGGCTACCCGATCAAGATCCTGATGCCCACCAGCGTCTCCATCGAGCGCCGTCAGATGCTGGAGGTGTTCGGCGCCGAGGTCATCCTCACACCCGGCGGGGAGGGCAGTAACGGCGCCGTGAAGCGGGCGCAGGCGATGGCTGCCGAGCATCCGCAATGGTGTTTCCTCTACCAGTACGGCAACGACAACAACCCGCTCGCGCATTACACGGGCACCGGCCCCGAGATTCTGCGTGATTGCCCCGAGATCACTCATTTCGTCGCCGGCCTTGGCACCAGTGGCACGCTGATGGGCACCGGAAAGTTCCTGAAGGAACAGAATCCCGACATCAAGATCATCGCCATCGAACCCCCGCTGGGCGAAAAGGTGGAGGGTTTACGAAATCTTGACGAGGGGTACATTCCACCGCTGTTCGAGACCTGGCACGGCCTGGAGCTGCTCGATCGCAAGCGCGTCGTTCGTCCCCGCGAGAGCTTGGAGTGGACCCGCCGTCTGGTCAACGAATGTGGTGTTTTCGCAGGTATCTCCTCCGGCGCTGCCCTCGCCGGTGCCGCGAAAGTGGCAAGCGAGATCACCGAGGGTGTGATCGTGTTCATCGTGTGTGATGGTGGTTGGAAGTACCTCAGCACCGGTGCGTACACCGACGATCTCGATGCGGCTGAGGCAAAGGCCGAATCGATCATCTATTTCTAGACGTTGCATCCCCGCCGGTCGGCGAGCACGCCTACACTTGCCCGCTACGCCTCGGATCGGGACTTTGGAGTGAGTATGCGCGGTTCAAAAATGCTTGCAGTTGCCTGCATCGTGGTTGCGATGGTGGTTCCGGCAAGCCTGGTCACTGTGAACGCTGCACCCGCCGTGCCAACAGCAACGCCGTCGCGCCCGGCCGGCCCACCGTTGGTCGCCGCCGGGGTGCCAGCCGGGGCGTCGCAGTACGTCGCAGTCGCTCCGCTGCGAGTGGCGGACACCCGCACCGGCGTTGGCTTCACCAACGTATCCAGTGACACGATCAGTGTGTCCATCACCAATCGCGTGGGCGTTCCCTCGAACGCGACGGCGGCAGTCCTCAACGTCACGATCGCCGGTTCGAGTGCGTGGAGCTACGTCACCGTGTACCCGGGTGCGACCGGCCTGCCGAACACATCCAGCCTCAACGCTGACGGCGCCGGCCGCGTCATCGCCAACATGGTGCACGTCAAGATCGGCACCAATGGCGCCGTCAACATCTTCCGCAGCGCACCGATGGGCCTGGTCGTCGACCTCGTTGGCGTCTACGTGCCGGTGACGGCACCGGTGAAGGGCGGCCGCCTGGTCACCAATGCTGCCGGTGCGGTTCGCGTACTGGACACACGCGGCGGTCGCCCCATCAACGCCACCGAGACGTACAGCGTCAACGTGGCCGGCGCCGGTGTGCCGACCACCGCCTCGGCCGTCGTCGTCACGCTCACCGCGGTCGACGCCGACGCTGGGTTCTGGTCGGCGTTCCCGTCGAACCAAAACTTCTCGGGTACCAGCACACTCAACTTGGACAAGTGGCCCCAAACGCGAGCGGCGCAGGCAATCGTCAATCTCGACGGCACCAACCGCTTCAAGGTCTACGCCGAAAAGGGTGGAAACCTGTTGGTCGATGTCGTCGGGTACTTCACTGGTAGTAGCGATGGGAATCCGGCCACCACCGATGGGCTGTTCCTCCCCACCGCGCCGATGCGCATGTTCGACTCGCGGATGCTGCGCACCTTGACGCCGTGGAGCGGCAGCACCTTCGAGTTCTACCCAGGGGATGCCGGTGGGCAGGTCGTGGCAGCGGCGGTGCTCAACATCACCGCCACCTCGCCATGGGCTCCCGGGTACGTCACCGCCTACCCGGCAGGGGTCTCGCGACCGAACAGTTCGAACCTCAATGTCAGCTCGGCTCCCCAGACGATTGCCAACCACGCGATCGTGCGCATCAGCGCCGGCAGAGGGGTTGCGCTCTACACCTACGGTGGCACGCATCTCATTGCGGACGTGGCCGGCTGGTACTTGGGTATTCCCTCGACGGCATCGACTCCCAAGCCGCCGAACCCTGTCTACAACGCAAACCCGGCCATCGCCGTGTCGGTGCCCAAGATCGGCGTGTACGTCGGCGTTCGCTCGGGTGGCGGCAGCCTCGATGCCATCGCCGACGCGGGCTTTGCGGCCACGTGGAGCGACATCAACACGGTGGCGGCCTCCGGCAACCTGATGCTCTTCGGCCACCGCACCCACGGCTCTGCGCCGTTCAGGTATCTCGACGCGATGAGCCTCGGCGACGAGTTCATCGTCATCGGTAGCGACGGGCACCAATATCACTACGAGGTGATGCACATTGGCGTGTCGACGCCGTCGTACTCGCAGATCCAAGCAATGGCCAACCCATACGGTCCTATCACTGCACAGCTCGTGGCGTGTTCGAAACTCAACGGTACGGCTACCAGTACGGCGTATCGCCTGGTGGTCACCGGCCGGTTGGTCAGCGTCACCTGACGGCGGTTGCGCTCAGCCCCGGCCGAGCACCATCAGCAGGATTCCACAGGTCACGATTCCCGCGGCGCTGATGCGGCGGCGATGGTCGCCCTCACCGAGGTACTTCCACCCGATGAGGGCAGCCAGCACCACGCTCGATTCGCGCAACGCCGTCACGTACCCGAGTGGTGCGTACTGCGTGGCGACCAACACCATGCCGTAGGTCACGGTGCTGGCAATCCCGGTGACGATGGCCGTGCGCCAGCGTGCGCGCATCACAGCCACCATGTCGGCGTACCGGCCGGTCGACAGGCCGAACAAGGTATTGGAAGCCGCGCCGGTGACCATGGTGATGAAGATGTACCCGATCGTGTCGCGCTTCGTGCGGGCACCTGCGGCGTCGAACACCGAGTATGTGCCGACCGCCAGGGACACGCTCAGTGCGATCACCAGATTCCTGCCGGTCGCGCCGATTGCCAGTATCGACAAGCCGCCGACGATCACGACGATGCCGGCGACGTGCCACGTCGTCAGCTGATCGGAAAGAAAGAGCACGCCACCGATGGCCGCCAGCGCGGCGCCACCGCCACGAGCGACGGGGTAGCTGACGGAAAAGTCACCGAGTGTGTAGGCCTTGGCGAGCAACCACAGGTAGGGCACGTGTATCACGCCACTGAAGGCGGCAAACATGTAGGCCGTGCCAGGCATCCCGAACAACACGTGATTGCCGATGGCCAGTGGCAGACAGATGAGACCACCCATGAAGAACTGCGCCCACAGCACCATGTAGCGATCGCCGGTCGCGCGTTTGGCGATGAAGTTCCAGCCCGCATGGATGACGGCCGCGCCGAGCGCGAGCAGAGTTGCGAGCAGCATGGCGGATCAGGCCGCAGCAGCGGAGGTGCGTGGCTTCTTCACCCATTGGCGCCCGAACAGGTAGATGACCGGCAGGGTGAACAGCAACGGGCCGATGAACGCCAGCGGTCGGTACAGCCACCAACCCAACGTGGGTTCGCGGGCCTCGTTGCGGTTCCCCGCCAGCGCGTAGCGCGCTGCGCGTTCGAGTGCCATGCCGGTGGTGTGGAACAGAAACAGGGGCATCGAGAAGCGGTTGATCGTCTCGTTGACCCGCGCCCAGTTCGGACGTTGCAGCCGTACTTCCACGCGCGGTCGGATGACCTCGGCGAAACCCGCTTGCAAGGCGACCAGGGCCACGATGCACAGCGTCGGCGGCGCCATGTTGGAGGTTTCGCCGGGTACCCCGACCATCGAACCCGGGTAGAGCCCGCTGGCAACAAGCCCGGCGAGCGCGGCGAGGCCCGCCCACAGCAGGGTCCAGTCGGCGCGGCGGGCGGCAGCGACTATTCGTTCGTAGAAGAAGCCCAGTTGATGGCACAGTGCCCACACGGCGACCATGTTGATGATGCCCAGCCAGTGGTGGCCGTAGCGGAAGCGCAGGATGTCGACGGCGCCGGCAATGGTGGCCAGGAACACGAGCACGATGGTGTCCCACCGCTCGTGCAGCCACAGCAACACGGGCAGCAGCGCGATGAGCATCAGATAGACGCCCATGAACCACAGCGGGCTGACCACCAGCAGCACGGCTTTACCGATCCATCGCAGATCGAAGATGGCCCCGAGCGCGATACCGAACGCGATCCAGACAACGAGCAGCGACAGCGCGGGGACCGCCAGCCCGCGCATGCGTCGCACGACGAAGCGATTGAGATGCTCGCCTCGGGCCTTGGCCCGCCGCCACGACACCAGGTGTGAATAGCCGCCCACGTAGAAGAAGAGGGGCATCACCTGCAGCAACCATGTCGCGGCCCAGAGACCGGTGGTGAAGCCGATGGGGTTGGTGGCGTGGGGACCGTCGTCCTTCCAGACCACGATGGTGAACACCCAGTGCCACGCAACCACCACGAGCAGGCTGAAGGCGCGCATGAAGTCGATGTAGTTGTCGCGCTGGGCTGGTCGCGTGACAGCGGCAGTTGAAACGCCGGGGGAGTCGGTCACGAGTTACCCTCGACCCGTGGTGACAGATGCATTGCCGGAGCGTAGGCGCTGGCAGCTCGCCGTCGGCGGAGTTCTGGCGACACTCGTCGTCGCGAATGTGATGTCGAATCGCGTACTGCCAGCCTGGACGTACGTGCCATGGAGCCTGGCCGTTGCATTCGCGATCGTCGTGATCGCACGCCAGTCAGTGTCGCTGCCGAAGATGGGTTTCAGCGAGTGGCGGCGTGGAGCGGCCTGGGGCGGCGTGCTGTTCGCGCTCACCGTGCTCGTCCTGGGTGTTGCCGCCCAGATGCCCGTGTTCAACGACATGTATCACGACCGTCGTGTCGGCACCGGCACCGCCACCTTCGTCTATCAAGCCTTCATCCGTATCCCACTCGGTACGGCGGTGCTGGAGGAGACAGCGTTTCGGGCGGTCCTCCCGGCGCTGTTCGCTGCTCGATGGGGGGTGCTGCGGGGCTGCATCGCGGCGTCGGTGTGCTTCGGGTTCTGGCACGTATTGCCGGCGCTCGGTCTGACCGAAGTCAACCCTGCGGCCGCTCGGATCTTCGGGACCGGCAACCTAGGTCTTGTGGCCGCGCTCGTGTTTGCAGTCGTGGGCACGACGCTGGCGGGCCTGTGGTGGTGCTGGATCAGGTATCGGGCGCGCAGCATTCTGGCCACGATGATCGCCCATGTGGCGACCAACTCGGTGGCGTACACGATCGCCTGGTTCGTCACCCGCTGAGTAGTCTTTCGCCGATGGAGCGGCCAATCGGGATGTTCGACAGTGGGTTCGGCGGGCTCACCGTGGCCCGCGCCGTCATCGATCTGCTGCCACGTGAACACCTCGTGTACATCGGTGACACCGGGCGCTATCCCTACGGCTCGCGCCCACAAGAAGAGGTGCGTGAGTTCGCCCACCAGATTGCATGGAGCTTGGTCGAGGAGTACGACGTGAAGGCCATCGTGGTCGCCTGCAACACCGCCTCAGCGGCCGCACTCGACGAGCTGGAGGCCGAGTTGCCGGTGCCGGTCATCGATGTGGTGGCACCCGGTGCGCGGGCGCTGGTGAAGGCCACGCGTAGCGGCAAGGTCGGTGTCATCGGGACAGTTGGAACGATTCGCAGCGCCGCGTACGAGCGTGCTGTGGCCGCGACTGGCGCCGACGTGCAATTGACGGCTGCCGCCTGTCCCGGCCTGGTCGAGTTCGTCGAGCGCGGGCAGACCAGCGGCGAAGAAGTGCACATTCTCGTCGAGCGGCTACTCGCGCCTGTTGTCGACGCCGGAGTGGACACGCTGCTGCTCGGCTGCACGCACTACCCGTATCTCGAAGCCGTCATCGCCGAAGTGATGGGTGCCGATGTTGCGCTCGTGAGCAGCGCCATCGAGACCGCACTCGTGGCCAACGACGAGCTGCGCGACGGTGGGCTGCTGCGCGCTGATGGCGGCCAGCCGGCGCAGCATCGCTTCCTGTCCAGCGGCGACATCTCGTGGTTCGCGGATCTCGGGGGGCGCCTGCTGGGCCCAGAGCTGCGCGACGCCGCACAGTGGCACCACGACTGAACGATTTCAACACTGAACGAACGACAGAATCTCACAGAGGAGACATGCCATGCCCCGTCCAGACGGCCGTGCCGACAACGAACTGCGCCCTATCACCTTCCAGCGCGACTACACCGAGATGGCGGCCGGCAGTGTGCTGGTGACCTTCGGCAAGACGCGCGTGCTGTGCACCGCCAGCATCGACGAGAGCGTGCCGCGCTGGATGAAGGGCAGCGGCAAGGGTTGGGTGACGGCTGAATACTCGATGCTGCCCGGCGCCTCACCCGAGCGCATCGACCGTGAGGCGGCAAAGGGCAAGCAGAGCGGTCGGACCGTCGAGATCCAGCGGCTCATCGGCCGCGCCCTGCGTGCCTCGTGCGACATGAAGTTGCTCGGTGAGCGGCAGGTCATCGTGGACTGCGACGTGCTGCAGGCCGATGGCGGCACTCGCACCGCCAGCATCTGCGGCGGCTACCTGGCCCTGCACGATGCGCTCACGCGTCTGGTGCAGAACAACGCGATCAAGCAGCATCCGCTGCACTCGTACGTATCGGCCATCAGCGTCGGCATCGTCGGGGGCGTGCCCGTGCTCGACCTCCCGTACGTGGAGGACAGCACGGCCGAGGTCGACATGAACGTCGTCGTCCTGGGTCAGCCCGGTGACGAGCCCAACTTCGTGGAAGTGCAGGGCACCGCCGAAGGCGCGGCGTTCAGCCGTAGCGAACTCGACGCGCTGCTCGGCCTGGCCACGAAGGGTCTGGCCGAGATCATCGACCTGCAGGCTCAGCTGGTCGCCGACCCGCCGACCGCACGCACGCTGGGTCGATGAACGACCTACCGCAGCTGGTCAGCGCGACCGCCAACCCGCACAAGGTTGCCGAGATCGCGAGCATCCTGGCCGGGCTGGTCGACCTGGTCGCGCGTCCTGCGGACATCCCTGAAGTGGTGGAGGACGCCGGCACGCTGGAGGGCAACGCACGTCTGAAGGCGGCGTCGATCTGCGCAGCCACTGGCCTGCCCGCCGTCAGCGACGACACGGGTTTGTTCGTCGACGCGTTGGGCGGTGAGCCGGGCGTGGAGACGGCGTACTACGCAGGACCGCACGCGACGTATGCCGAGAACCGCGCCAAGCTGTTGCAGGCATTGGATGGCGTGACCGACCGGCGGGCGGCGTTTCGGACGAACGTGATGGTGGTGTGGCCCGACGGACGAGAGCTGT
>DAORTY010000024.1:20195-35937 GCA_035432905.1 Ilumatobacteraceae bacterium | reverse complement strand
GCCGCTTCCCCGGCTGCAACCGACCCGTCCGCTGGACCGACGCCCACCACATCAAGTTCTGGGAACACGGCGGCCCTACCGACTACGACAACCTTCTGCTGCTGTGCCGTCGACACCACACCTACGTCCACTCACAATTCATCGACCTCACACTGCTCCCCGACGCCACCGCACACTTCACCTGGACCGACGGACGCGAACGAACCAGCCACCCGCGCGGCGCACCACCCACACGACCACCCGGCTGACCCACATCATCCGACCCCTACCCAGTCACCGCGGCCTGCGCCGCGATAGCTGCGCGCTATCGGTTTCGAATGCGGTCGAGGAACGACCGCCGCTGCACCGCTGGCTGCTGAGGAGCCTTCGGACCACCGGGACGGCACTGGCACCGATCAGCCTTGGGAACGCTGCCCAGAACTTGCTCCACGTGAGCACCGCAACCAGCCCACGTGGGGCGCTGACAGGTCTTGCATTTCACTTGTCGACACATACCCCCGAGGGTATCTGAAGATTCCCGCATCGCCTCAGTCGTCGGGACCAACTGGCGCAACCTGGCCGATGACCGCCCCACCGTCGACGATGAACTCGTGGCCGGTGGAATACGTCGCAGCGGTGAGGACGAACATCAGCATCGCCGTCACCTCGCTGGGCTCCCCGACACGGGAAATCGGCTGAAGGGCCGCCAGGTCGTCGGGCAATCCCGCGATCATGGGAGTGCGGATCGGCCCTGGGTGGATGGAGTTCACCCTGATGTTGTGCGCTCCGAGCTCCAACGCCGCAGTCTTCGTCAGACCGCGCACACCCCACTTGCTGGCCACATAGGCACCCAGGTTCGCGTACCCCTGCAGACCTGCAGTGGACGAAATGTTCACGATGCTGCCACCACCGGCGCGCAGCATCGAGGGAACGACATGATGCATCCCCAGCCATACGCCGGTGAGGTTGATGTCAATGGTGCGCTGCCACGTGTCGGGCGACATCTCGGCCACCGACCCGAAGGTGACGATGCCAGCATTGTTCACCAACACCCCGATCGATCCGAGAGTCGACTCTGCCTCGGCCACCACCGCAGCCCACTGCTGGCTGTCTGCGACATCAAGTCGGCGATACATCACCGCATCACCCAGCTCGGCTGCCAGCGCGTTGCCTTCGTCATCGAGCACATCGGTGGCAACCACGCTCGCCCCCGCTGCCACCAATGCCCGTACATGCTCGGCACCCATGCCCCTCGCAGCACCGGTCACCAGCGCCACTACTCCATTCAGCGAAACGGTCATCGCCGCATCCTCCTTCGTTCTCCCGGTTCAGGGTTCCTCCGGCTCCAGTTCGATGGTCGCACGTCGGCGTCACGATCGGAAGGGCCTTGCGACCTGTTGTTTGAGCGGTACCTGACCCTGGGTAGAGGTGCACTATGTCTGACTGCATGGATGAGCAATCAACGGCCGAAGAACTCGATGACGACGTCACCGGCCTGGACGAGCCCGTGACCAGCGACGAAGCTCACGTCATCTACCCGCCCGACCACTTCGGCGGAGTGCCATTCGCCGACGCCGACGTCACTGACGAGTCGTTCGCTGATCGGGTCGTCCAGGAGGAGCCCGAGGTCTGGGAGGACCGCTGAGCCCCGTGATTTCCTCAGAGATCGATCCTGCCCCGGCCAAGATCAGGTCGTAGGGTCACGCTGTGACGAGCCCGACCGTTGACCACAACGACCTACGCCCATGCCGACGTGTGCTCGTCACCGGCGGTTCGGGTTACGTCGGGGGTCGGCTCGTCCCCGAGTTGATCAGCGGCGGGCACACCGTTCGCTGCGTCGTACGCGATCCACGCAAGCTCGAGCAGGCCCCATGGCGCAGTGACGTCGAGGTGGTTCGAGCCGACATCGGCGGCGACCTGGGCACAGGGA
The DNA here is from genome assembly GCA_035432905.1 of Ilumatobacteraceae bacterium. GTDB lineage: Bacteria > Actinomycetota > Acidimicrobiia > Acidimicrobiales > Ilumatobacteraceae > UBA668. The sequence continues at coordinate 34,028 of DAORTY010000024.1, read as the reverse complement.
TGGATGGCGTCGACGTCGCCGTGTTCCTCGTGCACAGCATCGGCGAGGGTCCGAACTGGGTCGCACGTGAGCGTGCCGTTGCGGAGAACTTCCGTTGCGCCGCAGAACGCGCCGGCGTGAAACGGATCGTGTATCTCGGCGGACTCGGCGAGGATGACAGCAACCTCAGCGCTCACCTACGAAGCCGCCACGAAGTCGGCGAGGTGCTTGCCGCGGGGCCCGTCGAAACGGTGGAGTTGCGGGCCGCGGTGGTCATCGGCTCGGGCTCGGCGAGCTTCGAGATGCTGCGGTACCTGACCGAAGTGCTGCCGGTCATGGTCACCCCGAAGTGGGTGCACACGCTGTGCCAGCCGATCTCCATCCGTGATGTGCTGCACTATCTCGTTTCGGTGATCGAGGAGCCAGATGAGCTCGCCGGTGTCCTCGAGATCGGCGGCCCCGACGTGGTGTCGTACGCCGAGATGATGGCGATCTATGCAGAGCAAGCTGGGCTCACAAAGCGCCGGCTCATCCCAGTGCCGGTGTTGACCCCCCGCCTGTCATCGCTCTGGGTCGGGCTCGTGACGCCCGTACCTGCCCAGCTCGCCCGTCCACTGGTCGACTCGCTCGTGAACTCGGTGGTGGTCACCGACCATCGTGCCGAGCTGCTCTTCCCGTTCGACCGGGTCCCCCTCGCTGAGGCGATACACAGAGCAATCGGGCGAACCGCGGTGGGCGACGTTCCGACGAAATTCGACGACGCATCCTCACCGGTGTGGCAATCCTGGGCAACGGACCCGGACTGGACCGGTGGCACCGAGCTCACCGATGTCCGTACGGTCGTCGTGCGTACCGATGCCCACCGCACGTGGCAGGCGGTCTGCCGGGTGGGTGGGCAACGCGGATGGTACCGCGGTGAGATCCTGTGGAAGGCCCGAGGTCTTCTCGACCAGATCGTGGGTGGTCCCGGTTTGCGCAGGGGTCGCCGTCATCCCGACACTCTCAAAGTTGGTGAGCCCGTCGACTTCTGGCGCGTCGAGAACCTCGACGTCGACCGACTGCTGGTGTTGCATGCCGAGATGCGCCTTCCTGGTGAGGCCTGGCTCGAATGGTCGATGGAACCCGTCGACGAAGGAACTCGCCTCGTGCAAACGGCCCGTTTCCGCCCACGGGGGCTGCTCGGGCGCGTGTACTGGTACGCAGTGGCACCGTTTCACGGGTTGGTCTTCCCCGGGCTCCTCAACGGCATTGCCAGCGATGCCGTTCAGGCGATGACCACCGGGATCGCCCCGAAGTCGCCCGGGTCGGTCTCCAGGCCGACACCGCCACGGATCAGCAGCACTACCACGTCACCGGAACTGGCCGCGCTGAGGTCGAGCGACACCGTGTAGGGCAGCAGCTCGCCGAAGTTACCGGCCATCGTCACCTCCCGGTCGAGTTCACTGTCGGGCCGACCGCTCACGAAGGCGCTCACGACGATCGTCGCTTCGAAACCCGACCCCACACCTTCGACGGTCAGCATGCCGGCGGGCACGGTCGCCATCGACGCCGGTTGGGTGATGGTCTCCACGTCGCTGGCGGCGGACAGCACGAACCATCCATCGTCGGGACCGAGTTGCCGCATGAACAGCACGCTGCGTGCTTCACCGATCGGCGCCCCGCCCTCTGTGGCGAACACCTCGAACTCCCCGCTGCGCGAGTCACCCGCCATGAACGTCCCGAGCATCGGCCCATCATCGAATGCGTTGGCGAGAAAGTCGTTGGCCGCGGACTCAGGGTCGGTGAACACCACATCGGCCGCCGGCCAGATCGCGGGCTGCGCGTCCGCTGCCGCGACCGTCGTTGGTGTCACCGTCGTTGGTGTCACCGTCGTTGGTGTCACCGTCGTGGTCGACCCGCCCTCGCTGCTGCACGCACCGAGTACGACGAGCGACGCAACGAGGATGAACTGAACGGGAATGCGTTGCATGACGACACGATGCGCCACCTACCGCTCCGGAGCAAGGGCCGATTGGCCCTGGACGCCTGCCTCCAGTGCTCAGATCCGCGTTACGGTCGACGCCATGGCCGAGACACGCGCATACATCGTCGAACCGGAGCTGGCCGAGTACATCGCCGCTCATTCATCTGCTCCGGACAGCGTGCAGCTGCAGTTGATGGCAGCCACCGAGGCCCGCACCGGGGGCGCGGCCCGCATGCAGATCGGCAACGACCAGGGTTCATTTTTCGAGATGCTCACCCGCTCCATCGGCGTGCACAACGCCATCGAGATCGGCACGTTCACCGGCTACTCCGCACTCAGCATCGCCCGTGGACTTGCGCCCGGCGGGCGGCTCATCTGCTGCGACGTCAGCGAGGAGTGGACCGCCATTGCACGCGAGCACTGGCAGTTGGCAGGCGTTGCAGACCGCATCGACCTGCGCATCGCACCTGCTCTCGAGACCCTTGCGGCGCTGCCGGCAGACTTGCGCTTCGAGTTGGCCTTCATCGACGCCGACAAGACCAACTACACCCACTACTTCGAGGCCCTCCTGCCACGCATGACCCCCGCCGGTGTGATCCTGGTCGACAACACACTGTGGTCGCGTCAGGTGCTCGACACACAGGCCGCCCACAAGGACACGGTGGCCCTGCGCGCGTTCAACCGCCAGATTGCCGACGACCCGCGCGTCCGCTGCGTCATCATCCCCATGGGCGACGGCGTCACCATGATCCAACAGCGCTGACCGGCCTCAGCTCGACGCGGGGTCCTCCAGAATCACGTCGAGATCTCCTCGGCGATTGGCGACGTCGACAGCGTGGCTGCCGTCGGGGCACCTGGTGATGTGCAGATCGACCGACGCGTCGCCGACGGTCAGGTTGTCGAGATGAAGGTCCCCGAACCAGTCAGGAAGGGCAGGGCGAAGTCGTAGGACCCCATTGGAGGCATCGGCATCCAGCCCGGCGAACACGCTGACGAGATGCACCACCGCGGCTGACGACCAGGCCTGGGGAACGTTGGCACCCAGGTATTGGACGGGGAAGCTCCCCTCGTCGCGTTCGAGGCCGGCGAAGAGCTCAGGAAGCCGATGCGAATCGAAGCGAACGGCGGCCTCGAACAGCCCTCGCCCCACCTTTGCCGCCTCTGCGTCGAGCCCGTAGTTGTGGAATCCGGCAGCGATGATGGCGTTGTCGTGCGGCCACACCGACCCGATCTGGTAATCAAACGGGTTGTAGGCAACATGCTCGGCCGACAGGGTGCGAATGCCCCAGCCACTCCACATGTCGGTTGCCAGGAGTCGGGCCGCGACCCGCGTCGCACGTTCCGGGTCGATCGCGCGTGACCACAGAAGGTGACCCGCATTGGATGCAACCGATCGGATCGGCCGCTTGTCACCGTCGAGGCCGAGGTAATACGTTCCCTCGTCCTCCCACCAGAACAGTGTCTCGATCGCGTCGGCCAGTCGGTCGGCTTCACCACGTAGCCGCGTTGCTCCAGCCGCATCGCCGTAGACGTCCGCGAGAATCTCGGCCCACGCGCGCTTGGCGGCGACGACCAGACCCTGGTGTTCACACAGCGCGATGGGCAGCTTCGAGGATTCGCCGTCGGCACCGACGATCGAGTTGGGCGAATCTTTCCACCCCTGGTTGTAGTAGCCCGATGGCGACCGGGTCTGGTACTCCTGGAGGCCATCACCGTCGGCGTCACCGTCCTTGTCGATCCACGCGAGGGCGCGCTCCACGTGGCTGCGCACCGAGTCGAGCGCTGCCCGATCGCCATGCCACCGCCATGCCAGCGCGGCCACGAGAACGTACAGCGTGGTGGATTCGTGCGACCCGAAGTACGGGGTGTGGGGCACGAGGTGCAACGCCGCGAGTTCGCCATGTCGAACCTCGTGCTCGATCTTTCCGGGCTGCATGTCCCGGTTGTCGTCGTACGCATCGGCCTGCAGTTCGCCGAGGGCTTGCAAGCTCCCCAACGCCAATCGTGACGTCAGCGCCAGTGTCTGAAATGACACGGTGAGCGCGTCGCGACCGAACAGGGTGACGAACCACGGCACCCCGGCCGCCGGCACCCACAGATCCGGGCGGGCGACGTCGGATTGTGTCTCCTCGGATTCTGGGTGTTGGCGGTGCATTCGCAACCCGGCGAGGTCGTCGACCGCTTGATGAATGGTCGCAGTCACCTCCGGGTCGCCGGTGGTGATCCGTGTGGTCTCAGCGACCCAGGCGCGTTGGGCTCGATCCCGGTCGGTAGTACCGATCAGGTTGTGGCAGGCCCGCGGCGGATGCTCGGGCTCGGCGCCGTCGAGGATCGGCCGCCACAGCACACAGGTGTGCCATGACTGACCCGGCTCGAGGTCCACCCGGAACATGATGCCGCCATTGGCGAATTCGGGCTCTGAATCGGGAAGTTCAACATGGAAGGCGATGCCGCGCTGGAAGCCATCATTCTGATAGTTGGTGACGAGAGTTCGAGTCTCCTCGTCCCATTTGCTCTGCAGCGAGCCACGTCGCAGGAGCAAACCGCCCCGTACGTCGAAGAGGTCGGCGAAGTCGGATTCGATGCTGATCTCGAGGCTGGCGGCGATGGGGCTGCGCCCGAAGTTGGTGAGGTCGTAGTCCTCATGGATGCCGTGGCCGATCGTGCGATCGAGACGCAGGTGCAAACAGCGAGCAGGGATGTGCACGCCGTCCGTACCGAGAAGTTCCGGATTGGTGAACTCGAACCGAGCTGAATGATTCGCCACCGCTGCCGCGTTGGACAGAGTCGGCGGCTGGCGACAGAGCTTGAGGCGGTAGCCCGACACCAACCGGGTGTCGGACACGAAGTAGCCCTGCTCTCGGGGCGACGACATCTCGCCATCGAGTTCCGACACTGCGAACTCGGTGTCGCTGTGAATCGTGACGGCTGCGGGGCCGACTCGAACCTCCATGTGTGCTCCTTTGCGCGGTCAGACGTCGAGCAGGCGGGCGCGACCGATGGACGCTGCGCCAACTATGCCCGAATCGTCGCCGAGCGCCGCAACGACGAACTTCAACTTCGGACTGGGATGCAGGATCCATGGGCGGGCTGCACGCTCGATGCGATCGACGAGGTCCTGACCTAGTTTCTCTGCCATTCCTCCACCGATGACGACGAGCTGCACATCGACCAGGTTGATCGCCGACCCGATACCGACTGCAACCGCCTCGACAGCAGCGTCGAACAGTTCCACGGCCAGCTCGTCACCCTCGTCGAGCGCACGTGCCCACACCTTCGAGGTCAAAGTTGACTTTTCCTCTTGCTGTTGGATCTCGAACAGCGACGTGTGTCGTCCGGCGGCGACCATCTTGGTGACCGCAGCTTCCATCGAGCGCCGACCTGCGTAGGCCTCGATGCATCCCCTTCGGCCACAGGTGCACAGCGCCCCACCGGCGCGAATGACGACGTGACCGATCTCGCCGGCCGACCCACGCGACCCAACGAATGGGCGCCCGTCGAGAATCAAACCGCCGCCGATGCCCGTGCCCATCCACACACCGAGGACATCGTCGGCCCCGACCGCTGCACCGGCAACCCACTCGCCCAGTAGGCCGACGTTGGCATCGTTACCCAGCGCGACCGGCACGCCGAAGCGGTGCCTGATCTCACCGACGATGTCGAACGACTCGTCCCAACCAGCGAGGTTCGGGGCCTCGAGGACTCGGCCGTTGTGGACGACCCCGGGGATCCCGATTCCGATCGCCGACGGCACACCATCGAGCCCCTCGATCAGCTTCACGATCGTGCTCACAATTTTGTGAGGGCTCTGGGCAGGGGTGTCGTGCTTCGCGCGCTCGCGGACCGTATGCCCGTCATCGACGAGCCCTACCTCGATGTTGGTACCTCCGACGTCGACACCGGCTACCAACAGCATGATTCACCCTACCGCGCAGTCTCGACCCTCGCCGGGCGGCACGTCAGACATGTTTGCCGCAAACCCAGACCGGGTACGCCAGTGCCGCCTGACGATCAGAAGGGGGAAAGATGGAGCCGGGGAACGATCCAGACCTCAGCGACGGGACACACATCGTGGCGATCTGGAATCCCTCGAGCGGGAGCGCCCCGGAGGAATCCATGCTACGTGACGCGCTCGGAGGGGCCGTCGAACTCGTCGAGACGACCAAGGATGACCCGGGCGGTGGCCAGACCGAGCACGCAGTGAAGAATGGCGCTGAGATCGTCGTCGCCTGTGGTGGCGATGGGACGGTGCGAGCATGCCTCGCGCCACTGTCCCGAACGGCTACGGCACTGGGAATCGTGCCGCTCGGCACTGGCAATCTCCTGGCAGGGAACCTCGGCATCCCCACCGGTCTCGATGCGTGCGAGGGGGTGGGGCACGGCGCGGAACGTCACATCGACCTGGGCCGGGTCAACGGCGAGACATTTGCGGTCATGGCCGGCTCGGGCTTCGACGCGTTGATGATCCGCGACGCCAACAAGAAGCTGAAATCGATCATCGGGACAGCTGCGTACGTGCTGTCAGCAGCCAAGAATCTGCGCGCCGCCAGGGTGTTCACGAGGGTCGCCGTCGACGGGGACAAATGGTTCGAAGGGCGCTCCACAATGGTCCTCGTCGGCAACTTCGGTGAGGTGTCAGCCGGGCTCGAGGTCTTTCCGGATGCCGAACCTGACGATGGCAAGCTCGACGTTGCCGTGATGTCTGCGTCGACTGTGCGCGAGTGGGCATCGATCCTCTGGCGGCTGGTGCGCGGCCGGCCTCAACGAATCGATCTTGCGCGGCGCACGCAAGGGTCGAGCATCGTCGTCGAGCATGACACCCCACGACCGTACGAACTCGACGGCGAGGATCGAGACCCGACCACACGGCTCGAATTCTCGATCGAACCAGGCGCTCTCATCATCCACCACGCCAGCCAGCCGAAAGGGAACGCGGAATGACGCTCGATCTCAACCAACTCTCTCAGACGTTTCGGGTCCGACCCGTCGATGGTTACGTCAATCTGGCCGGGTACGACCCGTCCGATACGCCCTACATGGACGATGAGGGCGATGCCGAGGACGAACTCGCGGACGCACTGCACGACCAGCTGTTCCACGCTCATGAATTGGTGTTCGCGGAGAAAAAGCAATCGCTGCTGCTCGTGCTGCAAGGCCTCGACTGCAGCGGCAAGAACGGCACCATCAAACATGTGGCGATCGCGATGAATCCGGCGGGGGTACGAACGGCGTCGTTCGAGAAGCCGACCAAGGAGGAACGCGAGCAGCATTTTCTCGAGCGAATCCGTCCAGAGGTACCTCGGCCGGGTGAACTGGGGGTGTTCGCCCGCTCGCACTACGAGGACGCGATCGTACCGATCGCACTCGGCACCGACGACGAGGACACGATCGCCACGCGGATCGATGAGATCAACAGATTCGAAGCCGAACTGGTGAACAACGGCACCACGATCATAAAGTGCATGCTCCACATCTCCTTCGACGAACAGCGCAAACGCTTTCTGCGCCGGCTGCGCCGTGACGACAAGCGCTGGAAGTTCTCCGAAGCCGATCTCCAGGCACGACGACACTGGAATGAATTTCAGGCCGCCTACGGCAACGTCCTGGCTCGAACGAGCAACGATGTCGCACCGTGGTATGTGATTCCCGCCGACCACAAGTGGTACCGAAACTGGATCGTCGCACAGCTGCTGCTCGCAACCTTTGATTCGATGGGCGCTGCGTACCCGCAACCAGATTTCGATCTTGACGACCTTCGAGCTCGCCTCGAGCCGCCGAACTGAAACGGGGCTCCGTGTCCATCACTGACGCACTACAAAAATCACTCACTCAGCTGCGCCAACACCCCGGCCTCATCAAGTTCGGTCGTCTCGGGTGGTTCGCGAAGGGTGTCGTGTACACCGTGGCAGGGGTGCTCGCGCTCGTCGTCACTGGTAAGGCAGCCGGTTGGTCGCAGGTCGAACAGACGCCGACGGCGGAGGCCAGCCCGACTGGGGCCCTGAGGACTATTGCGCAGGCGACCGGTGGTGCGCTGCTCATGTGGTTGTTGGCGGTCGGGATGATCGCGTACTCCGCGTGGCGGGTCGTGTCGGCGCTGCTGCCTGGCGGCACCGACCTCATGGCGTGGGTGAAGCGGATCGGATACCTGGTCAGCGCTGTCATCTACGTGACGTTCGCCATCACGGCGATTTCCCTCGCGCGCGCGACCGAGGCCGACACCGATGGCAATGCCAAGGTCACGTCGATGTCCGCTGATGTGATGGCCCACACGGGTGGACGAATCGTCATCGGCCTCGCTGGTGCCATCGCGATCGGCGCCGGTATCTACCGAATGGCGAAAGGCGTAAAGGTGGACGTCACGGACGAACTCGACCTGTCCGGCCTCTCATCCCAGCATCGACTCTGGACCAAACGACTCGGTGCGATCGGGGAATTCGGACGCGGTCTCGGCATCGCATTGATCGGCTTTTTCCTCCTCCGTGCGGCGATCACGTATGACCGCACCGAGGCCACGGGCCTCGACGGCGCGCTACGACGCCTTTCCACGCATACCTGGGGACAGGTGATAGTGGTCGCGATCGGTCTCGGATTCGTGGCCTACGGAGCCTTCTGTCTCGCAACATTCACCCGTCGACGACTGCAGGCACCATGAACGGCTCGTCACTGCGAAGCACCTGGCCGTTACATCGTCGTCAGACAATCACTTTGTTGATCGGGTGGGCGGCGCTGACGCTCGTGTGGATAGGGCTCGGAGAACTCATCGTCGGCCCGCTCGAGAACTCGGCCGTCGTACGAACCGACAATCGCATCGCACGATGGATGGTCGACCACCGCACCCCGAGGTGGGATCGGTTGTCGTCATGGGGCTCATTCCTCGCCGAGACAGTGACCAAGGTCGTCGTGACGGCGTTGCTGGCGCTCGTTCTGCTCAAGGTGTGGCGACGCTGGGTCGAGCCGCTCCTTCTGGCCGTGTCGCTCCTGGTCGAGGCTGCCGCATTCATCGTCGTCACCACCGTGGTCGGTCGGCAGCGCCCCGACGTGGTTCGACTCGACAACTCCCCGGTGAATTCCAGCTTTCCCAGCGGCCACTGCGCGGCAGCAGCGGCATACGCGGCAATTGCGATCATTGTCTTTTGTCATACCCGAAAGGTGTGGGCCCGTGTGCTCATTGCAACTGTCACCGCACTGGTGCCCGTCGTCGTGGCACTCTCTCGCATGTACCGCGGCATGCATTTCCTGAGCGACACCATTGCCGGAACCTTGCTCGGCTGCGGTGCCGTGCTGTTGACGTACGTCGTACTGAAGGGCTCCCCAGAGGGCGCTCGAGTTCTGAGCAACACCGAGTCAGAGCCACAGGCGGCCGACGAGATGGTCGAGCAAGGGAGCGATGACCTGTGCCCGTCCTGATAGCCGTCGTAGTTGCCACGCTGATCGTGACCTCGGTGCTCACCGCAGTTGCACGACGCGGTCGCAGCGGTGACCCCGCTGAAATGCGCACCGACCCCGAAACCCTTGCCACTCAGGCGCGCCGACATCCTGCGTTCAAGCGATTCCTGCTCGCCCGCCGCGATGCGTCGACCGCCACCGGTTGGCTGCTGACGATTGCCCTCGTCGGGATCGCGGTGTTGTCGTTGGTCGTCGGGTTGCTGCTGGAGATGGTGCAAACTCGCAGCGGTTTCGCCCGCTGGGACGACGCGGCTGCCAGGTGGGGCGCGGCACATATGACCGGCACCGCAGAACGGGTCATGAGAATCATCACTCAGTTGGGCAGTACCCCGGTGGTGGTTGCAGTGCTGGTCGTGGTCTCGATCGTCGAGTACCGCCGGCTCCCCACCCGTGCAATCCCGCTCTTCCTGCTCACCGTGATGGCTGCAGAACTTGCCGTCAACAACTCCATCAAGGTGATCGTCGGACGCGAGCGGCCTGATATCGCCCGACTGGTGCACGCCAACGGCTTCTCATTCCCATCGGGCCACACAGCCGCCGCGGCCGCGGCCTACGCCGCAATTGCACTCGTGATCGGACGACGTCGCAGTCGGCCTACACAGGCGCTGCTCGCCGGCATCGCCGGTGGCATCACGGTCGCCGTCGCGAGCAGTCGGGTATTGCTCGGAGCGCACTGGTTGACGGACGTCATCGCGGGTGCTGCCGTGGGGTGGGCGTGTTTCGCTCTGTGCTCGATCGCATACGGCGGACGACTGTTGCATTTCGGAGAGCCCGTGGAAGCGGCGCAGACGGCAGCGATCGTCGCCGAAGGCGTTTAGCCAGTGAGCCCCTCGGGGACCACTTCGCATGAGTTCTCCACACCTAGAGCGTGCAACCGGTCCATATACGCGCCGCGACATTCGCACCGCATGGGCGGTGCACGCCCTCACCGCAAGCGGCGTGATCGTTGGATATGTCGGCCTGAACTCGGTCATCGAGGGTCATGCTCGTGCGGCGATTCTCTGGCTTGTCGCTGCGTTGGTGCTCGATGGGGTCGACGGGCCGATTGCCCGCAAGCTCGATGTGGGAAACCGCATCCCGACGCTCAACGGCAACTCCCTGGACTTGATCATCGACTATTTCACGTGCACGATCGTGCCCGTGGCGTTCCTCTACAGATTCGACATCCTGCCGTCGAAAACTGTCGGACCCATCGGGTTCGCCATTCTCTTCGTGAGCGCGCTGTGGATGTCGCGTACCGACCACGAGACCGCCGACGGATGGTTCAACGGCTTTCCCGCCGAATGGAACATGATCATCCCAACGCTGTTTCTCTTGCACCCCAACACATGGTTCAACCTCGGGATCTGCGTCGCATTCATCGCGCTCACACTCTCGCGGGTGCAGTTTGCGCACCCCGTATCGGTACGCGAACACCGACCGTTCTCTCTGACGTTCATGATCGCGTGGCTCACCGCCATGACATGGCTGGCGATCGCACAACACGACATCGTGGGAGTTCGAGCGCTGCTGATCATCGCTCCGCTGTGGACGGTGATCCAGGTGGTCCTTCGACGCCGCGCACAACACCGTGACGCGCAACTTCAGGTTGAGAATTTGTCCCTGTAACTCTGTCGCACGACTTCGATGTCGTCGTCGAGAAGTTCGCTGACACCGCAGCCGTCGATGATGAGGCGCGCTTGACGGCGGAGTTCGACCGTGCGGTCCGAGAGGGACGCAGCTTCGAGAGACTCCACCAGCGATGCGATCGACACAAGGAGGTACTCACACACCGCTGGCTGCCCGGCGCCCGCGCGTCTCGTCTCGTCGTATGCGAGCCGGACGAGTTCCTCGTGAGTCGGTTGCTCGACCATCACGACCGTGCGAGTGCCCTTGGTTCGCAACAGGTGCGGCGGATCATGGCGAAGCAACTCCGCGAGGACCGCCCCCGTGTGAAAGATCGCGTCCTGCGCCGTGGTGGGGTCGTTGATGCCCGGTGAGAGCGCCTTCACCCCTACGTCGACCAGTTGGCGTAGACCGTACGACACATCCTGCAGCATCGTGCGCGTGTGCCCGATCGAGACGGACGCGAGCAGTCGTCGCCCCACGTCGTCTCGATCTTGTTCACCGATCGCCGGCGACAGGGTACAAAACCGCGTTCCTTCGATGGCGAACCGGCCCGCATAGGTCTCGACCGTGAGGATGGTGCCTTCGGGGACGCAGCCCAGCATCGCGTCGACGTCGATCTGTTGCACCCAGCCCGACCGATCATGGCGAATCATCGTCGTCGAGTCGGCCGCACCCGGACGAGGGCGGAACGAGCGATCGTCGGCGGGGTCAGCGGGTGTCCATTCGGAGCGGATCTGCTCGGTCGCTTCGCGGCGAATGCGTTGAAGGATCTCACTGACATCCATCGAGTGGGCGCTGTGGTTGATGAATGCGACGATCGCAAGGATCGTCGCGATCCCGAGTACGACAGCGAGCGTCACGGACAGATTGGGAATGACCGGCTTGCCGCCGGGCTCGAACGAGGAACGCACCGAACGCAGCACGACCACGCAGTAGGTGAACGTGCCGACGACGAGTGCCATCACTCGCTTGTTGAACGGGTCGCGAAACAACGTGTGGACAACGCGTGGCGAGTACTGACTCGACGCGAGCTGAATGATCAGCAGTGAGACCGAGAAGGCAATACCGGCAAAAGAGATGGTTGCCCCGGCGATGACGCCCAGCAAGGTGCGCGCACTCTCCACCGTGGAGGCGAAGCCGATGGGAAGATCTGCCACCACCTTCTCGATGTTGCGGTCGATCGCGAGGCTGGCGAACCCGAAACCGGTCGCGAAGAAGACAGCGACCATGGGGACGAAGAACAGGCTTGATCGCAGCCGTTCCGCCAACGCACTCATGCGTAGTCTCATCGTCGCTCCTGTCCGGGGGTCCCCAGAGCTTCTATCACCACCGCAGTAGCGCTGCTAACGGGCCCTCCAACACGGTCAAGTTCGGGACGACGAGAATCGTCGCGTCCGTGGCAAGAGCGGCATTGATCGCGCGGTCCACCAGCCGTGCGCCGTCGCACCACTCCGCCTCCACACCGGGGCCATCCGAGCCGTCATCGTGGACGAGGAGGGTGTCGACGCGCCCCTCTCGCAGGGCTTCGGCGACTTCGCCGGCATCGACAACAGCCGTTCCATGCGCTCGCCGCGAGCGGACCAGCTCAGCGGTTGCGGTCACGTGCGCGGCAGGAATGGACGCCACCAGCCGCACCACCTCGTCGGCGATACCGCCCGGTGAACCGGCCTCGATCTTGACGGCGACTGCCGCTACGTCGGTCGGCAACGAGTCGAGTACAAAGCCTTGGGCGCGGACGTCACCCGCGACCGCGACGAGTTCGGCCCGCACATCTCGAGCCATCGTGGCGACGGCGTCGGCCACGTCGCGCGCGTTGCTCTCCCACGTGTTCTCCGCTCGCTGCTGAAAGCGGCGTTGCGACCAGCCGCCGGGGGCGCCGCGATGGATGTGTAACGTTTCGCCGTCCACCGTCTCCGACGCGAGGACGACGCTGCCGACGAAACCGGTCAGATCTGCACCTGCCCGATCCGTCTCGACAACGACGTGCGGCACCACTCGCTGTCGCGATTCCAAAACGGTCGCCCAGCGCGGCAGAGGGCCCTCGTGCACCGTTGTTGCCGAGACCGGTTCTTCGAGCAACTCGACGAATGTTGCCCCGCCTCGCGCATGCACGACGACGACTGCCGCTGCATCGTGATGGTGGAGTCCGGCTATCACCTCGTCGAGTCGTGCTATCTCCTCGTGCGTCCATTCGTTGGAGAGCTGGCGTCGGGCGTTGTGCCATTCGACTTCGAATCTGCTCTGAGCATCGCTGAGGTTGCTGGGTGCCGGAATCGTCATGGTCGCGTACCAGTCGGATTCGGTCGATAGTGCTCGTAGGTCGTCATTCGGGTTCATTGGTTCACCGTTCGGTTGGAGACTGAGATGATGACCCGTTTCGACCGAGCCACTTTTCGGCCCTGTTCCCTGCGCGGCCGAGACCTAAACCCACGCCTACTCGGCGGCGTCCACGCCGGGCACCACAGTGTCATCGGACGTCCCTGGCTCGAACCAGCGGGCGACCACCACGTCTGTCGACGAATGGGCGATGATCGACGCAACGACGACCAATGCCACCAGGTGGAACAGCTCGCTCCGCGCCGCAACACCCGATCGCAGAATCAACAGTCCGTACACCACTGACGCAAACCCCTTGGGGCCGAACCAGGCAGCGGCGATGCGCTCGCGCACGTGCAACGTGCTTCCCACGAGGGCGAACGCCAACGACACCGGACGGGCAACGAACAGCGCGAGCGCAGCGAACACGTAGCCGCTGAACGGAATTTCACCCAGGAAGCGAGGTGAGATCAACGCGCCGAAGACCAGCAGCGCAGCCAACTTCAGCAATTCGGCCACCA
>DAORTY010000024.1:0-20095 GCA_035432905.1 Ilumatobacteraceae bacterium | reverse complement strand
GAGATCAACGCGCCGAAGACCAGCAGCGCAGCCAACTTCAGCAATTCGGCCACCAACTCACCGAACTCATGGAATGCGGCACGGATCGCAGGGCTCATCGTGGCCACCGTGATCCCCGCCGAGAACGCGGCCAGGAAAGTATTCGCATGCGTCAACGATGAGGTGCCCAGCACCAGCAGCCCGATCGCCAACGCGTTCAACGGCTCGTACGCAGCGGTCGCATGGAAGAAGCGGGAACGCTCCAAACTGATCGCCACGAACGGAATCCCGATCCCGATCCCTATTCCGGCAAAGACCTCCGCAGTCAGCGTCACCGCATCGACCGAGCCCGGGCCAACCACCGCCAACAGGACAATCACGATCGGTAGTGCAAGCCCGTCGTTCAACCCGCTCTCCACATTGAGCAGATTTCGCAGCCGGTACGGGATCTCCTCGCGTCCGACGATCGCTGCCGCGAACACCGGGTCCGTCGGCGACAACACCGCTCCCACCAAGAACGACTGGGACCACGACAGCCCGCCCAGGTAGCGAGCGAACACCGCAGTCACGACCAACGTCAGCGGCAAACCGAGCAACAACGCGCGGCCCGGCAACCGCCACGCCGACCTCAGTTGATCGAGTGCAACGCGCATGCCATCGGTGAACAACACGCTGAACAGCGCCAACTCGGCGAGCTGACTCACCAGATCATCATCAGCTGCGACGTGAACCACACCGAGCACACCGTCGCCGAGCACGAACCCGGCGACCAAGAACAGCACCGATGTCGACAGGATCGTCCGGTGCGCCAATCCCGAAACCAGCACCGCCGCCAACAAGACGCAGGCGAACACCAGGAGAATCAGCACTCTGGTCACCGTAGCCACACCTGATCGTCGTTGCGTCCGATGCGTCAATTACTGCGGCCCGCGAGTTCGCGCTCTCCCTGTGCTGCTTGAATCGTGGTGTGGACACGAACCATTTCGACGAGAAGGCTGCAACCTGGGATGACGATCCCACCAAGATCGAACGCGCGGAGGCGGTGGCGCGCGGCATCCGGAATGCTGTCGCGCTCGACGGGTCGACGCGGATGCTCGAGTACGGCGCCGGCACCGGCTTGGTCACTCAGGCGTTACGCGACTCGGTCGGTCCTGTCACCTTGGCCGACACGTCGACGGGGATGCGCGAGGTCATGCGGGCCAAGATCGCGGCCGGCGCTCTCCCCGACGCTGAGCTATGGGATGTGGACCTGGCCACTCAGCCGGCTCCCGACGATCGCTTCGACCTCATCGTGACGGTGCTGACGCTGCACCACATCGACGACATCGATGCGGTCCTGGCGGCCTTTGCCACGCTGCTCAGCGAGAACGGAACCCTCTGTGTCGTCGACCTCGACAAGGAGGATGGGTCTTTCCATGGCGAGGGCTTCCACGGCCACAGCGGTTTCGAGCGAGCGGCTCTGGCTGACCAGCTCGCCGTCGCTGGTTTCTCCGACGTGATGTTCCACGACTGCCACCACATCGTTCACGACGGTGTCGAGTACCCCATCTTCCTCGCAATCTGCCGGCCCGGTCGTGTGGACGTGACGCCATAGGTCTGTACCGAGAGCACCTCTTGCCGCGTCTCGTCGACCGGGCGTGTGGCACCGCCGAGCTGCACCGGTGGCGCGAACACGTGACGACAGGGCTGTTCGGAACCGTCGTCGAGATCGGATTCGGATCCGGGCTCAACATGCCCGCGTACCCGGCAGAGGTCACACTCATCTACGCGGTCGAGCCCGCAGCCACGGCGCGCCGCCTCGCCGAACGACGAATCGCCGACTCCGAGATCCGCGTCGAGCACATCGGCCTTCGCGGCGAATCCATACCGCTCGACGACGCCAGCTGCGACGGGGCCCTGTCGACTTTCACGTTGTGCACGATCCCCGATGTCGAACAGGCCCTGGCCGAGGTCTGGCGGGTTCTGCGGCCTGGCGGGCGATTCCACTTCCTCGAACACGGCCTGTCGCCGGACACGAATGTCGCCCGCTGGCAGCGTCGCATCGAGCCGTTCCAGAAGCGACTGGCCGACGGGTGCCATCTCACGCGCCAACCAACGGAACTAGTGCGTGCCGCCGGGTTCACGATCGAACGAGCTGAAGCGCGCTATGCCTCTGGACCAAAACCCTGGACCTGGCTCACCGAAGGCTCCGCGCTCAAACCCCGCTGACGGCCATTCGGGAATGAAATCTGCGTAGCGCAGTAGGGTTCGGGCATGCCCAGCGACCTTGCCATGAAGACCATGAACACGATCCATCGCAGCGTGTTGATGCTGAGTTGCGGCAAGCTCGGTTGGGGCGTCGCCGGCATGCCCGTGCTCGAGCTGACCACCGTGGGACGCAAGAGCGGCGAGGCTCGCTCGGTGATGCTCACGTCACCATTGCAGGACGGCGACACCCTCGTGATCGTCGCTTCCCGCGGCGGGGACGAGCACCACCCGGCGTGGTTCTTGAACCTGCAGGCGAACCCGGATGTGCAGGTGAAGTGGAAGGGCGGCTCGACGAAGTCGATGCGGGCGCGAGTTGCGACGGCAGAGGAACGCGCGGATATGTGGCCGAAGGTGACGGCCAAGTACAAGAACTACGCCGGCTACCAGGAGAAGACCGACCGCGAGATTCCGCTGGTGCTACTGGCACCCGCCAGCTGAGCGTGCCGGCTCGTCAGACGTACTGCTGGATGCGACTACGCAACACATGCTCGGGCTGGGCACCGACGACCGACTCGACGACCTCGCCGGCTCGGATGAACAGCAGCATGGGGATGCTCCGCGCCTCATAGCGGGCGGCCGTTTTGGGCGCCTCATCGACGTTGACCTTGACGACCTTCATTCGTCCAGCGAACTCGACAGCAAGATTGGCGAGTACTGGAGCGACCATCCGGCACGGCCCACACCACGGCGCCCACAGGTCGACGAGCACCAACTGGCCGGTACCTGTCGCAGCCTCGAAATCGGCGTCGCCGGCATCGACCAGCCACGGCAGTTCGGTACGACACTTCGCACACACCGGATGGCCCGTGGCGGCGACAGGCACCCGGTTCTTGGCGCCACACGACGGACACACGATCACGGGATCAGCCATGCATTCAGGTTACCGATGGCGCACACCTACGATGCACGGATGACCAGCGACGAGCACACGGCCGCACAACGCGTCAGCGCCGGTCAGGGCGCTGCGCCTCGGACACTGATCGGGCTGGCTCTGGCAGCACTCGTCGTACTCGCTGGCGTCGCACTCATCACCGTGACGGGTGGGTTTGGCGCGCTCGCAACCAGCCTTCTGCTCGCTGCCGCACTCACGTGGTGGGCAACGCGTCGGCATCGCAGCACCGACGGTGCACTCAGCACCTGGCGCCGCAGGCACCGCCAACTGTGGCGCGCCACCCGTTGGTTCGTGGTGGCAGGTGCGCTGTGGAATGCGGTCTCGTTCGCGAGCTACGTCGTTCCCGACAACGGCGACACCACCAGCCAGCGAATGGCAACATGGGGACGCGACCACGGTCTGGGCCCGGTGATCGATCACCTCGAGACGTGGGTGTACGCCACGCCTCCCTCGAAGGCGCCCGCCCAGGACCTGTCGCTCGCACCTGTCGTCACGCTGGCACCGACCACGACCTCACCAGCCATCTCCCCACCCACAACATCGCCGGCGTCCACGGTGCCAACTGCGGAGTCGGTGCCCGCAACGACTGTGCCGCCCGATCCGACACCGCAACCACCGGTCGCACTCACTGTGCCGATCAGTCCCCCGTTGATGGGCGAAGGGGTGTGGGTGCCCGTCGCCCAGGCTGTCGGCCACGACACGATGTGGGCCACCAGCATCCGCCCGCTGGGTGATGTCGGTGGGGTGGTCGCCTCGATGGTGGTCATCGATCAGACCGACCTGCGCTCCGCAATGTTCAACGGCAGCGAGGAGCCCGGTGGCAGCTGGGTTCGCGGCAACCGAGTGCCTGGCGAGCTGCAGCCGGCGCTGCTCGCCACGATGAATGGCGGCTTCCGCCTCGAACACATCAAGGGCGGCTACATGACCGAAGGCAGAGTGGTCAAGCCCCTCCGCAACGGCGATGCCACCGTAGCCATCGATCACGACGGCACGCTCTCCATCGGTGCACTCGGCGCCGACATCGTCGACGACGGCAGCTGGGCGAGCCTGCGCCAGAACCTGATCCTCATCGTCGACGGTGGCGTCTCACAGGTTCATCGAGGCCTGGTCGAAGGTGTGTGGTGGGGCGCCGACTATGGTCGCGAGGTCTACGTCGCCAGGTCGGCGATCTGCGAGCTACCCGACGGCCGCATCGCCTACCTGATGGTGGCCAAGGTCAACGCTGATCAACTCGCCCAGGCGCTGATCAACGTCGGCTGCGTGCAAGCGATGCAGATGGACATCAATGGTGACTGGCCGCAGTTCGATGTATACGCGCACAACCTGGATGGCAGCCTCGACCCATACTTCGTGGACCAGCGGATGAGCGGCAACACCCACCGTTCCCTCGAAGGCAGCACGAAAGAGTTCTTCGCGTTCTTCGACGACACATTGGTGCCCTCGCCCAGCATCCTCGACACGTAGAGTCCGAGCGGAGGTTGGTCGTGTCAGGTTCGGAGGTGCCGTTTCGTCGTGAGGTGACCGAGCAGTTGCGGTTGATCGTCCACCTCTTGCGGTGGGTGGCGCTGGGCGCGGTGGTGGGAGTGCTGGCCGGATTGTCATCTGCCGCGTTCCTGCAGACGCTCTCGTGGGCGACAGCACTGCGCGTCGAGCACGTATGGATGTTGTTCGCACTTCCGGGGGCCGGGCTGGTGATCGGGCTGGCCTACCACTATCTCGGGGGCAGGTCAGACGGAGGCAACTCGCTGATCATCGACGAGATCCACGCTCCCGCGGCGTGGGTGCCGCGCCGGATGGCACCGCTGGTGTTCGTCGGTACAGTCGTGACGCACCTGTTCGGTGGGTCAGCCGGACGTGAGGGCACGGCGATCCAGATGTCGGGCAGTCTCACTGACGCGTTCTCGCGACTCGTTCATCTGAAGCCCGAGAACCGTCGGTTGATGCTGATCGCGGCGTTGGCGGGTGGTTTCGGCGCGGTGTTCGGTGTCCCGATCGCGGGGTGCGTGTTCGGTCTCGAGGTCCAGGCGGTCGGGCGGATGCGTTACGACGCTCTGGTGCCAGCGCTGTCGGCATCGCTCGTCGGCGACCTCGTGGTGAGGGCTGTCGGGGTGAAGCACATGTCCCTGCCACAGCTGGCCGAGATTCACCTCACCGCTGGACTCGCATTGAAAGTAGCGATCGCTGGACTGGCATTCGGACTGGCGAGCATCGCGTTCACCGAGCTGACACACGGCATCAAGCGGGCATTCGGGTCGATCGTGACCTGGCCGCCGGCCCGGCCGATGATCGCTGGGGTCGCGGTGATCGGCCTCGTCGCACTCGTCGGCAACCGCGATTACCTCGGCCTGTCCCTGCCACTCATCACGAAGGCCACGGCGGGTGGCGCGGGCATCGTGGGCGGCGCCTTCGCGCTGAAGTTGCTATTCACCGCGGTCACGCTCGGCGCTGGGTTCCCGGGCGGCGAGGTCACGCCGTTGTTCGTGATCGGCGCGACCCTGGGTGTGACGATGGGGCGACTGCTCGGTGTGCCAGTTCCGCTGATGGCCGCGATCGGATTCGTCGCGGTGTTCGCTGGTGCGGCGAACACCCCGTTGGCGTGCACGGTGATGGGAGTCGAACTTTTCGGCGGCAGCGGAGTGGTGCTGTTCGCCATTGCGTGCGTCGTCTCATACATCTTCTCCTCGCATCGAGGCATCTACGGCGCCCAGCGAATCGACAGCCCGAAAGGCCCGTCGAGTCTGATCAACGGTCAGCACCCGGCGATGACCCTCAACCAGTTCGCAGTGCGTCGCCGGAACTCGTCGCCCACGCCCACCGATCACCCAACCGCAGAGGAACCGTGAGATCGGTTCCTTCATGATCTCTGCGGGCCGCTCACACCAGGCGGATCTGTACTCCACCAACCGTGAAGCCCGAACCGACAGCGTTGCGGTCCACGGCGCGCAGGTCGACGGCGACGATGCCACTCACGTCTGCGCGTGGGACGAACCTGACGGCTCGCCCCGAGAGGTCGACCTCCATCGGCACCGCCTGCTCGAGCCCGAGCACGTACGCCCAGCGCGTAGCGGCAGCCTGCGGATCGTCGACGGCGATCTCCACCCCGACCACGTCGTCGACCAGCGCGCCTGTCGGTCGGTCGATCTCGAGGGCGTCCCAGAACCAGCGTCCGCGCTGCGCAATGCCATCGAGCTCCAGGCCGGCGCGCATGTCACCACGGTGCAGCTGCGCAATGCGGTGACCCTGCACGAACTGCGTCAACGGCACACGGATGCCGTCGGCGCTGCAGCGCTCGAGACAGGCATCCACGTCTGACACCTGCACCGACAGCAGGTAACCCGCGCTACCACCGCGGCCAGCGAGCCATGCCGCCATCGGATGGTCGGCGGTGAGTGGGCTGACCACTTCCAGGAACGCATGCGAACCGACTGCGAACGTCTC
The DNA here is from genome assembly GCA_035432905.1 of Ilumatobacteraceae bacterium. Lineage (GTDB taxonomy): Bacteria > Actinomycetota > Acidimicrobiia > Acidimicrobiales > Ilumatobacteraceae > UBA668. The sequence goes on along the minus strand of DAORTY010000024.1, from coordinate 13,539 downwards.
ATCGGCGATGCCGTGGGCCGCGAGTTCTGGGTCGCCGAAACTGGCACCGAGAGCGAGCTGCTCACGCAGCGTTGTGACCACCCCATCGGCGTCGGTGGTGGCGACGACGACCTGGCGCAGGTCGGCCCACTCGCTCATTTCGGTGCCCGCAACGTGGTGACGTGGAGCAGCTTCGCCAACTGCCGCTCGAAGCCCTCGGGGTCGGAACGGTGCGCTGCCATCGAATCGATGGCCATCTTGTCGGTCGCCACCGTCGTCGCGCCGGCCTCCACGCCGTCGAGGCCGATACGGGCGATGTCTCTCGGGCTCGCCTTGTTGCCCTCGACGTGGGCTGCCATGCGAGTGTCGACCGAGCCGAGCACCAGCGCCGTGACCTGCGTGCCCTGTGATGCCAGCTCTGCGCGTGTGATGACACTGAGGTAGTAGGCCGCCGACTTCGACGTGGAGTAGCCGCCCATGAATGCCGCCGGCACCACCGCCGCCACCGAGAGCACGTTGACGATGACCCCGCCGCCGTTGCGGCCCAGTACCGGCGCAAACGCCCGCGTCATGTTCAGCGTGCCGAAGTAGTTCACATCCATCTCGCGGCGAGCCGCATCGTCGTCGTCGGTGACCACCAGTCTCGAATTGGCGAAGTAGCCGGCGTTGTTGACCAGCAGCGTCACGTCACCACACAGTGCCGCCGCGGCCGCCACCTGGGCTCGGTCGGTGATGTCGAGCTGCACCCGCTGCGCACCGGGCGGCGCTGATTCATCCGGATCGCGAACGCCCGCGTACACGCGCGACGCCCCACGCGACAGCAGCTCCTCCACGATTGCCATGCCCACGCCACGGTTCGCACCGGTGACCAGGGCGACCGAACCTTCGACCGCGCTCATGCTGTACACCTCACCATTCCCGAAAGCTACCGCCTCGCACGGGTGCGTTCTCACGAGGGTCTTTCCCTCTGAGTCACATATATTGACAGATTCAATATTCGATGAAAGAGTTGATCTGCCATGTCCATGCTTGCGACTCGCAACCCAATGCGAACCGAACTCGCCACGCGTCAGCCCGATCCCTCCGTCGCTGCATTTCACCGCCGGATGCCTGCGTACGCGACGACTCCGTTGTGCGATGCCGCCGCCATCGCCACGAACCTGGGGATCGGGCGATTGTTGGTCAAGGACGAGTCACGACGACTCGGGTTGCCCTCGTTCAAAATTCTCGGCGCCTCGTGGGCCACGTATCGAGCCCTGGTGGACCACCTCGGCCACGAACCCGAGCCGTGGGCAGATATCGACTCCCTGGCCGCGGCGGTTGCTCACCTTCGCCCGTTCACACTTGCTGCCGCCACCGACGGCAACCATGGGAAGGCAGTGGCACTGATGGCCCGCCTGCTCGGGTTCCAAGCGCACATCTTCGTTCCAAAGGGCACAGTCATCGCTCGTATCGAGGCAATCCGGGTGGAGGGAGCGCAGGTCACCGTCGTCGACGGCGACTACGACGCTGCGGTTGCACGGTCCGCCGAGGAGGCCGGCGAGCGCTGCCTCGTCATCTCCGATACGTCGTGGGCCGGGTACGAGACGACACCACAGCGAGTCATCGACGGCTACAGCACCATCTTCTCGGAAATCGATGCGGCGCTCGACGCCGAAGGGCTGTTGCAGCCCGACGTCATCGTGATCCCGGTAGGAGTCGGCGCCCTGATGTCAGCGGCCATCAACCACTACCGATCCGGTTCGATCAATCCCATCATCGTCGGGGTCGAGCCGATCACCGCCAACTGCGTCCAACTCTCGGCCGAGGCGGGCCGCCTCGTGGTGGTCCCGGGGCCGCACCCCTCGATGATGGCTGGGCTGAACTGCGGTACACCATCGTTCGTTGCGTGGCCGACGGTGTCAGCCGGCGTCGATTGGTTCGTGGCCGTCGACGACGAGGCGTCGGCCTCTGCAATGCGAGACCTCGCGCAGGTCGCTGTCGTCGCGGGCGAGACCGGGGCGGCGGCGCTCGCCGGCCTGACGGCGCTGTGCGCTGCACCTGATCGCCCGGAGTGGCTACGCCACGATGCAACGGTGCTGGTGTTGGTCACCGAGGGTGCCACAGACCCCGAGAACTACGAGCTCATCGTCGGCCACCCACCGACCGACGATGCGGGATCTTCCACCTGAGGCTGCGCGCGCGACCACTTCGCGATCAGTGCCGCATCACATGCCGCCGACTAGGACCATCGAGCCCTCGGTGGCGGCGTGGCGCAGGCCGATGATCGACTGATAGGCAGGCGAGTGGTACCACGCCAACGCCGCGGCCCGGTCTTCGAAACGGATGATCACCACTCGCGGCCCATGCGGTTCACCTTCCAGGGTGATGGCCTCGTTGCTCGCGACCAGCACGGTCGACGGGTGCCCTTCGAACGTGGCACCGACTGCGGCGCGGTAGGCGGCGAGCCCTTCAGGATCGGTGATCTTTGCACTCACGACGAGGTATGCGGTCATGCCGTGAAAGTAGCAAGTGCCGAAGAACTGTTTGACTGTATCAATATTCGAGCCTAGAGTTCTTTGCGTCCACCTGGAACTGGGGGTTGTCGTTGGAGACGCACGTACTACGTGATCTGTATCGGGACATGTGCTTGATCCGCTCGTTCGAATTTGCTTTGGAGCGCGAGTTCCAGGCCGGCAACGTGCCCGGCATGTTGCACACCGGGGTGGGCCAGGAGGCAACCCAATCAGCTCTGGCCGCCAACCTGGAGGCGACCGACACCTTCTTCCCCGATCATCGCTGTCATGGAATCAACGCACTGGCACAAGAGCGCCACGCCGGCGAAGGCAACCGCATCATGGCCGAACTGTTCGCCAAGGCCACCGGTGTCTGCAGCGGGAAGGGCGGCAGCCTGCACTCCGCCGATCCCAAGGTGGGCAACTTCGGCGACAACGCCGTCGAGGGCTCCTATATGGCCACCGTTCTCGGTGTGGCACTGGCGGCGAAGCTGCGCAAGCAGTCGAAGGTGGCGTGCGCGATCATCGGTGATGGCACCGTTGGCCGCGGCGAGTTCCACGAGAGCCTCAACATGGCCGCCATCTGGGATCTGCCGGTTCTCTACGCCTGCGTCAACAATGGATACGCCATCTCGCTGCCGGTGGCAGTGGGTCACGCCACCGGCGACATCGTCGATCTGGCAAAGGGCTACGGCATCGCTTGCAAGCAGGTGGATGGCAATGACATCGTTGCCTCGTACGAGGCAGTGGCCGAAGCAATTGCGTACATCCGTGCGGGCAACGGGCCGTACTTCCTCGAGTTCAAGACGTGGCGTTGGCAGGGTGTGTTCTCCGGCGAGTTCCGCCCACCTGAAGAAGTGCACTACTGGAAGGAAGAGCACGACGCGCTCAAGATGGCCCGCGCCGAACTGTTGGCTCGCGGCGAGACGGCAGAGTCGCTCGACAAACTCGAAGCCGACGTCGATGCTCAGATCGAGGAGTGGGTCGTGTTCGCCAAAGAGAGTCCGGCACCCGACCTTTCCAAGGCCACTGCCAACGTGTATGTCGGCTGGGAGGTGGCAGCGCGATGAGCGATGTGACCGCTCCCCAGAAGGTGAAGAAGGTCAGCTTCGTCAAGGCACTGAACCAGGCGCTCGACCTGGCGATGGACCGCTACGACGAGTGCTTCCTGATCGGCGAATCGATCGGCGAGATGGGTGGCGACTTCGCTGTCACCAAGGGTCTGTGGACCAAGTACGGCAACGACCGAGTCCGCGACACTCCGCTCTCCGAGGCCGCCATCATCGGTGCCTGTGTCGGCTCGGCGATGGTGGGAATGCGACCGGTTGCCGAGATCATGTTCGCCGACTTCCTCGGTGAGTGCTACGACCAGATCGTCAACAGTGCCGCCAAGTTGCACTACATGTTCGACGGCCAGTTCCGTGCGCCCCTCGTCATCCGCACCGCATGCGGTGCAGGCTTCGGGGGCGGTCCGCACCACTCGCAATCGGTCGAGGGCTGGTTCCTCAACATCCCCGGCATCGTCATCGTGGCTCCCTCCACGCCTGCCGATGCGAAAGGCTTGTTGTTGGCCTCCATCGAGAACGACAACCCTGTGCTCTTCTTGGAGCACAAGGCGCTGTACCGCAAGCGCGACGAGGTGCCCGAGGGTTGGTACACCACGCCCCTGGGCAAGGCGGCCATCGCCCGGGCAGGTAGCGATGTCACCATCGTTGCCACCATGCGGATGGTCGATTTCTCACTGGCCGCCGCCGAGCAACTGGCACAGGAAGGCATCAGCGCCGAGGTCATCGACCTGCGCACCATCCGCCCTTACGACGCAGAGACCGTGCTCAACTCGGTGAAGCGCACCCGGCGAGCCGTCGTGGTCAACGAGGCACCGAACATCGGTGGCCTCGGCGCCGAACTGAGTGCCACCATCGCGGAGGAATGCTTCTCCGAGCTCGTCGCGCCGGTGGCACGCATCGGTGCGCTCGACACCCCCATCCCGTTCTCCCGTGAACTCGAACTCGAGATCATGCCCAACGAGTCGCATGTGCTGTCCGCCGTGCGGCGTCTCATGAAAGCCGGCTGACGATGGCAACGGAAGTGATCCTGCCCAAGTGGGGCCTCACCATGGAGGACGGCACGGTCGTCGCGTGGCACAAGGCCGAGGGCGATCCGGTCACCAAGGATGAGGTCATCGCCGATGTGGAGACGGAGAAGGTGGAGAACGAACTCACCTCGCCGTGCGACGGCATCATTGCCCGCATCCTCGTCGAGGAAGACGAGACGGTCGACGTCGGCACGGTGTTGGTGATCATCGCCGCCGACGAAGCCGAAGCCGCAGCCGTCCGAGCTGGTTGAGCCATGGCCGATGCCGAGGACCGACTGCCGATCAGCGAGTTGATTCCTCTCAACCGCGTGCGCAAGGCCATGGCCAAGGCGATGTCGGCGTCGGTCGGCACGGCAGCCCTCAGCCAGGTGAGTCGCTGCATCGACGTCGGGCCGCTGGTGGCAGCCCGGGCTGCCGCTGATCCTGCGACGCGCGTATCGATCAACACGTACGTGATGGCAGCAACAGCGCGCTTGCTGCCGGCACACCCCTTCCTCAACGGCAGGCTGATCGACACCACGGTGCACGTGCCGGCGGTGGTGAACCTGGGGATGGCAGTGGCCACCGACGCCGGACTGCTGGTGCCGGTCATCCACCGCGCCGACGAGAAGAGCCTCGCCGAGCTGGATGCAGCGGCCGCCGACCTCGCGCAACGAGCGCGAGCCGGTGCCCTGCGAATGGCCGACATCGATGCCGGCACCTTCACCGTCAGCAACCTGGGCATGCTCGGTATCGACACCGGGTTCGCGCTCCCACCTCCTCCGCAGGCAGCCATCCTGCTCGTCGGGCGGTCGCGTCCGCGCCTGGAACTGGGTGCCGATGGCGACATCGTGACAGTCACCGAGGCGGCCTTCGGCGTCACCTACGACCACCGATTCATCGACGGCGCCGGAGCGGCAGCATTCCTCGCCGACCTCGCCAGTCGTCTGGCAACCATCGCGGAGGAAGAATGAACGCAACGACACCAGCACCGAGGCCTTCGCGATTCACGGAACGAACCGTGCTCATCACCGGTGCCTCCCGCGGGATCGGCGCCGCTGCCGCAGTGGCCTTCGCCGCCGAGGGCGCCCGCGTCGCCGTCAACTATCGCACCGACCAATCCGGAGCCGAAGCCACGTGCGCGACCATTCGAGCTGCCGGCGGCATCGCTGAGATGTTCCCGGCCGACGTCGGTGACCGTGCGGCTGTCACGGGTATGGCGGCTGCGGTGGAAGCTGCGCTGGGGCCGGTTGACGTACTGGTCAACAACGCCGCGGTCATCCATCGTGGCCCCTTCCTCGATGTGTCGCTCGACGACTTCGACCAGGTGTGGCAGGCCAATGTCACTGGGCCCTTCCAGCTCAGCCAGCTCGTCGCCCGCGGCATGGTGGAACGCCGCCGCGGCGTCATCATCCACATCAGTTCCATCCTCGCCTCGCTGGCGGTGCCCACCCGTACCGCCTACTGCGCTTCGAAAGGTGCGATCGAGTCGCTCACCAGGGCGATGGCGCTCGATCTCGCCCCGCACGGGGTGAGGGTCAACGCCATCGCTCCCGGCCTCATCGCCACCGAGGCACTCTTCGCCGGTTTCCCCAATGCCGAGGTGCAGGCAGCGGTGCAGGAATACATCCCCGGTGGGCGCTTCGGTCAACCCGAGGAACTGGCCGCGGCCATCTTGTTCCTCGCCTCCGACGACGCCAGCTATCTCAATGGCACCATCGTGCCCGTCGACGGCGGGCTGGGAGGGCGTGAAGCCGGTCCCTTGATGAAGCCCCGAACGGAACAGGTGACACCATGATCTCGATCAATGCCGAGGCAATGAAGATCGTCCGCCAGGTGCTGGCCGACGCCGACTCGCTGGGGGTCATCGTCCATCGCCTCGACAACGGATCCACGCTCATCGACATGGGGCTGGAAGCGAAGGCCGGTTGGCGAGCGGCGAAGGCCTACACACAGATCACGCTGTCGGGCCTGGCCGAGGTGAGCTTCGAGCCGTTCCCACTCGGGGATCGCATGCTGACGGCGGTGCGCGTGATGATCGACCATCCGATCGAGGCGTGCGTGGCCTCGCAGATCGCCGGCTGGCGACAAGAGGCCTCGGGGACCGAGCATGCTGCCATCTTGGCGGGGCCGGGCCGGGCGTTGAATCACGGCGACCTCGACCACTACTTCGACCTCATCGACTATCGCGACCACCACGACGAAGCCGTGGTGGCCATACAGGCCTCACAACCGGTGTCGGCTGCCATGGCGCAGCGCATCGCCGATGGGGCGGGCGTGGCCCCCGAGTCGCTGTACATCCTGGTGGCCCCGAACCATTCGTTGGTGTGTGCCGTGCAGGTGGCGGCGCGCATCGTCGAGCAGAGCCTGCACCGGCTTGCCGAGGAGGGTTTCGACCTGCGCTGCGTCCGCTACGCACATGGCTTCGGCGTCGTGCCGCCGCTGGTCGACGATGACCTGATTTCCATGGGGCGGATCAACGACTCGCTGCTCTACGGCGGAGTCAGCACGGTCTACGTCGACTCCACCGACGATGTCGTGCAGGCAGTGGTTCCAAAGGTGGTGTCGTCGGCCTCGCGCGCCTACGGGCGACCATTCGTGGAGATCTACGAGGATGCCGGTCGCGACTTCTACGACATTCCGCTCGACCTGCACTCGCCGGCAGTGCTGCACATCAACAACATCGCCAGCGGGCGCACCTTCAGCGCCGGCGAGCTGAACATGGCAGTGCTGGAGAAGTCGTTCTTCGGATGAGGACGGCGAACCCCCGATGACTCGCCTGGGACTGCAACTGATTCCACAGCTTCCGGTGGTAGAGCTGATCGAGACGGTACAGGCCGCGGAGGAACTGGGCTACGACTACTGCCTGGTCGCAGACGAAGGCTTCATGCACGACGTGTACGTGGTGCTCGGCGCACTCGCCGGTGCAACGTCGCGAATCACTCTCGGCCCGGTCACCAACTGCTACACACGGCATCCGGCGGTCACCGCGGCAGCGATGGCCACGCTGCAGGAAGCCACCGGGGGTCGGGCATTACTGGAACTGGTGGCCGGGGGCACCATGGTGCTGGGTCCGATGGGGTTGACCCGCACGGCCCCGCTGGGCACGGTGGCCGACACCATCTCCATCTGCCGGCAGCTGTGGAGTGGCGAACGGGTCAGTTGGGAGGGCAACAGATTCCGACTCACCGACGCACAGCTGTCGGCCGGCGCGCAGCAGATACCCATCTGGGTCGGAGCTCGGGGCGAGCGACTGCTCGAACTGGCGGGCGAGCAGGCCGACGGGGTGGTGCTGATGGTGAAGTCCGACCTAGGTGACGCGATGGACGTGGTGGAGCAAGGGCGCGCCGCCGGCGACGTTCGGCCACTGACGCGGGTGTACCTCGACCGCCTCGCCTACACGGCAGCGATGATCGAGGAAGCCAAGGGCCTGTATTCGTATGCGCTGATGGACTCGCCTGATCGCATGCTCGGCAACCTCGGCCTCGACCCGGCCGAGATCGAGGCGCTCCGCGCGGCGCTCCTTCACGGTGGCCCGGCGGCGGTGGCCCCCCTGGTCACCGACACCATGCTCGGCAACTTTCAGATTGCCGGCACTCCCGACCAGTGCCGCGCCACACTCGGCAACCTCGTTGCTGCCCACCAGCTCGACGTGTTCATGATGAACGTGACGACGTCGGGACTCGACGCAAACGTCGCGCTGTTGACAGAGATCCGCAGCATCGTTCGCGACAGTTCTCCCTCGTGAAAGTACGGTGACCCCTTCATGAGTATCGTCGCCGGCCGCTGGGCCATCCTCGAACCCGGGAGCGAACCCGTTCGCGACGCGGCGGTCCGCCTGGACGGAGGAATCATCGCCGAAGTGGGCGGTCGCGCTGAGCTCGTCGCGCGTCACCCACAGCTCCCCGTCGTCGACGGTGACCTGCTGCTGCCCGGTTTCGTCAATGCACACACGCACACCTACGGAGTGCTCGCGCACGGCATCCCGCAGGCGGCCGCCGTCACGGACTTCTGGAGCTTCCTCACCGACTATTGGTGGCCACGGGTGGAGGACGCGCTGGACCAGGAGATGATCGCCACGGCCACGGAGTGGGCTGTCGCCGAAATGCTGCGCACCGGCACCACCACCTTCTACGACATTCTCGAGGCGCCACGGTCACTGCCCGCCGCGCTGGCCGCACAGGCCGACGTGGTCGAACGAATGGGCGCCCGTGGCATCCTCTCCTTCGAGGCCACCGAGCGCGCAGGAGCAGAGGTCGCGAGGCTGGGTCTCGCCGAGAACGTGACGATGGTCGGGCGCGGTCGGACAGGCGCTGCAGGTCTGGTGACCGGCGCAATGTGTTTCCACACGACGTTCACATGCTCCGAGCGCTACATCCGCGAGGCGTTCGCACTGGCGGACGATCTGGGTGTGTTCTGCCACGCGCACGTCAACGAGGGCACGTACGAGGCGGAGACGGCGTTGGCCCGCCACGGCTTGCGAACCATCGAACTCTACGCCGACTGGGGGGTGCTCTCCGACCGCTTCCTGGCCAGCCAGTGTGTACAGCTCAGCGGCAAAGAGCGCGAGCTGCTCGCGCAGCACGACGTGCGTGTCAGTCACATGCCACTCGCCAACTGTGAAGTCGGTGGCGGCATCGCCCCGATGCCCGAGCTGCTCGCCGCCGGTGTCACGGTCGGTCTCGGGTCTGACGGTTATCTCAACGACATGTTCCAGGTGATGCGTGGGGCGTTCCTCATCCACAAGGGTCGGTTGTGCGATCCGCAGGTGATGCCGGCCCGTACGGTGGTGTCGATGGCCACCACCGGAGGAGCTCGAGCGCTCGGCCTCGACGGGACCGTGGGCAGGCTCGCGGTGGGGTTCGCCGCCGACCTGCAGCTCGTCGACCTGTCGTTGCCCACCGCACCGACGGCACACAACCTCTACGAACAGCTGGTGCTGTGGCGTAGCGGCACCGACGTCACCGATGTGATGGTCGCCGGCAGCTGGCGTGTACGTAAACGCGAACTCCTCGGTGTCGACCTTGCGCGACTGCGGGCGAGGGTTCAAGAACAGGCGGAGCGGCTGTGGACCACCGCCTGATCCGCGAGCTACTGGCCGCCGTCGACCGCGGCGAGCCGGTGGTGCTCGTCACCGTGGTCGACACCCAGCGATCGGTGCCGCGTCACGCCGGCAGCAAGATGCTCGTCTACGCGTCCGGCTCCACCAGCGGTACCGTCGGCGGTGGCGAGATGGAGGCACGCGTGCGTGCCGAAGCAGCCCTTGCGCACCTCGACGGGCGGCCGCGGTTGTTGCGCTATGACCTCATCGACCCCGTGCAAGGCGACCCCGGCGTCTGCGGCGGCGAGGTCCATCTCTATCTGGAGCCACACATGCCCCCTCCCACCGTCTACGTCATCGGCTGCGGCCACGTCGGCGCCGCCGTCGTCCAGCTCGCACACTGGATGGGCATGCGCGTGATCGCCTACGACGACCGAGCCGAACTGGTCACCGATGAAGCCGTGCCGCTGGCCGACGCGCGCCTGTCGGGCGACATCGCAGCCGCGCTGCAGGCGGTGCCGGTCACCGCCGACACCCACCTCGTCGTCGTCACCCGCAACGTCGCGCTCGACCTGCAACTACTTCCTGCTTTGCTGGCCACCAACGCCCGCTCCATCGGAGTGATGGGCAGTCGCCGCCGTTGGGACACCACGAGCGCAGCACTGCGCCAGCGGGGTGTCACCGATGAGCGGCTCGCCCGCGTGTCGTCACCGATCGGGCTCGATCTGCACGCGGAGACCCCTGAGGAGATCGCCGTCAGCATCCTGGCCGAGATCGTCTCCCTGCGCCGAACGGGCACATGACCGTGCGCCCAGAACTGATGCTGTTCCGCGGTGGTGGCGACCTTGCCACCGGAGCCGTCTGGCGGCTGTGGCGGGCGCGGTTTCCGATCGTGGTCTGCGAGCTCGCGCAACCGCTCACCGTGCGGCGCACGGTCAGCGTGTCCAGCGCCGTCACCCAGGGTTCTGTGGCCGTGGAAGGAATGCCCGCGCAACTCGCGCAGTCCGCTACTCACGCGCTCGAACTGGCGGGGCGCGGCATCGTGGCAGTGCTGGTCTCACCACACATACCGGCGATCCCCCACGACGTGCTGGTCGATGCCCGCCTGGCAAAGCGCAACATCGACACCACCATCGGCGATGCACCACTCGTGTTGGCACTCGGCCCCGGCTTCGAGGCCGGAGTCGATGCTCACGCCGTCATCGAGACCATGCGCGGGCCGCGGCTCGGCCGTGTGCTGTGGTCGGGGACGGCCGAGCCCAATACCGGGGTACCCGGTGAGGTTGGCGGAAAGGGTGCCGAACGCGTCGTACGGGCGCCAGCGACCGGTGTCGTGAGCTGGCTGGTGGACATCGGTGACCGGGTTGCTGTGGCCCAGGAGATGGGGCGAATCGGTGGGTGCACTGTGGCTGCGCCGTTCGAGGGAGTGGTGCGCGGGCTCATCGCGGAGGGCACCGAGGTTCCTGTCGGCCTGAAGATCGCCGACGTCGACCCGCGTGTCGGCGTGGACTGCCACGAGATCTCCGACAAGGCGCTGGCCGTCGGTGGCGGGGTGCTCGAGGCGGTGCTCACGTGGACCTCGGCCGCCAGCTGATCGACACACTCGACATCACTCCGCCGGCCTGCGTGGCGCTGGTGGGGGCAGGCGGCAAGACCACACTGATGCTGTCGCTCTACGAAGAGGGCCGCCACCGAGGCTGGCACGTCACTGCCGCAACCAGCACCAAGGTCGGGGCAGCACAGGTGGCCGGCATCGACGGCTTCCTGCACGGCGGCCTGGACGGCGACAAGCTCACTGGCGCGTCGTTCGAGGCCATTGCCAACTCTCCCATCGGTCTGGTCATCGTCGAGGCCGACGGCGCGCGCTCGAAGGTGGTGAAGGCGCCGGCCGCGCACGAGCCGATGGTGCCGCCGACCGCGACCCACGTGGTTGTAGTGATCGGCGCCGATGCGCTCGACCGGGTCATCGAGGACGTCGCACACCGGCCGATGTCGGTGGCAGCGGTCTGCGGCTGCGGGCCGTACTCGCGCCTCACCGTGCAGCGGGCGGCAACGCTGTTGACAAGTGACCGCGGGGGCCGCAAAGGAGTTCCGCCCGGTGCCGATTTCGCGGTGGCCATCACACGCATCGGGCCCCGTCAACAGCAGTTGGCTCAGGAACTGTCGACCCTGCTCGAGACATCCGGCGTGCGGACCGTACAGCTCGCTCTTGAGTAGGTTGGCCCGATGATCGCCGCGAGTGTGAACCTCATCCCGGAAGCCCCGGTGGCGCGGATGGCGGCGCTCGGCCGTGCTGCCGAAGATCTCGGCTTCACACGCTGCTGGGTGTACGACGAAGGCCTCGCCACCCGCGATGTCTACATCACACTCGCTGCCATCGCCCAGGTCACGTCGCACATCGAGCTGGGCACCGGCATCACCAACCCCTACACGCGGCACCCCGCCGCCACCGCCGCCGCCATCGCGACGCTCGACGAGCTCAGTGGCGGCCGAGCCTTCCTCGGCATCGGTGCCGGTGGCAGCCTCACGCTCGCCCCGTTGGGCATCGAGCGAGCCAAGCCGCTCTCCGCCGTGCGCGACACGATGCTCGCATGTCGTGCCCTGTTCTCCGGGCAACCAGTCACGATGAGTTGTTCCGGCTTCGAGCTGCGTGGTGCCACACTCGGTTTCGCACGGCCAGACCTGGAGATCTGGCTCGCGGGTCGTGGGCCCAGAATGTTGGCGCTCGGCGGTGAGCTGGCCGATGGGGTAATGCTCGACTTCATTCACAAGGACACGCTGGGCGATTACGTGCAGTTGGTTCGTGGGGCATCGACCCGGCGGACGCGCATCTCGTACTCGACGATGATCATCACGGATGATGAAGCCATGGCCGACACCAAGCCACACATGACCTACCGCCTGGTCGATTCGCCGCCGCAGGTCCGCCAATTGCTCGGTATCACCGACCACGAGGTCGCCGCGATACGCGAAGCAATGGCCGACGGGTTGGCGGCCGCGGGCACCCTCGTTCGAGACGAATGGGTGCTCCCGTTCGTCATCGCCGGCACCGTCGACGCCTGCGCCACCGAGCTGGCGGGCCTGATGGCGCGCCACGACATCGACGAGTTCCTCCTGCCCGTGCTCGACCTGCACCATGCCGACCACCTGATGTCGGTGGTGGCCGAGGTTCTGGAGCGCACGTGACACCGCGGAGCGGCCCGCACGGCCAAGGCCCCGACCGCTTCTTGATCCCGTGCTACACACAGCCCGCCGACGGGATCGAGGCACTGACGCATCTCGGTTGCCTGGCCGGGCTGAGCCCGCTGCCATCGCTGATCGATCCCACACCGCAGCCGGTCACCGAGCCGTCGTCGGAGCCGCTGGTGCCGCTCGCTCATCGGCGTATCCGGGTCCTGTCGAACTACTGGCATGCAGGTTGGGAGGCGGCAGTGCCGTCGACCTGGCTCCGTGCCGAGGCGATGGATCGCCTGGCGCACGTGGCCGACCACCTGCCGTCGCGGCTGGGTCTCGCCGTGTTCGACGCCTGGCGCCCGCTGCCGCTGCAGGCCGAGCTGTTCCACGCCGCGTACGACGAGCCGGGGCTGCCGCTGGGTTACGTCGCCGACCCGAACCCAGACCCAACCACACCGCCGCCACATCTCACGGGCGGCACGGTCGACCTCAGTCTCACCCTCGATGGTGTGCCGCTGGCGTTGGGCAGCGGCTTCGACGACTTCACCACGGCCGCGGGTACGGCGGCGCTCGAGCATGTTCCCGGTGCCAGTCGCGAGTTGCGTCGGCTGCTGTACCAGTCGATGAGTTCGGCGGGGTTCGTCGTGTTGCACTGCGAATGGTGGCACTTCGAGTTCGGGACTCGGCGTTGGGCAGCGATCACAGGTGGTGTGCCGCGTTACGGTCCGGGTGTGCCGGTGGGTTGGGCCGTCTGAGGGAAAGATTGACGGGATCTA
>DAORTY010000023.1:1396-36020 GCA_035432905.1 Ilumatobacteraceae bacterium | reverse complement strand
GCGGTGCAGCAGTATCTGTTGTTGCGTCACAGCGAGGTGATCAAGGAGGTGTACTCCTGGATCAGCGGCCGCGTCAGCACCGCGACCTGGAGCGACGTGAAGCTGGTGCTGCCGTATGCCATCGTCTGCTCGGTGGTACTGCTGGTGCATCGCCGTCACCTCGATGTGTTCCGCGTGGGCGACGAAGAGGCCGCCACCCTCGGTTCGCAGGTCCGTCGCGTGCGGCTGGTCATCGTCATCGCCGCCACACTGGGCACGGCAGCGGTCGTCAGCGTCAGCGGCCTGATCGGCTTCGTGGGCATCATGGTGCCGCACCTCGTCCGCCTGGTGGCGGGCTCGTCGTATCGCGTGGTGTTGCCGCTCAGCATTGTGGTGGGGGCCGCGTTCGTGATCCTGGCCGACATACCCGGTCGGGTGCTGGAGCGCGGTAGTGAAACCCCGATCGGTGTGGTCACGGCGCTGCTCGGTGCCCCGATGTTCATCTTCGTGCTGCGCAGTCGCAGGGTGCCGACGTGAGCTCGATCGGCTTCGAGTGTCTCAACGTCCGCTACGGCAGTGCCCGTGACGGCGAGCAGGATGCCGTCTACGCATTCACCGATCAGGTGCGCCCCGGCGAGTGGCTGTGCCTCATCGGACCGAACGGTGCCGGCAAGTCGAGCGTCTTGCGCGCCGTGGCTGGACTGGTGCCGTACCGCGGCACGGTGATGGTCGACGGGGCATCATTGGCCAGCCGCTCACCTCGCCGACGGGCGATGCTGGTCGCCTACGTGCCGCAGACGCCGCTCATGCCCGACGACATGACCGGGCTCGAGTATGTGCTGCTCGGCCGCAATCCGTACATCGGCTACTTCGGTAGCGAGACCAAACATGACAGGTCGTTGGTGGCCGAAGTGCTCCAGCGGCTGGATCTGGTCGAGTTCTCCGGCCGACGTCTGGGCACGCTCAGCGGTGGCGAGCGCCAGCGATTGGTGATTGCGCGCGCGGTGGCGCAGGAGGCACCGATCCTGCTCCTCGACGAGCCGACGAGCGCACTCGACATCGGCCATCAGCAGCAGGCGCTCGAGTTGGTCGATCGGCTGCGCCACGAGCAGGGCCTGACCGTGGTGTCGGCAATGCACGACCTCACTCTTGCTGGGCTGTATGCCGATCGATTGGCGTTGCTGCATCAGGGGCACGTGGTGGCCAGCGGTGATGCGGCGCAGGTGTTGCGGCCCGAGACCCTGAGCGAGTTCTACGGGGTCAGCGTGACGGTGCACCACGAACCCGACGGAACCGTCGTGGTCGTGCCCCGTCGCGCACCCGTCAACTGACTCAGGGCTCGGAGGGCGGGAACCAGGTGTCGCCGCACAGGATGCGGTCGGCCTCGGCAGGGCCCCATGAGCCGCGGAAGTACGGGTTCACCGGGCCCGGGTTGTCGAGCGCCGGCTGGACGACTCGCCAGGTCTGCTCGACGATGTCCTCGCGGGCGAAGCGGCGCGGCAACCCGTCGAGCGCGTCGTCCAATAGCCGCTCGTACGCCTCGCGCCGCTCACCCAACGCAGCCGCGAAGTCGACCGCAACGTCGACGTTCTGGCTGTCCAGGTGCGGGCCGGGGGTCTTGGCCTGCAGCGTGAAGGTCACGCCGTCGTGCTTGCCGAGGCGGAACCGCACCAGGTTGCGGGCGGGCTTGGGCCCACCGGCCTCGTCGAACAACAGGCTCGGCGGCTCGCGGAACTCGACCACGACCTCGGTGGCGCTGGCGCCCAGGCCCTTGCCGCAGCGAACGTACCAGGGCACACCGGCCCAGCGCCAAGAGTCGATCTCCAAGCGCGCCGCAACGAAGGTTTCCGTCGTGGAATCCGGTGCCACACCCGGTTCGTCGCGATACCCGACGTACTGGCCGCGGACCAGTGCGGACGGCTCGATGGGCCGCATGGCGGCGAACACCTTTACCTTCTCGTCCTGCTGGAAGCTGCTCTCCGGACCGGCGGGTGGCTCCATCGCGACGAGCGCGAGCACCTGCAGCAGGTGGTTCTGCATCACATCTCGGATGGTGCCGACCCCGTCGTAGAAGCTGCCGCGGCCCTCGACGCCGATGGTTTCACTCATCGTGATCTGGATGCTGCGGACATAGTTGCGATTCCACACCGGCTCGAGCAGCGAGTTGCTGAACCGGAACACCAGCAGGTCTTCCACGCTCTCCTTGCCGAGGTAGTGGTCGATGCGGAAGATGCGCTCCTCGGGGAACACCGAGTGCAGCGTGTCGTTGAGCTCCTTGGCGCTGGCCAGGTCGCGACCGAACGGCTTTTCCACCACGATGCGACCACGCTCGTTGAGCCCCACAGACGCCAGCGACTGTGCGACGGTGGGAAACATCGAGGGAGGAATGGCCATGTAGAAGACGGCGTTCTCGCTCTTGAGCTTGTGCAGCGTCTTGGCCAGGCCGCTCCACGTCTTGGGGTCGGCGTAGTCACCCTGGATCAGATCGAGGCGAGACAGCAGCTTGTCGATGACAGCGGCCTTTGCATCGGGAACGGCGTCAAGTATCGAGTCGTGGGCGTGCTGACGAAACCCGTCGTCGGTCCAGTCGCTGCGTGCGACCCCGACGACCGGCACATCGAGGTGGCCGTGCTCTTCCATGCGGTACAACGCAGGGAACAGCTTGCGCTTGCTGAGGTCGCCGGTGGCGCCGAACAGCACCAGTGCGTCGGCTTCGGGCTGGCTGGAGGCGGTGCTCACTTGGCTGTTTCCTTCGCATCGGTGACCTTCGTGTCGGGGTCCTTGACTTCGACGTGACCGCCGAACCCGTGGCGCATTGCGGACAACACCTTGTGGGCGACGTCGCCGCGGCCTCGAGACGAGAAACGATCCCATAGGGCGGAGGCCAGCGTGGGCACCGGCACGCCCTCGTCGACCGCTGCATGCAGCGTCCACCGTCCCTCGCCGCTGTCGCTGACGCGACCTTCGAATGCGTCGAGCTGCGGGTCGCCGTGCAATGCCTGGGCGGTGAGATCGAGCAGCCAACTGCTGATCACGCTGCCGCGCCGCCACACTTCGCTGACAGCTGCGAGATCGATGTCGTACTGGTAGTACTCGGGGTTGCTCAGCGGAGCCGTCTCGGCATCCTTCAGGTGCGAATCGCTACCGATGTTGGCCTTGGCCAGCACGTTGAGGCCTTCCGCGTACGCCGCCATCATCCCGTACTCGATGCCGTTGTGCACCATCTTCACGAAGTGGCCAGCCCCGACAGGGCCGCAGTGCAGCCAGCCGCGTTCCTCGGTACCGATGGCGCCCTCGCGACCTTCGGTGCGGGCTGCAGCATCCATACCGGGGGCGAGCGCCTCGAAGACGGAAGCGAGCTGCTTCACAGACTCACCCGGCCCACCGACCATCAGGCAATAGCCGCGCTCGAGTCCGAAGACGCCGCCGCTGGTCCCCACGTCGACGTAGTTGATGCCCTTGGCGGCCAGCGGCGCGGCACGGTCGACTGCGTCGCGGTACCACGAGTTGCCGCCATCGATGATGGTGTCGCCCGGTGAGAGCAACGGCTCGAACTTGGCAATGGTGTCGGCCACGAAGGCAGCGGGCACCATCAGCCAGATATGACGGGGCGCCGTCAGCGCGTCGACGACCTCCTGCGGCGTACGGGCACCGCGGGCGCCTTCGCTCTCCATAGCGGCCACGGCCCCCTCATTGACGTCGTAGGCGACGCACTCGTGCCCTGCGTGCTGAAGCCGACGAACCATGTTGGCGCCCATGCGCCCCAACCCAACCATTGCGATCTGCATATGCACAACGTACCCAGCTTCGGTGTGCGTAAACGTTCGTGGGTACTGTGAGCTGCGTGAACGGTCTGACCAACGAAGTTCGACGCGACGTGCGGGGCGCGACACTGGCCCACGAGGAGCTGCTCGTGGGCCTCTCGGGGCTGACCGACGCGGCGGTGCGCCGGCCGTCGCTGTTGCCCGGGTGGACGGTGGCGCACACCTTGACGCACATCGCTCGCAATGCGGACAGCCATGTGCTGATGTTGCAGGGTGCGCAGCGCGGCGCGGTTGCCGCGCAATATCCGGGTGGGCTCGAACAACGCAATGCGGACATCGAGGCGGGCGTCGATCGTTCGGCGGAACAGCTCGTCGCCGATGTCGGCGAATCCAACGCCCGGCTGCAGGCAACTTGGCTGGCCATGACCGAGGATGGCTGGAACGGCCAGGGTTCGGCCGGGTTCGGCCCGGTGGCCGTCAACGATCTACCGTTCCGACGGTGGCGCGAGACGGTGGTACACCATGCAGACCTCGGTCTCGGTTACAGCTGGCGCGACTGGCCGGCGGACTACGTGCGCATCGAGTTGGGGCGGCTGATCATGTTGTGGGCGAGCCGTAAGCCGATGGGTCTCACCACACTGCCGGCGACCGCGGTCGCGCTCAGCGACCACGAACGTGCAGCATGGCTGCTGGGTCGTGCCGCCGTCGACGGTCTCGACGCAGCGGGCATCTTCTGATGCGGGGCACTGCGGCCCGCATCGCCGTTGTCGTTCTGGCCGCACTCATCGGCACCGTCGCCGTGCTCGGCGGCACCGTACGCGAGGCGTCCGCACACGCGGGGCTCGAGGTCAGCATCCCATCGGCCAACAGCGTTGTCGAAGTGGCGCCACCGGAACTCGTTCTCGATTTCGACGAAGCCATCGAGACCTCGCTGACCAGCATCGTGCTCTACGACGCTGCAGCCAAGCCGATTCCGCTGGACACACCTGTCGCAGGGGCCGACGCTTCCGTCGTGATCGCGACCGTTCCGGAGTCCAGCGGTGCGCGCATCGTCGACGGTGTCTACGCGGTGATCTGGCGAGTGACCTCCGCCGATGGCCATGTGGTCGACGGTGCATTCAGCTTCCAGGTCGGGACCGCGGGGGTGGGCGGTGGTCAGGAGTTGATCGATCAGGTCCGCAATGGGGTGTCGGCGGACTCATCCGTGCGCTGGTGGTACGCCGTGGCGCGATTCCTGTCGCTGGTCGGTGCGATCACCCTGATCGGTGGTGGTCTCTGGCTGCTCGGCGGGCCCGTCGAGTTACTACGTCGTCGTCGGTCGCGTTGGACGATCACGCTGAGCTGGTTGGCGCTCTTCGTCGGCTCGATAGCGGCATTCGCGTTGTTCGCCGCGCAGGCGGTGGCGGGCTCGTTGAGCGACGCTCTGGTGACCGATCGGTGGGGCGACGTGGCGACGACCGCCACCGGCAGGATGATCCTGCTGCGGGTGGCGGTCGCCGTGGTGCTTGCTGCGCTGCTGGTGCTGCGTCGCCATCGCTCACGGGGTTGGTGGCGTGGTGCGGCGGGCGCTGCCGGCCTGTTGATCCTCTACACGTTCCCTGCATCCGGACACCCCAACGCGCAGAACCCGGCAGCGTTGTGGATCGCCATCGACCTCGCGCACCTGGCTGCGATCACGCTGTGGATCGGCGGCCTGCTGGCACTGTGCCTGACCAGCGCGGCGACCCTGTCGCAGCCCGATGGCCAGCGCCTTGCGCGCCGATTCTCGTTCGCGGCATCTGTGTGCGTACCCGTCATCGTCGTGACGGGTGTTGCCCAGACCCTGCGGTTGGCCGGTGGTCTGGGTGACATCACTGACACCGACTGGGGGCGGTTGCTGCTGGTCAAGGTCACTCTCGTGGTCGGGCTGCTGGCGATCGCCGGGGTGTCGCGATGGCTGTTGCATCACGATGGTGCCGCGTCCGTGCGTCGCACGGTGAACTTGGAGTTCCTGGTCGGCGTCGTCGTCATCGGCCTCGCCGCCGGCATGGTCGGGCTGCCGCCGGTGCCGCCGGTGGTGTCGAAGCCGTTCGAGGCCCAACTGACGAGCGCGGGGCTGATCGCATCAGTGTCGCTGGGGCCGGGCAGCGTTGGTGGCAACGAAGTACACATCACGATCACACCGCAGGGCGGCTCGATCACGCCGGTTGCCGGCGTCACGGCCCGCGTGTCGCTCCCCTCGGCGCAAGTGCCCTTCGCTCCGGTCACGCTGACGCAGGAAGGCCCCAATCACTACAGCGGCACGGTGACGCTGCCCCGTTCGGGCGAGTGGACGTTCGAGCTGGACGTGCAGGTCACTGCCGCCAGTTCGGTGTTGCTCAAGACGACCGTCCCCATTCCCTAGGGCCGTCAGCCCGCGAGCCAGGCGCGTGCGGACTGGTAGCCCTCCTCGATCATGTTGGCCGACCGGCCGACATCGAAGGTGGTGAGCGCAGTTGGCGGCGCCGGCAGTTCCACCACTGCGAGCCCTGCAGGTGGACGGCGCAACATCGTGCGGCCGTGGGCCTCGACACCGAGCGAGCTGGCGCGGAACAAGATGTCGAGCGCTCGCCGGGGCGGTGCGTCGGGGCTGAGGGGTGGCACGGACAGCACCAGTGCTGACTTCATCCCCAGCGCGAGCGTGATGTCCAGCGGCACGTCGGCCACCACGCCACCATCGATCAGCGTGCGGCCATCGATCACGACGGGCGGGTAGACACCGGGGAAGGCGCTGCTGGCCAGGACGGCGGTGGTCGTGTCGCCGCTGGTCAGTGCCACCGCCTCGCCGGTGGAGAGGTCGGTGGCGACGAGGGCCAACGGTACCGGTGAGTGCTCGATCACGCGGCTGCCGAGACACCGCCTCAGGAACATGAGTCCGTGTCGATTGTCGAGGAATGACGGCTGCTGACCGGCGAACGCGCGCGCCACGCGCCCGGGGTGAACGCGCATCAGGTCCCGTCGCCGGATACCACGCCAGATGTCCGCCATGTACTCGAGGCCGTCCAACCCGCCGTTCCATGCGAACAGTGCAGCATTCACCGACCCGGCCGACACACCTACCAGCTGGTCTGCGGCGACCCCCGCCTCGGTGAGCGCGCGTAGAACGCCAACCTGATACGAGCCGAGCGCACCACCGCCGGGCAGCACGAACGCCAACGGTCGAGGGAGTGCAGCAATCTGAACCGGCGTCACGCGCCCAGTGTGCCAGCTGAGAACGTCACGTCGGGTCGTCCAGATCCGCGAGACAGTTCGGCACAGTGTTCAATGGCCTGAGCACTGCCGATGAAGCTGTCGACGAGATCGAGCGCGGTGCGCGCGAGATCGCGGCGAAGGTTGTTTGCCCAGCGCTCGATGGCGCTGCGATACGGCGAACTGGGGCACCCATTGCCGTCGGTCGGCAGCGGTATAGGTGGCGGTGTTGCATCCTCGTCGATCCGCCCGTGCAACACCCACGACTGGAACAGCGCGTTGAGTGCGAAAGCGGCGGTCACGGTTGCCGTGGCGTCCATCGCGAACTCTCCATCGTGGCGCACACCGTCGACATCCTGGGCGACGAAGTACTCGGCAAGCTGACCCTCCAAGACCGTGACCGTCGCCTCGGCGGCCACGCTGGCAACGACGCCGCCCGGCACGAAGCTGGCCGACGCGGTGAGAATCGTCCAGGTGAGGTCCCACAGGAAGTGCGTGCGTGAGGCCTCGTCGTGGATGTTCTCGTTGACCACCAGCTGGCCCAACAGGCTGACCAACCCACCGACTTGTTGCGACATGGCGATCAGTTCCTCGTCGCTGTCGGCGGCGCCCAGACTGTGTGCGAAGCCGTCCGTGATTCGCTGGCCCGCTGCGACGAGTGCCTGCAGCGCCTGCTCGTCCCTCATCGCTACGGCGAGCAGTGACACCTTGATGTCGACATCGGTCACCCATTCGTGGTTGGCGCCGGTGAACTGCAAGAGCCAGGGCGCCACGAGCTGACCGAGGAATGGACCGAATTCACCTGCGTAGCCGTCGGTCTGCAAATCGGTCGCGTACGGGTCGACCCAGAAGTAGTCAAGTATCGCCAGCACTGCCCTTTCCGCGGCGCGGGGCGAGGTGTGTGTCGGATCCGTGCCGGCCAGCGCCACGCGGTAGCCGATCTCCGGGTCGTCGAGCGTCTGGAACAGCAGCGCCGGACGGTCGCCGATCAGACCCAGGAAGTAGGCGCTCGCCACTGAGTTGTCGGCGATGCCTTGCAGCAAGATGTCGGCGGTGTTGGGACCGAACGCAACGGTCAGGTCCAGCGCGCTTCCGAGCGTGGCCTTGTCATCGAGCCAACTGCGCAGTAGTTCGTTGGTGACGGTGGCGAGCGCGATGGGGTCGAGGCGCAGCGCGCTCAGCATGAGTGCCTGGACGTGCGGATCGGGGTCGCGCATCGGCGGCAGGAGATCGGCGATCGAGGCAGCGGTGCCGGGGTGCAACGTGGCCAGCGGGACGGAGGTCCGCCAGATCGACATCAGTCCGCCGATCACCGGATCGATGTCTGCCGCGACTGTGCTGCCGTTGTAGTCGTTGCCGTACGAGCTGACGCGCTGGCGAGCGAGCGCGAAGGGCAGCACATCCCAATTGTGGAAGTTGGCGAGGAACTGCGCGCTCAACGCGGGGTCGCGACCGATGACGGCCAACTGTTGCGCCAGCCATGCCAGCTGTTCGGGGTCGTTGGCCAGTGCCTCGGGGTCGACATGGTTCAGCGAGACAGCGAGGGCACGTGCCTCCTCGGTGGTGACGACCGTTGTGTCGTCCGACAACGGATCCTGTTGCACCGACCACCCGTAGCCGTCGGCCATCACGCGTACCAGTGACTGATCGAGGGAGTTGATCCGCGCCGCACTGCGCTGCGCGCTCGACAGCGGATCGCTGGCCAGCAGTCGATCGACGAGTGGTAGCCAGGTCGTGTCCATCTGCGCCACCGCCGAACGAACGACGCGCATCGCGTCAGCCGCCGCCGGGTCCGTGCATGTCACCCGGCGAAGGTCGTCGACAGCCTCGCCCAGCGCCTGCCGCAGCCGGGCAACTCGCTGGGGGTCGTAGGCCAGCAACGCCATCAGTGTGCTCCCGGGAGTGCGGCGGCTCGTGCGTCGAGTTCGTCGGCGATGCGGTTGAAGCGGCGGCTCTCGGCGCGCAGCTCATCGACCTGCTGAAGGATCGCAGTGCGTCGTTGGTGTAGATCGTCGATGCACGCCTTCGGAGATGGGCCGACCCACGTGTCCGGGCCGGCGAGCCGATACAGATCGAGCGCGTACACCCGTTGCAGTCGCCACGCGACGGTGTCGAGAACGCCGGCTCGTCGGCGAAGGCGGGTGGCATCGGATGAAGTCGACATCTCACCTGTACTGGGCACGGTGAGATCGGCGAATCGGCAAAATTCGCCAGGCACGCCGCTGATCAGAGCGTGCGGACCACCAGGTGATGGGGGAGCTGGGTGGTCTGGTCGATGAAGCCGTCGCCCTCCACCTCGAAACCGTGGCGGCGGTAGAACGTGAGCGCAGCGTCGCGCGCCCTGGCCCAGACGGTCGTCTCGCCGGCTGCCTGGTATCTGGCGCAGCCAGCCGCCAGCAGGAGGCCACCGACACCGGTTCCCTGCACAGCGTGTGCGGTGGCCATGCCGCGTAGTTGGATAGCGGGCCGGCCGGCGTGCTCGCGCGGGATCCAACTGGACGTTGCGACCACTTCGCCGTTGTGGAGTACTCCGAGATGCAGCGCACCGGGCCAGGTGTCCTCGGGGAACACCACTTCCTTGGTCGGCGTGTCCGCGCGCAGCACCGCCAGACGCAACGGGTGCGTCTGCTCCGGCGACAGTTCGACGATCTCTGTCTCGATCATGAGGGCACGTCCACTGCGGCGCCATCGGCAGCGGCCGAGGCGTACATCGCGTCGACGATCTGGTGCGCCCTCACGGCGGTGAACAGATCCGGAGTGGCGCCACGGTCCTCACGAATGGCACGGATGAACTCGCCGTCGGGGTTGTCGCTGCCGTCACGCATCGGGGCGACTGCTGCGGCCAGTTCGTCGGCGCTCAGTGAGCCGTTGGTGCCATCGGCATCGGTCCAACTGACCGGGCCGAACCAGTCGTCACCCTCGATCACGATGTGGCGCCGCTCACAGAAGATCTCGACCCGTCGCAGGCTGGGTCGCGCCAGGTTGTCGTGCCAGACGCTGGTCAGTGTGCCGGTGGCTCCGTTGGTGAATCTCAGTGATGCGGTTGCGACGTCTTCGATTCCGTCGTGGCCGTGGAAGTTCTCGGTGTGGGCACTGAGCCGGCGCACCTCGCCGACCAGGTAGCGCAGCATGTCGACGTCGTGGATGCTGTGCTCCAGGAGCGTCCCGGCTCCGACCAGCGCCTTGTCGGCGCGCCATGTGCTGGCGTAATGGCCCTGGATGGGGATGAATTGGTCGTCGCGGAACACAACAGTCATCACCCGACCGGCCGTTGGTTCGTCGATGAGGTGCTTGGCCCACAGATAGGCGGGTGAGCGGCGCAGTACCAGGCCGACTTGATGAGTGACGCCCGCCGCCTCGGCGGCCTGCGCCATCTCCAGTGCCTGGCCGGTGGTGAAAGCCAGCGGCTTCTCGCAGAACACGTGCCGACCGGCGGCGACGACCTTTTCCAAGAGTCGCGGGTGCTCGTTGGTCCACGTGCAGATGTAGACGGCGTCGGAATCGGCGATGACCGCGTCGTCGCTGTCGTAGACGGTGTGGCCGCTGGCGGCGGCGAAGGCCGTTGCCCGCTGCGTATCGGGGTCGTACACGCCCGTGCGCACGACGTCGGCGCCGCTGCGTTTGAGGCTCTTGGAGTGGTAGGTGGCAATCAGCCCGGCCCCGAGGAAGCCGACCCGAACGGGTGTCGTCGTTGTCATCGTTCGTCAGCTTGCCAGACGCTCGATGCGGTCGGCGATGGTGGTGGCCTCGTCAATGTCGTGAGTGACCAGGAGCGCGGAGGTAGCCGTGGCGCGCAGCAGCCCTGCCAGTTCGGCAGCCAGTCGGTCGTGCAGTTCCCGATCGAGCCCGGTGAGCGGCTCGTCGAGCAGCAGCACGGCCGGACGCGGAGCCAGTGATCGAGCCAACGCCACCCGCTTCGCCTCGCCCCCACTCAATTTCGTCACGTGGAGATTCGCCAAGGGTTCGAGACCGACCAATTGCAGCAGTTCCTGCACACGGGCGGTGGCCTCCGCCCGACCCACGCGTTGCATCCGTAGCCCGAAGCCGACGTTCTCCGCCACTGTCAGATGGGGGAACAGCTGCTCGTCTTGGAACACAAGGCCGATGTTGCGGCGATGCGACGCCAGTTGCGTGACGTCGTGACCGTCGAGCGACACCGTGCCGTCGTCGGGCGCCAGCAGGCCGGCGATGACCCGCAGCAGCGTGCTCTTCCCAACCCCCGACGGCCCCAGCAGCGCTACCACCTCACCGGTGGCAACCTGCAGCGTGACGCGATCGAGCACCGTGCGCTCACCGAAACGAACCGTGATGTCACTGGCCTCGAGCACGGTCACCCCCCGTCGTCGCTGCCATGCCCGAGCCAGCGCCGATTACGAGCGCACACGTGACCAGCAAGATGGCGGCGAGCGCGAAACCCTGCGCGCGAGGGATCTCGCCCGCTCGGCCCAGCAGGCGAGCGATGGCGATCGGCATGGTCTCGCGACCGGCACGGGTGAGGAAGGTGGTGGCACCGAATTCACCGAGCGAGATGGCGGCTGCCAGGCCGGCACCGGCGACCAGCGGCCGCGCGATCTGGCGGACATCGATGGCCAGCCAAGCCCGCAACGGTGACGCCCCCAGCGTTGCTGCAGCGGCGCGTTGATCCGTAGGAATCGAGCGCAGTACCGGCAACAGCGCGCGCACCACGAACGGTGTCGCGACCAGCGCATGGCCGAGCGGTATCAGCCACCACCGCGCGCGCCAGTCGAACGGAGCGGTGTCGAAGGTGATCAACATCCCAAGGCCGATGGTGACCGCCGACGTTCCCAGCGGCAGCATCAGGCCGACGTCGAGCAGCGACCCGTGTCGCCGAGCAGTGGTGATGGCCAACGACGCCAACGCGCCGATGGTCACGCTGATTAGCGCTGCTACGGCAGCGAAGCGCAGCGAGGTGAGCAGCGACGCCAGCGGGTCGACACCCAGACTGACCCCGGGGCGGACCTCGCTGGACCCCAACGTCCGCCAGGCGTGCAGCGACCAGGCGCCCCCCAGCCGGAACGATCGCGAGACCAACACGACCATCGGAACGACCATCAGAATAGCCGTCGACACACCGGTGATCACGACGAAACGGCGTTCGTGGCGAGCCCGCGGCACTCGACCCGCGCCGCCACCCGTCAGATGGACCGAGGCCCGCCGCTGCCACCGCGACGTCCACCACACCACCATGCCCAAGACCAGCAATTGCAGCAGCGACAGCACCGCGGCACCGTCGACGTCACCGAGTTGCGTCGCCCGGCGAGCAATCTCCACTTCCAGTGTGGGGTTGGCCGAACCGCCGAGCAGTTTGACAGCGCCGAACGAGGTGAACGTGAAAAGGAACACCACGGTTGCCGCGGCCCACAGCGCCGGTCGCAACAGCGGCAGCACGACGAAACGCAGTACCTGTGCGGGTGCGGCGCCCAGCGTGCGAGCGGCGGCGGTGAGATCGGTGGGTAGCACTGCCCACATCGCCCCGACCAGCCGGACGACGACCGCGATGTTGAAGAAGACGTGGGCAACGATGACGGCCTGGGCCGTCCCGTGCCAGGCGTCGGGCAGCAGCGCCAGGAATGCGGCGCCGACGACCACCGTGGGCAGCATGAACGGCACCGTCACGATCGCCAGTAGCGCGCCACGACCGTGAAACCGAAAGCGCGCCAGCAGGTAGGCCGGCGCAAAGCCAACAACCATGGTCGCAATCGTGCTGGCGACCGCCTGCCAGAACGTGAACCACAGCACGCGGCCGAGCCCGGGGGTGTGCAGCGCGTCGCTCACCGAGCCCGGTTGCACGACGCGCGCGAGCAACGTCGCCAGGGGCCACAGGTAGAACACTGCGAGCCCCACCACCGGTATGGCAGCGAGCGCGGGCGCCAGCCACCCCGGCAATCGGTTCAGCGCAGCACGATCTCGGTCCACTGGTCCTGCCACTGTTGGCGATGGGCGGCGATGGTCGCCGAGTCGAACGTGAACGGATTGGCGGGCAGGACCGCGTACTTGGTGAACACCTCGGGCAGCGTCACCGATGGATTGATCGGGTAGACGAAAAGGGTCAGCGGTAGCTCCTTCTGGAACGGTTCACTGAGCAGGAACGCAGCCAGGCGAGCGGCCTCGTCGGGGTGTCGGGTGCCACGGAGCACACCGGCGTACTCCGTCTGACGAAAGCAGGTCGAGCCGATGACACCTGTCGGCGCGTCGTCGCGAGGTGGATCGGCGAACACGACCTCAGCAGGAGGACTGCTGCCGTAACTGACCACCAACGGCTTGTCGCCGGCGCTGCCGGCTGCGCCGCTGAATCGCTCGTAATACGCGCTGTCCCACGAATCCACCACTTCGACACCGTTGGCGCGCAGTGCGGTCCAGTACTGCTGCCACGTGTCCTCCCCGGTGTGAGCAATGGTTGCCATCAGGAAGGCCAGGCCGGGTGAGGACGTGGCGGGGTTCTCCACCACGAGCAGGCCCTTGTACTCCGCCAGCAACAGATCGTCCATCGTCGTCGGCGGTTCCATGCCGTGTTCGGCGAACCAGGCGATGTCGTAGTTGACGCACACGTCGCCGAAGTCGACTTCTGAGGGGTCGCCTTCGAACACCCTGCCATCGGTGGCGGCGGAGAGCAGCGTGTTGTCGACGCCCCACATCACGTCGCCCTCCGGGTTACCGGCGGTGAGGACGGCCTTGGTCACCATCGTGCCCGCATCACCGGCGGTGACGATCTGGACCGCGATGCCGGTGTCGGCGGTGAACGCGGCGAGCGCCTCGTTCAGTGGTGTGCCCTTGGTTGGGAACGAGTCGTAGGTGACCAACGTGACCGCAGCGGGGCTGACTGATGAGGTGTTGTCGTCGTTACCGCACGCGACGAGCAACGCAGCAGCCGCCAGCCCCGCGAACACGACCCGCTTCATGGAATCACCACCGTGAGCACACCGGAGGTGACAGCTACCTCGGTGTGGTCGCCGGCTTCATTGCTGACGCCACGTGCCTCCGTGCCCGTGAACGAGGCATCGGCCAGCGGCCATCGGGCGCCGGTGACGGTGACGCCCGAGCACGGGCCGTGCAGCGCGAGGAGCGAGAAGAGTTGGCCGGCTTCCAGGTCGAGCACGCTGCGCCGGCCGGCGTGCAGCATGGAGTACTTGGTCTCACCCAACACTGCCTGCACCGAGCCGAGATCGGCGAGTGACCGATGGCCGAGCGACAAGATGGTGGCCAGATGGTGATCGATACGCCGATCGCCACCCTCGTCGACACCGCCGATCACCAACAGATGCCGGACGGCGGGAAGGCCCACGGCGTGAGCGATGGCGAGCTCGGTGTCGGTTGCATCCTTGTCCATCGGATGTTCGTCGATCTCGACCCCGCGGGCGTAGGCCCACATGCGGCCCGACGCACTGATGCTGTCGAGGTCGCCGACGAGCACGGAGGGCCGCAATCCGGCTGCAACCGCATGATCAAGTCCACTGTCCGCACCGATGACGATGGCGTCGTCGCGGACAGCATCGAGTGCGCGCACCGACAGCGCTCCACCTCCGACAACCACTACTGCTTGCACCGTGCGCCTCCCTCCGCTGGCATTACCCAGATCAGGTTCTCGGGTCGGTGGCGGTGGCCACCCTCTCAGCCCGCCATTCGCGAGCTCCCCATTCAGTTGGCTGCGAGCTTACCTCGGCAGCGTCAGTCGCGTGACCGCTGGGTCTGGATGGTGACCATCGCCAAGCCGATGATGACCAGCGCCATGCCACCGATCTGGATGGGGCGCACGGTGCTCGCGAGGAACAGGACCGACCACATCACGGCAAGTGCCGGCTGCGAGACCTGCAGCATGCTGATGACGCCGATCGGCACCGACTTCTGTGCGAACACCATCAGGCCATGGGCCGCCGTACCGGTGAGCAGCGACAAGATGACGATGTAGACGACCGCCCGCCACGTGATCTGCGAAAGGCTGCCCGGGAAGGCGAACAGCCCCAGCGGCAGAATGACGACCGCCGCGATTGGCGTGATCGCCGCCATCACGGCGGCAACGGACCGGCCCTGGCGGAGCTGCCGACTGGTCAAGAGGTAGAGCGACCACAGCCCCAGCGCGCCACCGATCCAGGCCACACCCGCCCACGCGAACTCTCCGTTTGCCGGTGCGAAGAACAGCACGATTGCCAGCCCGATGAGCGAGATCAACCCGAATGCCAGGTCACCCAGACGCAACCGCTCATGGAACAGCCAGGCGCCGATCGGAACGACGATCAGAGGTGTCAACGCCCCGGTGAACTCGGCGGAGGCGACCGTGGTCTTGGTGACGCCGGTGAAGAAGAACGTGATGTTGAGGCCAAAGGCGATGCCTGGGATCAGCGCCGGTCGAATGTCGGCCCAGCTGAGCCAGCGGTGCTCGGAGGCTCGCAGGATGCCGATCCAGATGAGTGAGCACAGGACCATCCGCCAGAATGCGACTGCAACGCCTGGCGTCTCGGACAACTTCACGAGTGTGGAGCCACCGCTGAACAAGACGATGACAGCGACGAGCGCAGTCAGCCCGAGCGCTCGGCCTTCGGGTCTGCGAAATCTGCGGGCGGACGAGGGCGAGTCGTCGACCAGTAGGCCGGTCTCCTCGCTCACTCCGTGGGCTGCAAGTTCGTGTCGTCGGTCGCGTCTCGCCGCACGTCGGGTTCTATGTAGATGGTCGTCGCGATCGGCACGGCGGCGCGCAGCGCGGCCTCCGCCCCGTCAATCGCGGTCGCAAGCTCTGCCACGGTCAGCGTCGGCGAGAAGTCCAGCTTGGCGGCGACGAGCAGCTGATCAGGCCCGAGGTGCATCGTGCGCATGTGGATGATGCCGTTCACCTTGTCGGCGCCGACGAGAGCAGCGCGCACGGCGTCGAGATTCTCGTCTGATGCTGCCTCGCCGATCAGCAGCCCCTTCATCTCTACCGCGAGGATGATGGCGATGGCGACCAGCAGGAGGCCGATGGCGATCGACCCGACGGCATCCCACCGAGCGTTACCGGTGATCTCGGCCATCGTGAGGCCGCCCAGCGCACACAGCAGCCCGATCTCGGCGCCGACGTCTTCCAGCAGCACGACCGGCAGCTCTGGCGCCTTGGAGGTGCGGATGAAGTTCCACCACGAGCGCCCGTGGCGGACGTTGTTTGCCTCTTTGACGGCAGTGGTCAACGAGAAGCCTTCCAGCGTGATGGCAAACCCGAGAATCACGTACGCGACCAACGCATTCTCGATCTCGTGCGGATGACCGAGCTTCTGGATGCCCTCGTAGAGCGCGAAGAGCCCACCCATGCTGAACAGCACGAGGGCGACGACGAACGACCAGAAGTAGCGCTCCGGCCCATAGCCGAAGGGGTGCGCCGTGTCGGCGGGGCGCTGGCCGCGCTTGGAACCGAACATCAACAGACCCTGGTTGCCCGTGTCGGCTGCGCTGTGCCCCGCCTCTGCCAACAAGCCTGCCGACCCGGTGAGGATGAAACCGACGAACTTCGCAATGGCGATACCGAGGTTGGCGAAGAACGCAGCGATGATGGCCTTGCGGCTTCCCTCTTGCACGCCGGCCACTGTAGCGACGCGCCGTTGTCGAGACGTGCTCCGACGCTGGGCGGGGTGGCAGCGTGCGGGAGACTGGGGTGATGGGGAATCTCGATGAACTTTCAGGACGCGTTGCCATCGTCACCGGCGGAGGTCGCGGCATCGGCCGCGGTATCAGCGAGCTGCTGGCCGCCCACGGCGCCACCGTGGCGGTCAACTATCGCAAGGATGCCGACGCGGCCGCCGAGACAGTTGCGGCCATCGAAGCCGCTGGCGGCAGCGCCCGCGCATACGCCGCCTCGGTGGACGATGCCGCCGACTGTGCCGCGCTGGTGACGGCCGTGGTGGCCGATTTCGGCGGCATCGACATCCTGGTGTGCAATGCCGGCATCGCGTCTCGTGGTCGCTCGGTTGCCGACACCGACCCGGAGGAGATGATGCGCGTCATCGCCACCCACGCGTTCGGTCCGCACCACCTCGCCCGTGAAGCGCTGCCCTCCATGCGCACGCGCGGTCGTGCCGACATCGTGATGATCTCCTCGGTCGCCACCAGCCATCACGCCGCGAACGGCGCGCCCTACAACATGGGCAAGGCCGCGATGGAAGCGCTGGCGTTCTCGTTGGCGAAGGAGGAGCGCCGCTACGGCATCCACGTCAACGTCGTCGCGCCGGGGCTGGTCGAGACGGACATGGGCCTCCGGCTGGCGCGCGCCATCAGCGGCCGGCGCGAGATGGAGGACCTGCGCTCGATGGACGCAGCATCACCGTTCGGTCGCGTCTGCCAACCCGCCGACATCGCCAACGTGGTGCTCTGGCTGTGCAGCGAAGGCGCCGGCTATGTCACCGGCCAGCGAATCGAAGTCGACGGCGGCGGCAACCGCTGACGCCCGCGGACGCCAACACGGGTGAGCTACTTGGGTGTGACCTTGCCGTTGGTGGTGCGCGGCAGCTCGACGAAGGTGCGGCCAGGGGTCAGCAGGATCGGGCTGCCATCGTCGGCCACCAACGTGAACGGCTGTAGCCGGTCGGCGCGTGTCCAGGTGCCGTGCACCATCTTGCCGCCGCTGAACACCCATGCCTGGCCGCTGCCGGTGCTCTGCGCGTCGGGGCTGTTGGAGATGCCCTTGTTGTAGACCATCTCCAGCACCACGACGTTGTTGGTGGTGACCTGGTCGCCACCGCGTTCCTTGTCGGCGCGACCGTTCTGGACGCGCTCGTAATTGCCATTGATGTCGTTCCAGGTCCAATCGATGCGGTAGGTGTCCATCGACAACGTCACACCGCTCGACGGGGTGCCGGCGATCTCGGCGTCGGCCTTGCGGAACTGGAACTGCGCCGGTGGTAGGCCGGCGCCGGCTGGAGCGCGGTCCCAGACCAGATCGATGTTGAAGAACAGGTTGTACGGCGCCTTGTCGAAGTTGACGCGGAAGCAGGAACCGGCGCAGTAGGTCTGGCTCATGTCGACGAGGTCACTGTTACGAATTTCTCTCGTCACCGTGGCATTGCCACCAGACCAGGCGAGGATCGGGCTGCCGAGTGAGCCGAGGAGGTCCACGTCCTGCAGGCGTCCGGAGCGAACCGGCCCGACCTCGGTGGCGCCCTGGCTCTGGAAGACCATCGCAAACCGTGAAATGTTGTCGTTGATGATCTCCTCGTAGACCATGTCGGCGATGTTGGCGCCTGACTGGGGATGCGAGTCGTAGTTGCCAACCTTCGCGACGACGATCGGCCGTAGTGACACCAGCGGATTGTCGACCGGGACCGGCAAGCCGGTCAGCGGATACACGACCACCGGTACCTCGGTCGTCGTGGTGGCCACTTCGGTGGTCGTGGTCGCGGCAGTTGGCGGAACTGTGGTGGTGGTGGTGGCGGCCGGCGGAAGCGTGGAGAGTCCGAGAGTTTCGGGCGGTGTGCTGGCGGTGGCATCGGAGCCACCGTCGCTGCAGGAGGCGACCAGCGCGGCGGCGACGAGGATTGAAAGGGTGCGAGAAAGGCGCATTTGCCGATTGTGACACCTATAGGTCCTCAAACCGCGGCGCCCGACGCATGGCACAGCGCTGCGTGCTAATCAGTGGTCATGCGCGATCCTCGCTACGACGTCCTCTTCGAACCTGTTCGCATCGGTCCGGTCACCGCTCGCAACCGCTTCTTCCAGGTGCCGCACTGCAACGGGATGGGTCATCGCCACCCGTCGTCGCTGGCGCAGATGCGCGGCGTGAAGGCCGAAGGCGGCTGGGCGGTGGTCTGCACCGAGGAGGTCGAGATCCACCATTCCTCGGCGCTCGACGGTGCTGTCGAGGGGCGACTGTGGGACGACATGGACGTTCCGGCGCATCGCCTCACCGTCGAGCGCGTCCACGCCCATGGAAGCCTCGCCGGCATCGAACTGGTCCACAGCGGGCTGAATGCGCCCAACACGTATTCGCGTGTTCCGGCACTCGGCCCGTCGGTGCGGCCGGTCACCTGCGGTACACCGTCGGTGGGTCGCGAGATGACGCTGGCCGACATTGCCGACCTGCGCGAGTGGCATCGCGCTGCGGTGCGGCGCTCGCTGGAGGCCGGTTACGACGTGGTGTACGTGTACGCCGCGCACGGCCTGACGGTGTTCCAACAGTTCCTGTCGCCGCGCTTCAACGCCCGCACCGACGAGTACGGCGGCACGCTGGAGAACCGCGTGCGGCTGCTGCGCGAAGTGTTGGAGGACACCCTCGAGCTGTGCGCGGGCCGTGCGGCCGTGGCCTGTCGCATCGTGGTCGACGAGCTGCTAGGGGTCGACGGCCAGGGTCGCACCGTCGGCCTCGGCCGATCGGAGATGGAAGCGGTCTTCGGGTTGATCGGCGAACTGCCGGACCTGTGGGACCTGATGGTGGGCGAATGGGACTTCGACAGCAGCACCTCCCGATTCGAACAGGAGGGCTACAGCGAGCCATTCGTCCACGGGTTCAAGCAACTGACCACGAAGCCGGTCGTCATCGTCGGCCGCTACACGTCGCCCGACACGATGGTGCGCCTGATCACTCAGGGCATCACCGACTTCATCGGCGCCGCGCGCCCGTCGATCGCCGACCCGTTCCTGCCGAACAAGATCTCCGAGGGCCGCGTCGAGGACATCCGCGAGTGCATCGGCTGCAACATCTGCGTCAGCGGTGATTGGCTGAGCGTGCCCATCCGCTGCACGCAGAACTCGGCGATGGGCGAGGAGTGGCGTCGCGGGTGGCACCCGGAACGCATCGCTCCCAAGCCGGCCGGCGGGGCCGAAGCGAAGGTCCTGATCGTCGGCGCTGGTCCGGCCGGCCTGGAGGCCGCGATGTGGCTCGGTCGTCGCGGCTACGAGGTGGTGCTGACGGAGGCGTCGCGCACCCTCGGCGGTCGTGTGGTGCGCGAGGCCGCCCTTCCCGGGCTGGCCGAGTGGGGTCGCGTCCGCGATCACCGCGTGCTGCAGCTGGAGAAGCTGGACAACGTGCTCGTCACACTGGAGAGCCCGATGACGGCGGCCGAAATCGTCGGGTACGACTTCACTCACGTCGCGGTCGCCACCGGTGCAACGTGGCGCGCCGACGGGCTGGGCCGCTTCCACCCTGCGGGTGTCTTCGACGACGCGTTGACCCCTGACGATCTGTTGGCCGGCCGTCGACCGGGTGGCAACCGGGTCGTGATCTACGACGACGAACTGTTCTACATCGGGGGAGTGTTGGCCGAACTGTTGGCCGGCGAGGGCTACCAGGTCACGATTGTGACGCCAGAATCCAAGGTGTCCGCGTGGACGGTGAACACCATGGAGCAGCACAAGATTCACCGTCGATTGGTCGCTGCCGGCGTCACGATCCTCGCCGACACGACAGTGCTGCGACACGAGGGCGACGTTGCCCGCCTGGCGTGCACGTACACAGGTCGCGAACACTCGGTGACGTGCGACGATGTCGTTACGGTCACCTTTCGCGAGCCCCACGCGCCGCTCGTCGGCGAGTTGCAAGCGCTCGGCTTTGCGCACGTGCAAGCCATCGGCGATGCCTTCAACCCGGGCACGATCGCCGAGGCGGTGTACAGCGGACGCGCCTATGCAGAGGCCATGCAGGCGCCTGACCTGGGGCTCGGCGTGACACCCTTTCGTCGAGAGATCATCGGCCTGGCTGGCAGATAACGTGGACGACGTGAGCCAACTCGCCGCTAGTCCCCTCGCTGGTGAAGCCACCAGTTCGATCATCACGATCACGCCGACCGCACTGGTCGAACTCGCCGCCCTGCGCGATACCGAACCCGACGCCGATCGTCTTGGCCTGCGTCTCGAGATCATCAGCGCGCCGGGCGAAGATTTCAAGTACGACCTCAGCTTCGACGTCATCACCAAGGCTGCGTTCACCGACGAGGTGCGCACGCACGCCAACACCGACGACGCGGGTGTCACCACTTCGCTGAAGGTCATCATCCCCGCCGACAGCCGTGAGCTGCTCGAGGGTGGAACGCTCGACCACTCGTCATCTGCCGGGCTCATCATCCGTAACCCCAACAAGCCGCAGCCGCCGGTCATCGAGGGCCTCGTCGCCAACGACGAGCTCAGCGCCGAGGTCGAGGCCATCGTGGCCGGAGAAGTCAACCCGGCTCTCGCTGCGCACGGCGGTTTCGTCACCTACGTCGGCCACGACAACGAGGGCACCGCGTACCTCACGATGGGCGGCGGCTGTCACGGCTGTTCGATGAGCCGCATGACGATGTTGGAAGGCGTGCAGACGATGATCGTCGAGGCGCTTCCGGCCATCGAGCGCGTGCGCGATCTCACGGACCACGCCTCCGGTGAGAATCCCTTCTATCACTGACGCGTTCGCGGCAACTTTCAGGTCCGCCTATGATCGGCGAATGTTGAACCTACGCTTACGCGCCGTTGTCGTCGCCACATCGCTGGTGCTCTTGGGTGCCTGCAGCTCCACGTCGTCGCGTAGCAGTGATTCGGCGGACGCCACCTCGAGTAGTAGCGACACGACGACCACGACGATCGCCACTGACACCACCACCACGGTTGCCGCTGCCGCAACCACGGTGGCGGCACCTACGACCGTCGCCGCCACCACGCCTGCCACCGCCGCGCCCACGACCAAGCCGCCGGCCACGAATCCCCCACCCACAGCTCCGCCGGCGACCGCGGCTCCGGGCCCGAAGATCCAGAGCTTCTCGATGGTGCCGTCGGCCAGCTGCGGCGTGCCGCCCGCGCCGGACGTGTCGTTCGTGCCGCCGCCCACCAACCCGCCGACCCTGAAGATCACCTGGGTCGCCACCGGCGCCGACAGCGTGTACGTCGCCGTCGACAACAAGGACGGCATCTACGAGCAGGGCCTGCCTTTGACCGGTACGTACGAGTTCACCCTCAACTGCGGCAGTAGCCACACCTACTGGGTGGTCGCGGTCAAAGGCAGTATGAAGGACTACAAGTCAACGACGATCTCCTGACACCGTGACGGTGTCGCCGACGGCGCCGGCCTTCACCTCGTCGGCGGTGAACAGCACGTCACGCAGGCTCTTGCCGGAGTAGACCTTGGTCTGCGCGGTGAAGTTCGGATCGGCCGGGTCATCGGGCTGGCCATAGGTCAGTATCGCTCGGGCATGCGGACCGTCGGCGCCGAACTCCAGGGTCATCACGAAGCTGTTGCCGAACGTCACCGGGTAGCCCTTGCTGGTGAAGTAGCGGCCGTCGATGTTGTCGCCGGGGTCGCCTTTGGGTGCCATCGTGTTGGCACCGCTGCAGCAGTCGGTGATGGAGATCGCTCCCTCCAGATTGGTGCCGCCTGGGATCGAGATGCGCTCGTCGATGGCGCGACCGTCGTATTGCACGTCGCCGAGCGCGACATCGATCGCCCAGCCCTGTGACTTCAGCGCCATCATCGCCGCAGCCAGGTTGTTGCTGATGGTGACGGTCTTCTTGGCAATCGTGTTGGGCGTGCCGACCGGGTCGGCCGGATCGAATGCAACGGAGTAGAGGTCGCCTGCGGTGCTGCGGTCAGCTCCGGTGAAACCCATCAGGAACTCGCGCCACAGCACAGCGCCCTTGGAGTCGCTGTTCACGCGACCGTCCCAATTGCGCAGCGTGTCGCACGCCGGGGTGATGTCGAACGGCATTCCTTCGACCAGCACCACCTTCTGCTCGTCGCAGGCCTTGACCACCTGATCGCGCAGCAGGTCGGCGTGCAGGGCGCGGTTACTGAACCATGCCGCCTGCAGTTCCTCGAGGTTGAACTTGCCGTCGTCGCCGCGCAGCGACGGGTCGGCCAGCAGGATCGCGTTCTCGCGGGTGCGGCTGGATTGGGGCACTCCCTCGGCGCCGGTCATCGGTGAGTAGCCGGTGAGCAGCTCAGCGGGGTTCGCCAGCCAGTGCGAGTCGTTGGAGTTGAAGACGTAGTCGTTGCGCTCCAGCTGGGGTTGCTGATCGAACGGCAAGATGCCCGGGCGCGTCGCCGTCGGGTCGTCGACCCACTCGTTCATCGAGTCGCTGCCGTCGAGCAGGATGGCGCCGTTGTCGAGGAGCGTCTTGGCGAGGCCACGGGTGTACACCTGTGTCTGCCAGGCGGTGATCGCCGCTGGCGACAGGTCGGGTGTGGCTGCCGTGTCTGCGTACCAGGCGCGACCGTCGGCGGAGGTTGCAATGGTGTTCACCCACGGGACGCCGTTGGCGGTGCGGTGGGCGTCGATGAACTCGTCCATGCTGGTGGCGGTGTCCATTCCGACGAACTGCTCGAGGATGTCGGTGTTGTCGATGTTGGCGTCGCGCATGGTGAATGCCGTGGTGTCGGTCCAGCCGAAGGGCAGGTTCAACATCGGCCCGTAGTGGCTGGCGTACATGGTGCGGGTCTGCGTGTCGTAGGTGCCGTCGGTCTGCAGGATGTCCACGCTGAGGTCCTCGGAGGTCATCTTCTCCGTGGCGGCGGTGCCGGCGGCAATTTCCTCTGCGGTGCCGTAGGTGAAGCTGGTCGGGTCGCCGGGGGTGAGCGCCAACTGGTACAGCGTCATGCGGTACCCGGCGCTGACGGTGTGCGTCCACGCAACGGCATCGTTGAAACCGATCAACACGCCGGGCACGCCGGTGAGACCGACGCCGTACACGTTCAGTTCGCCGGTGGTCAGCGTCAGCTGGCTCTCCCACAGTCGCTTCTCGCCCTCCCACGGGAAGTGCGGGTTGGCGATCAACATGCCGCCACCCGTCTCGCTGCCCGCACTGCCGATCGCCCAGCCATTGCTGCCCAGCGTGGTGCTGGTGTCGGTCGTGGCGTCGGTGGCGAGGACGGTGTCGGTGGGCACAGGCGCAGAGGGGGCCGGCGGCTGGGCGGTGGCGATGGGGTCGATCAGGTTGCCCGAGCTGGCATACAGCGTGATGTCGTTGAGGTTGGCATACAGATCGGTGGTCGTGATCGGCAGTACCCAGTCCTCGCCGGCGCACCAACCATGGGCGCCTTCGGCAGCGAGAGCGGCATTGAAGCCCGCGACGTAGCCGGTGACCATCTCGCTGACCCGTTCCGACTGGTTGGCGAAGCGCTCGTCGGCGTCGTCCCACAGGTGCAGGTGGCGGTAGGCGAAGTCGGAGTCGATGTTGGCGTCGTTCTCGCCGGGGCCGAACCACTTGGAGCGCTCGCCGCGGACCTTGAGGATCTGATCCAGCAGCGTGCACGCCCGGTCCTGCGAGTAGGCGTAGCCCTGGCCGAAGCCGAGGCTGCCCCAGTCGTCGGCGACGATGTGCGGGATGCCGAACTCGGTTCGCGTGATGTCGGCCGAGTAGCCCGGTACGGCTTCAGTGGTCGTCGTCGCGATGTCCGTTGCCTCGGTTGGGTTGTCGGTGGTGGTCACCGATGGTGACGGCGACGACGACGATGATGACGAGCCGTCGTTGCTGCACGCGGCGATGAGGAGGATGGCGGCGAGGCCGACCCGTGAACGGTTACGCATACCCGAACTGTAGGTCGGACGTGATGGCCCCACCGGATTCAGCCAGTCGCGGTGAACTCATCGACAACGTTCGTGATGGCCGTGCGGTAGCAGCATTCGCGCCACGGGGTGACGTCAGCCGGGCAGCGCGGCGAGCAGATCGGCGAGCAGATCCGACGGGTCTTCCAGCCCGGCAGACAGCCGCAGTAATCCAGCCGAGACACCCTGCTGTGCGGCCTCGGCATCGGTGAGGCTGGCGTGAGTGGTGGTGCGTGGGTGGCACACCAGCGTCTCGGGGCCGCCGAGCGACGTGGCCACGCGCACCAGTTCCACATGACTGAGCAGGTGCTCGGCGCCAGCAGCGCCGCCGGCGAGGTCGATGGCCAGCACAGTGCCGAACTGGCGCATCTGGCGCTTGGCGAGGTCGTGCTGCGGGTGCGAGGAGAGGCCCGGATAGTGAACCGCTCCGACCGCCGGGTGTCGCTGCAGTTCTTCGGCCAGGTGCAACGCGCTGGCTGATTGATGGTTGGTGCGCACGCTGAGGGTGCGGATGCCGCGCAGCGCATTGAGCGCATCGAACGGTGACGGCGTAGCCCCGTGCAAGACGCCGTAGCTCCAGATCTCGTTCAGCAGATCGCGTTCGCCGCTGACCACGCCGAGCGTGGCGTCGTTGTGGCCGGCGATGCCCTTCGTGGCCGAGTGCAACGACAGGTGCACGCCATGCGCGAGCGGCTGCTGACCCAGTGGGGTCGCGAACGTGGAGTCGACGAGCGTGATGGGGCCACGTAGCGCGCCCAATTCGTCGAGATCGACCAGTTCGAGCAGCGGATTCGACGGTGTCTCGGCGATCGCCAGCATCGTGCGGCCGGGCTTCACCGCAGCGGCGAACGCACCGGGCTCGGTGCCATCGACGAATGTGACCTCGATACCGAAGCGGGCGCACGGCCCCTGCAGGAATGCGAGGGTGGCCGAGTACAGCTGGCGCTGGGCGACGATGTGGCTGCCCTGACCGCAGAGTGCCAGCACGATGGTGCTGAGCGCACCCATGCCGCTGGCGAAGGCGAGCGACGATTCGGCGCCTTCGAGCGCGGCCACCGCATCCTCGAACGAGGCGACCGTGGGGTTGCCGTAGCGGCCGTAGAACTCGCCCGAGCGCACTCCGGTGGCGCGGCGACGAGCATCGTGCATGTCGGTGGATTCCCACACGCTGGTGGCCCACAGCGCGGGCGCGAGCGAACGGCCGCTGTGTGCGCGACCGGAGGTGATGGCGCGAGTTGCGGGCTGCTGCTCAGGCGTTGTTCGTGGCGTTGGCGAGACATCGTCCGGCATCTGGCCAAGACTACGGCGCCGTTCTACGCTGCGTCCCATGACAATTGATCTCGGTGAGGCGTACAGGGAAGGTCGCGAGAGAATCTCGCACCTCGTCACGCAGGACGACATCGACCCGACGCTGCAGGTCGCTGCCACGCCGGGGTGGACGGTGCACAGCGTGATCGCGCACCTATCGGGCGTCGCCGACGATGCCAGCACCGGCAACATGGCGGGCGCCCCCGGTGAGGAATGGACGGCTGCCCAGGTCGCGCGCGGCGCCGGCAGCACTGTCGCAGAGCTGATCGACCAGTGGAAGCTTTCTGGGCCGCAGCTCGAGGGATTCCTTTCGTCGCCTGCGGGTGAGGCTGCGTCGGCTGCCGTCATGGACATTCACACTCACGAGGCCGACGTGCACCTTGCGCTGGGCCGGGCGGTCTCGGTGCCGGCGGAGTTCCTGGCGTGGGCAGCGCCAGCGCTGCGCGACGGGTTTGCCGACGCGGTCGTCGAGGCCGGGTTGCCGCCCGTCGAGGTGACGGCGAGTGACTTCGAATGGTTTCGTGCCCGCCTCGGCCGCCGAACGGCGGCTGAAGTCAGTGCGTACCGCTGGTCGGCCGATCCGGCCCCGTACCTCGATTCCTTCTTCGTTTTTGGTCGGGCAGACAGCCCGCTGGGGGAGGTGCCGGCATGATTGGTCGTCTCGACGAGGTCGTCATCGACTGTCACGACCCTGTACTGCTGGCGGAGTTCTGGCAGCGCGTGTTGGGTGGCTACATCGTGCGCCAGAGTCACGAGTGGGTCGCGCTCGAGCCACCGACGGGTATCACCGTCTCGTTCCAGCTGGTCCCTGAGGCGAAGTCGGTGAAGAATCGGGTGCACCTCGATATCGATGTCGGTGCCCTCGACGAGGCTGTCGCTGCCACGATCGCCGCCGGCGGTACGAAAGTGGGCGAGGTCGTCTACGACGAGGTGGGCGGCTTCCAGGTGATGGCTGATCCCGAGGGCAACGAGTTCTGCCTCATCAACGGGCCGACCGCGATCACCGCATAGCGGGTTTCGAATCGGGCGGCCGACCGACCCCCTGCCGTTAGGGTCACTTGCATGACGACACCGATTCGCCGCATTGCTCTGTCGACCGGCGGTGGCGACGCGCCCGGCTTGAACGCGGTCATTCGAGCAGCAACGTTGTCAGCGCTCAATCGCGGCTGGGAGGTCGTGGGTATCCGAGACGGCTTCAACGGGCTGTTCCGCCCCGAGCTGTATTCAACGGATGGGCTGATGGAACTCGGCCGCGAAGATGTACGCGGCATCGCACATCAGGGTGGCACCATCCTGGGCACCACCAACCGCGGCAATCCCACGGCCTACCCGACGCAGCAGTCCGATGGCAGCTGGGTGGAGGTCGATCGCACGCCCGAACTGCTGGCCATGTTCGAGCAGCAGGGCATCGATGCGCTGATCTCCATTGGCGGCGACGGCTCGCTGACGATCGCCAATCACCTTCATCAGGCCGGGTTGCGGGTCATCGGCGTGCCCAAGACCATTGACAACGACCTCGTCGGCACGGACGCCACCTTCGGTTTCGATACGGCGGTCAGCTTCGCGTCGGAATGCATCGACCGCCTCTTCTCGACGGCAACCTCCCACGGACGAGTGATGGTGGTGGAAGTGATGGGCCGCTACGCAGGCTGGATCGCGCTCAATTCGGGTGTTGCCT
Organism: Ilumatobacteraceae bacterium; assembly: GCA_035432905.1. Taxonomy (GTDB): domain Bacteria; phylum Actinomycetota; class Acidimicrobiia; order Acidimicrobiales; family Ilumatobacteraceae; genus UBA668. Next base: position 8,601 of record DAORTY010000023.1, on the reverse strand, counting down.
CTGGGGTGCACGCGATTTTGATTCCGGAGATCCCGTACGACCTGGAGGCGGTGGCCGCCACCATTCGTGAGCGCGAGGCGCGTGGCGCCAAGTTTTCCATCGTCGTCGTCGCCGAGGGTGCCCGGCCGGTCGGTGGCAGCGCGTCGGTGTTGAGCAAGGCATTGGGCCAGGCGGAGCGCCTCGGTGGCATCGGCGAGAAGGTGGCGGCCGAGTTGGAGCTGCTGACCGGCAAGGAAGCGCGCACGGTCGTTCTGGGCCATCTGCTGCGCGGCGGTACGCCGACCTCGTTCGACCGCTTGCTCGGTCTCCGTTTCGGTGCTGCGGCCGTGCGGGCGTTGGCCCAGGGTGAGGACGGCATCATGGTTGCGCTCGATCCGCCGACCGTGAAGTACGTGCCGCTCAGCCAGGTCAGCTCCCGACAAAAGACGGTGCCGCTGGATTGCGACACGATGTTGACGGCCCGCGACATGGCCATCAACTTCGGTGATGCATTGCCCGTCTAACCATTCAGCCGTGCGATGACGTTGTGGGTGACCTGGCTGACGGCTGGGTCGTCGAGTGCGTACACCCAGTCGGTGGTGCCGATGGTGGCGACCGTACCGCCCGTGTCTCCAGCCGGCCTGCACGTCAGCATGACGGCGTTGCCGTGGCGTACCCTCGCGATCGAGTCGGCGCTGATGTCGCCGTACAGGCGCTCGGCGACGAACTCCAGGTCGCACTGATCGGAACTGGCTGCCACCGACGCCGGATACTCACCCTCGGCCAGGCTCGAGGCGGGGGCGAAGGCGACGATCTCGGTGTGCGGCGCCGCGTCGGCGTGCGCGGCGACGGGTAGGCCGTACTCGTCGAGGCCCAGTCGCACGCCCACCGTTTCGTAGCCGACCGCACCCAACGATGAGCCCAGCTGGTCGCCGTAGCGCAGGCCGGTGCCCTCGAACAGCCAGTGATCGTCGCGGTAGACGGTGAAACCGCCGCTGGCGCGCGGCGTGGCCTGGCCGAACCGGCTGTACAGGCCGTACGCCGAGCCGGCGCCGAGGAAACGCCACTCGGGGCGGCCCACCACCGGGTCGCACCACATGCCGGTCATCTCGCCCGCGCGGTCGGTGCCCAGCACGGGGTCGTTGCGATGCGCGTTGTACTTGTGTGCCGTCATCGTGCGGCCATCGTCGGTGAGCCGCACCTGCCAGAACATGGTGTTGCCCGACAGGCTGGCGTAGTTCCCGCCGCCGGCGACATGGGCCTCGATCGTGTCGCGCTGTGCCGCCGACCAGTACTCGTCGTGGCCAACGCCCATCACCAACCGGTACCCGTCCACCACAGACGGGTCGCGTGCGAGGTCGCTGGAGACGGCGAAGTCCAACGCAATGCCCTTCGCCTCGGCCCACTCGACGAACCGGCGCTCGTAGGTGAACCAGCCCGCCGAGCTCATGTAGCCCGGGTAGCCATGCGCCCAGCGGTACGCCTGGTACACCTCGCCGTTGACGTCGGGCGCTTCGCCCGGCAACGCCGGCCGACTCTTGCGGTCGTCTCGCTCGGTGCGCTCGCGCAGCAACATGCCGCGCCCGAACGGCCTGTCGAAGCTGACCTGATGCCCGCCGGTGTACAGGCTGCGCCCGCCCCAGTTGTTGTACGCGTTGTACGTGTTGGTGGCGATCACCAGCAACGGATTGCCCGCGGCTCGCGCCGCGCCATCCGCGCGCACGACGAACATCGCGTACCCGATGGCCCGGTCGGCCGGCGCCCCGTGAGCCCTCAGTGTGACGAGGTACATACCGCTGACCCAGTCGTCGCCCACAGGAATCGTGAGCGCTACTGGCCACCCGCACCCATTCGAGTCCGCATCATCCGATGTGTGATGCGCCACTCCCGTCAGCCCAGCCTGCGCCCACACCGGCTCAGCCGATGTTCCCGATGCGCTCGCTGCACCCCACCGTCGTACATCGACGTCGTAACCGTCGGTGGAACACCAGACGTGCAGACCGACACCTTCGCCGGGCAAGTAGCTGAGCTGATTGCAGTACGCCTCGACGGCGTCGTAGTGGGTCACATCATCGGCCATGCCCGGACCGTACTCGCCCGCTGTCAGGCGGCTCGTGTGGTGGGTGGTGGGTGCACGGAGATGTTGTGGCCGGGTTTGGTGGTGGTGAGTGTGCGGTCTGCTGCGAGGTGCAGTGTCCAGCCGCCTTCGTGGACGAGGTGGTGGTGGCGTGAGCACAGTGGGAGAAGGTTGTCGATGTCGGTGTAGCCGCCCAGTGAGTACCAGCCGACGTGGTGTATCTGGCACAGATCGAATGCTGTGTCGCACAGTGCGCAGGACCGGTAGAGCACTCGCAGCGCACGACGCTGGACGGCGTTCGCTGACCGTGTTTCGCGGCCGAGTAGTAGTCGTGTGCCGTCGGCGGACACCACGACGGGGGTGATCGAACCAATGCAGGCCCAGCGTCGGATTGTTTCGACGGGGAGCCCGAATGTGCCGAGCCCGATATCGATCACACTGCCCGAACGTGTGCGCCCTTCGCGCAGTGTGCGTTCATCGATGATCACCGTCACATCAGGCACACCGCCGCCACCACCACCACCACCACCGGCGGTGGGTCGTGGTCGGGTGTCGTCGCCAGTGTCACCGGTGTCGTGTCCGGTGTCGGTGTCGCGTACGCCGAGTAGTTCGGCGAGTGCGAGCGCGGCGAGGTGTTGCTGCATGTCGACCGGGTCGGTGGGGCAGGTGTCGGGTAGCCCGCCGGCGCGGATGCGGTTGATCCGATTCCGTAGGCGGCCTTCCATACGTGCTCCGGTGGCGGGGTCGAAGCGGCCGGCAAGGTTCCACATCCCGTCTGCGTCCGTCCACCACCGCAGCCGGGCCTGACGTCGTTGACGCTCGAGGCGTGCCAACCCGTCGTCGGCACGCGCGTTGGAGACCACAGCCTCGACGGTTTTGCGGAACGCCGAAGCGGTTTGTTCACCCGCTGCCAACGCGAGTGTGTGTCCGTGGCGGGCCACCGCTGCGCGTTCGGATGCGGACAACCCGGCTGTCGCGCGGACCACGATGTCGACCCGGTCGCCCGTGGTCGACCCGGCCGACAACGCGGCACCCAGCTCCGGGACCGACGAACAGGTGTCGGCGCGTTCGCGTAACCGATCAGCATGTGTCAGCGATGTCTTGGTGGCCGTGGCGACCACCTCTTGGGGAAACAACGACGTATCCGAGCCGGCAAGTTCATCAAGGCGGCGCACCACGTCGACCTCACGCGCATCCAACAACCCGCGCACGACCCCGATCGCCATCAGTTCGGCACGACAGACATCGAGATCGGACAGCACAGTGCCCGCAATCAAAGGTCGCAACGCCGCCAGATCCATACGAACGACTGTACTCAAGGGGTGTCACACAGTACTTTCGATGTGAACCGAGGGTGTCGAGTTCAGCCCCTCATCTGTTCTACAGGTGTCGGCCGGACATCGCGAAGGGCCCGTGCCATGAGGGTCGCGGCGACCAGCTCGACCGCACCTGCGACAACGAACGTCCACCGCAGACCGATGGCGGTGGCGAGGGCACCACTGGCGAGCGCGCCGACGACGATGATGCCGCGGGTGAACATTCGAGCCGAGACGTTGACGCGGCCGAGTAGGCGATTGGGGGTGAGGCGCTGCTGCAACGAGCGGGCAACGGGGATGCGGACTCCAGCCGGCAGACCGCCGAGGAACCAGACCGCGGCGAGGACAGCGACCGATGTGGACAGCGCCATGGCCGCCAGAGCGAGACCCTCCACAGCAGTCGCAGTGGCCAAGACGGCTCGTGTGCCGAATCGACGTGACAGCGTGCCCCCGAGCTGCGTCCCGATGAATGCCCCGACAGCTCCACAGGCGAGCACGACGCCGAACGCCCATGCCGGGCCACCTGCGCCGTCGAGAACGAGCAACACGAGCAGGCTGAACCCGGTGGCTGCGCCGAGGTAGTACACCATCGTGGCGGCAGTGAGCGGCCCGAGGATGGGATGCCGTGTGAGGAATCGGAGGCCCGCGACAGCGTCGGACAGCAGGGTCGGCCGTTCTGCTGGTGTGGTCTGGGCCTCGACTGGAGGCGGATCGCTGGGAAGACGGCGGAACGGAACGAGGGAGGCGAGGTAGCTGGCGGCGTCCAGCAGGAACGGAAGCCACGGTGCAAGCCCGAACGCGGTCGCGCCGACGGGCCCGCCCGCGAAATCGTTGGTCACGATCTCCGCGCTCGCAATGCGTCCGTTCGCGGTATCGAGTTGCTCGTCGTCGACCAGCGTCGGCACCAGCGCCACGACCGACGGATCAACCAGAATCTCGCCCGCGGTGATGACGAAGGCGACGACACAGAGATGCCAGATCGCGACGACCTCGCTGGCGACCAACAACGCGAGAGCAAGCATGACAAACCCGCGCCACGCCTGCGTGACCAGGATCATTCGCCGACGATCATGGCGGTCGACCAGTACGCCGCCCACGGGCGCGACCGACACCCACGGCAGGAACTGCGCGGCGGTGACCGCGCTCACCAGCAGGGGCGATGCAGTCAGTTGCGCAGCCAGCAGCGGTAGCGCGGCGAGCCGGATGCCGTCACCCGTGTTGGACACGAGCGATCCGAGGAACAACGCCCGAAAGCCCGGCCCCAACGGTCGACCGTCTGGCGTCGCCACCGGCTCGAGCTAGCGGCCGGCGCGAAGGAGCTTGCCGGGGGTGGCGCCGGTGAACTCGTCGTTGGCCACCGTCTGCACGCCGGCTACCCAGGTGCCGACGTAGCCGCGCGCCTTCTGCACGATGCGGCGACCGCCGGCGGGCAGGTCGTAGGCCATACGCGGCACGTCGAACCCGAGCCGCTCGTAGTCGATCAAATTGAGATCGGCTCGCATGCCCGGCGCCACGATGCCGCGGTCGGTGATGCCGTACAGCTCGGCGGTCTGCGAGGTTTGGCGGCGCACGATGTACTCCAACGGCAGCTTCTCGCCGCGGCTGCGGTCGCGCGTCCAGTGCGTGATCATGAACGTGGGCATGCCGCCGTCGCAGATCGCGCCGCAGTGCGCACCGCCGTCGGACAGCCCCATGCGCGTGTGCGGGTGTCGGGTCACGGCTTCGGTGAACGACAGGTCGCCGTACGTGTAGTTGAAGAAGGGCGCGTACAGCATGCCGTTGCCCTCGTGGGCGAGCATCTGATCGAGTACCAACTGCATCGGCGGCACCCCGGCGCGCGCGGCGACCTCGGCAACGCTGTCGATCGCCGCCGGCTCGTAGTCGATGTTCTCGTCATCAACCAACCAGATGCGGCCGAGGCCATCGAGCACCGCTGACTGGAAGAAGCCACCGTCGTCGGGAATGTCCTCGATGATCCGTCGACGCCGCTCGGGCTCGGCCAGCGCAGTCAACTGGTCGGCCAGCGGGAGTGACGCGATCTCCTGGTACGCCGGGTGGAACAGCAGTGGGTGCACCGAGCCCTGCAGGCAGTAGAGAATGCCGATACTGCGGCCCGCGACCTGGGCGATGATGGGCAGCCCGTCGGCGTGGGCCTGATCGAGTAGTCGCAGCACCTCCCGCCAGACCTCCGGCGCCTTGTCCGACTGGTTGAGATTGACGCAGATCGGCTGCCCGGTGAGGGCTGCAACCTTGCGCATCCAGGGCCATTCCTTCACGGGCACCAGCGCGTGGTCGGGCGCGAACCCGAACACGCCGTGCCCGACGCGTGCGATGGCGGCGGCGATGCCGAGCAGCTCGTGCTCCTCGGCGTTGGTGCCCGGCACCAGCTCGCCGTCCTTCGCCTTGTGGATGGGCGTGCGCGAGGTGGTGAAGCCGAACGCGCCAGCTCGCAGTGCTTCCTCCACCAACCGGGACATCTCGGTGATCTCCGTCTCGGTCGGCTCGGCATTGCCGCCGCTCTCCTTGCCCATCACATAGGCGCGGAGTGGGCCGTGAGCGATGGACGAACCGATGTCCATGACCCGCGGCAGCTGCTCGAGCACGTCGAGGTATTCGGGGTAGCTCTCCCAGCCCCACTTGATGCCCTCGGCCAGCGCCGAACCCGGGATGTCCTCGACACCCTCCATCAGTTGGATCAGCCACTCATGGCTGTCGGGCGTAGCAGGTGCGAACCCGACGCCGCAGTTGCCCATCAGCGCGGTGGTGACGCCGTGCCAGCCCGACGGCGTGACGAACGGATCCCACGTCACCTGTGCGTCGTAGTGCGTATGAACGTCGACGAAACCGGGCGTCAGCAGCAGACCAGCTGCGTCGATCACCTGGACACCGTCGGCGATGGTGCCTGCAGGTTCGACCGCTGCGATCAGCCCACCGTCGATTGCAACGTCGGCCATCCGCCCCGGAGCGCCGGTGCCATCGACCAGAAAGGCGTTTCGAATCACCAAGTCGTGCGTCATGCGACCCCCTCAGCCCAGCATCTTCGCGCAGCTGTGCAGTAGTCCGTTCGACGAGATGGCTGAGTCGTTCATGAACGTGCGCTCACCGTGTCGATCGGTGAACGTGCCACCGGCCTCTTCGACGACCACCATCACAGCTGCCAGGTCGTACGGCTGCACGCCGACAGCATCGACAGCCAGGTCGACGGCGCCCTCGGCCACCAACATGTGCTGCCAGAAGTCGCCGAAGCCTCGGGCCCGGTAGGCCGATTGTTGCAAACGCACCAACTCGCCGGTGAGGCCCAGGTCGTCCCACTGTGACGAGAAGGTCACGGAGACCTGCGCCTCGTCGAGCGCCGCCACCGTCGAGACCTGGCAGCGCTTGCCGTCGGCGAACGCGCCCAGACCCTTCGCCGCCCACCAGTTGCGTCCCATCGCCGGCGCTGACACCACGCCGATGACCGCACCGTGCTCGACATGGGTGAGTGCGATGAGTGATGCCCACACGGGGATGCCGCGCACGAAGTTGCTGGTGCCGTCGATGGGGTCGACGATCCAGCGCCACGGGCTGTCCAGGTCGCCGACCAACCCGTGCTCTTCACCGAAGAGTCCGTGGTGTGGTCGGTCGCGCAGCACCCGAGTCGAGATTGCCAACTCCGCACCGCGATCGGCCTCGGTCACCTCGGTGTGATTGGCCTTCCAATCGAGACTGAAGCTGCGGTTGTTGTAGTACGGCAGCGACACAGCGGTGGCCAGGTCGGCCAGTTCGCGGGCAAACGCCAGCTCGCCAGCGGCATCGAAATCGGGGATCGTCACGCAGCAGAGGTTAGGCGCAAC